>JACNLO010000003.1 GCA_014381555.1 Planctomycetota bacterium | reverse complement strand
GCGAAAAAAGATCCAGTTGGTCTTTTTGCTCATATTCGCACTTCAGCAAAAGCAGTGAATGTTGACGAAGCAACAAATAAAGAGATTGACAAAATAATTGCTGAAGGCGCAAACTGGATGCAACACAACGGAGCAATCGACCCAAAATTTTTGACGGGTTCAGACCGTTGCGGTACAAGCGGTTGCCACACACAAATTTACGAAGAGTGGCTACCAAGCGCTCACAGGTATTCGTCACTTGACAAAATGTTCCAAGACGTTCAAACGTTAATGGTTAACGAAACATCACCAGAACACACACGTTATTGTGGTGGATGCCACGACCCAATATCATTATTTGCTGGTGCAAAAAATAGTAGTAACAATACTGTTGGTGTTGAAGAAGGAATTGACGAAGGTACTTCTTGTTTGGTCTGTCACAACATCGTCCAAACAGATATTCAAGGAAATGCTGATTACACACTTCAGCCACAAGAGAGGTATGTATATGAACTTGAGGATGGCGATGCAGCAAAGTTTGTGAGTGACTTTTTGATTCGTACGTATCCAAAACATCACGTTTCTTCATATTCTCGTCCACTGTATAAAACCGCAGAGTTTTGTGCAGCCTGTCACAAACAATATCTAGACAAGGAAGTGAATACGGACATCGGCAAGGTGCAAGGACAGAACCAATACGACAGTTGGAAAAACTCTCGTTGGTATCACGGTGATGAAAGCCCACAAACACTTTCGTGTCGTGAATGTCACATGCCACTTACTGACTCTGATGATCCCGCGGCAGGTGACATGACGGATTACAACCGTTCGCTAGACGATGGAAAGCACAGAGTTCACAGCACTCTTGGTGCAAACCAATACATTCCACTGTTGCAAGATTTAGAATTCGCAGAAAAACACACAGAGTTAATAGAACAATGGATGCGAGGCGAAATAGAAATTCCAGAAATTAAAGATAAGTGGACCACTGGCCCCGTTGTCCGTATGGATATTAAAGCCCCCGAAAGCGTTCAGGTTGGAGAACAAATTGATTTAAGAGTTCTTTTAACGAACAACAAAACAGGCCACGACTATCCTACAGGCCCTCTTGACATGATTGAGAGTTGGGTTGAACTTGTTGTGACTGATAGCGACGGAAATGTTGTTTACAGCACAGGAAGTGTTGATGAAGAAACTGATCAAGTAACCGACTCACAGGTTGTTTTCAAAGCAGACGGTTTTGATCGTAAGGGTGAGCTTATCGATCGACATAATTTGTGGGACTTAGTTGGCGCAAGTTACAAACGCTCCATGTATCCAGGTGTAACCGACACGTTCGAAGAATCATTGCAATGCCCATCGATGGCAAGAGGTCGTGTTACAGATAACGCTCGCGAATCTCGTCCCGGAAGTCGATCGGATGATTTTGAGTTTGAGTCGGAATCAGTTGGCGAACTTACTGTTCGAGCTACTCTTTGGTACCGCAAAGCAAACCCAGCATTTCTTGATCGTGTATATGGAACAGAGAACGATGTAAGATCGCCAATTTTTATGGTGTCAAAAGCCACCGCAACCATTAATGTGGTGGGTGAATGAGCAAAAAGCGTTTTAACAAACGCCATCAACTTATGTTGCGATGGAGTGTGGTGACTATCATCATTTCCATTGCCATTGCACTGTTGTTTGTGTGGAAAAACACGCGAGTCGATCCGATGGCACGCAACGATGACGGAACAGTAAGCGGCTTAACGAGCGTGCTTGATAGAACGATTGACCCAGAGATGGTTACGTTTAGATTTGTTTCACATGATTTGAGTTTTCCTCATTTTTCTTCTGTTCGCAACTCTTTGCTACCTGAAGATATGGGAAGTGGTCTTGCGTGGGGTGATTACGACAATGACGGCAACGACGACTTGTTTGTAGTGAACTTTGCAGGAGGGGTTCTTGACAAAAATCCTAATGGTGAATGTGTGTTGTTTCGAAATAATGGAGACGGCACATTTCGGGATGTAAGCAAGGAAACCGGAACTGATATTGTTGTCTATGGTATGTCACCAACTTGGGCGGATTTTGACGGCGATGGCGACTTGGATTTGTACATTTCTTGTTATGGAGAGAATGTTTTGCTCCGCAATGATTCAAACAAGTTTGTTGATGTTTCAAAAACCTCTGGTGTCAATAGCGACTTGTTTGGTGCCGGCGCTTCTTGGGCTGACTATGACCAAGACGGGAACCTAGATCTTTACGTAACGAATTACGTTGATTTTATATTTAACGAAAAGGACATACAAGAATCACAACGACAATATGGCGCCGAGGTTCCGTTTACATTAAACCCATCTTCCTATCCATCGCAACCAAACTTACTTTACAGAAACAATGGCGACGGAACATTTACCGATGTTGCTAAAGATGCCGGGGTAGATGACAAAGAGGGTCGTTCACTTGGCGCAGCGTGGTTTGATTTTGAAGGAGATGGCGACTTGGATTTGTACGTTGCAAACGATGTGTCAAAAAATGGTGTGTATCAAAACAATGGCGATGGAACCTTTACAGATATTGGTGCAATTTCGCTTGCCGCTGACTATCGCGGCGCGATGGGACTTGCTGTTGGCGATGTGGACACCGATGGCGACGACGATTTACTTGTAACGCACTGGGTTGCGCAGGAAAACGCCTTGTATGAAAACATGCTCGGTGAATGGGGCGATTCCCATCGTGTTTCTTTTATGGATACCGCCGAAGACCATGGTCTTGGACAAATATCCCTGCACATGGTTGGGTGGGCAACCGGCTTAATCGATTTGGATAATGATGGGCTTCTTGATTTGTGGGTGGTAAATGGACACACCCTTGAAGAAGAAAACAATCAAACACAATTGCAAAAGCAAGAGATGCAATTATTCAGGCAAATTGATGGCGAAGGATTTTATGAAATTGGTTCTCAAGCGTGCACCGCATTAAACGAACCGTTTGTTGGTCGCGGTGGAGCACATGCTGACTTTGATAATGACGGGGATATGGACATTGCTGTCTTAAAGTTTGGTGAAGGCATCCTGCTCCTTGAAAATAAAGCTGAATCTTCAGGCAGTTGGTTACGTGTTCACCTTTCACAAGGGCCACCAAATACACATGCTATCGGCGCTACGGTTTCAGTTCGTGTTGGTGACGAAACGCGAACAAAGCAAGTTGGCGTTGACGGAAGCTATCTTTCCCAGCATCAAATTGACGTGCAATTTGGTCTTGGTGTTTCAGAGATTGTCGACGAATTGATTATCACATGGCCAGACGGTTCAACAACTGTGCAAACGGGTGTGGCGGTTGATCAGCTGATCA
>JACNLO010000004.1 GCA_014381555.1 Planctomycetota bacterium | reverse complement strand
AGCCCCCGGAATTAACCACAGCCCCCGGAATTAACCACAGCCCCCGGAATTAACCCGCGCCACCGGAAGTGCCCAAGAAATTAATCAAAACAAAAAAATTGAGTTTGTCGATTTGCACCGGCCCGGACGGACAACAATAATCGTTGTTCTAGTTATGGTCGCATTGATTATTGTCTCATCCTATCTTGCTTCTTATTTTAATTTCATTCTTTTGTATCATATTATTGCACTCATTCTACTTTTAATTATTGTTTTAACATTTGATTCTTGGTTTAGAAAACGCTTGCTTCCAAGAGGAAAGCCCAAAAGTGAAATTGCATTGAAACTTCAACAACTTAAAGTAAGGTGGATAATTCGAAGAAAAGGTCGAGGAGTTCAGGCGTGGAACAGAGTTGAACTTGGTTTGCCCCGAACTATTGCAGATACATCACTTGAAGAAAAACTTTCTACCGTAATTATTCCAAATGGACTCATTGAACCGGAACAAATTCGCTCCTCAAAACCAGGAAGTTTACTTGGTTGTATTGTTGGAGTTGCGTTTAGTATCTTTATTATTTGGGCTATGTTCCTAAATGCTAGAACTCCTTTTCCTGCGATGACCATATATTGGGTTGTGATATTTCTGTTTCTTTGGAATATCTTGCGTCTGATTTTAGGACTGCCGGCTGTGCATCGAAGCCGAAAGTTGCCTGCATTTCTGCGATCCATTGGAAGAGGTCGATTGAGTAGTCGTCCGATCGTTGTTGGTCCAGGTTGGGTAAAATTAGGCAAAACAGTTTGGCGAGGTGATAGAGATATGTTTTTTATTCGCAGGACGGGTTTCCGCCTCGCATCTTCAGAAATCGACTGTATGTTCGCCGGCCCTGAGAAAAGAATGCGCATGACTTTTTCAGGAGTTGGTGATGATGACTTCCAACTTCTATTTGGCGCTTGGAATGTTGATGATGTTCGTATTGAGTTCGTTGACTCAGAGTTGTCTTGAGCGAAAACTATCCCGCGGGTCGTTTCTTGCTCGTGGCAAATAAAGTTTTTGAAGAGGAGCCACGGAGGCACGGAGACGCGGAGGGATACATTTGGTTTAGGAACTGAGAACGCTAATCTTGTTTCTGTGTCTCAATGCATTCGTGGCAAAAAATGTTCGTGAGTAAATGCCCGACTGCAGAAGAGTTGTGTACCATTCAAGCATGCCAACAATAATAGAAAAAATAGCAGGTGGTTCTGCTGGTGAGTTTATCCGCATCAGTCCGAAGCACATCATGACACACGACAACACTTCAGCAGTGATGGGGAAGTTTAATTCAATTGGGGCCAAAAAAATTCACAATCCAAAGCAGCCTGTCTTTGCAATTGACCATGACATTCAAAACAAAAGTGAATCGAATCTTGGCAAGTACGCCAAGATTGAAAAGTTTGCAGCAGATCAAGGCGTCGATTTTTATCCCGCTGGAACTGGCATTAGTCACCAAGTAATGATTGAACGGGGATACGTCACCCCCGGAAGCATGGTCGTAGGAAGTGACAGTCACTCAAATATTTATGGTGCACTAGGAGCACTTGGAACTCCAGTTGTCCGAACGGACGCCGCCTCTATTTGGGCTATAGGAGAAACGTGGTGGCAAGTCCCAAAGCAAGCGAGAGTTTGGCTTCGTGGCAAACCTCTTCCGGGTGTAGTTGGCAAAGATGTCATCATTGCACTTTGTGGCTTGTTTAACAATGACGAAGTTTTGAACCACGCAATTGAGTTTGCGGGTGATGGAGTCGCATATTTGTCAATGGAAGATCGCATGACGATTTCTAATATGACAACCGAGTGGGGCGCACTTGCAGGCGTATTCCCATTTGATGAAACTCTTAGAGGGTGGTTGACTGACAGAGCAGAGTGGTTGCAAGTTAGACGAACACCTCGGTATACCCCAGAAGATGTGCAAGAGTGGTGGAGCAATAAGCACGAGTCAGATGACGATTCAGTATATAGCATCGAACTTGAACTCGACCTTGCGACGGTTATTCCACACGTTTCTGGTCCAGATCATGTCAAAGTGATGCGTGCGCTCCCTGAAATTGAACAAGAAAAAATGAAAGTCAACAAAGCGTACTTACTCTCTTGTACAAACGCACGAATCGAGGATTTAGTTGCTGCAAGTGAAGTAGTAGAAGGCAAGCACATTGCAGATGGGGTGGACTTTTATGTTGCCGCTGCATCTGAAACAATTCAAGAACAAGCAGAACAACTCGGCGTTTGGCAAAAGTTGGAATCAGCTGGCGCAACTTTTTTACCACCAGGATGCGGAACTTGTATTGGCTTAGGAGAAGGCACACTTGAGGATGGAGAAATTGGCATTAGCGCAACCAACCGAAATTTTAAAGGGAGAATGGGAAGCAGAGAAGCCAAGGCGTATCTTGCAAGTCCTGCAGTTGTTGCAGCTTCTGCAGTTAATGGGTACATTTCTGCACCGACAACTTATGAAGATATAGCACCAACTGGAAAAGTGTTGACAAAAACAATCCCGAATGTCGTTTCAACCGGAGGTGTCGAAATTATCGATGGTTTTCCAAAGCAAGTCAATGGACGAGTCCTTTGGCTTCCCATGGATAATATGAACACCGATGGCATTTACAGTGGTGAAATGACTTACAAAGATGATGTAACCGAGCAAGAGATGGGTGATGCTGCCATGTGCAATTATGACCCTGACTTTAAGGACATCGCAACGGAAGGGGACATAGTTGTGTCGGGCTTAAACTTTGGCACAGGTTCATCAAGAGAACAAGCGGCAACTTGTTTGAAAGTTCGTGGTATTCCATGTGTGATTGCATCAAGTTTCAGCGAAACATATAAACGAAACGCAATCAACAACGGTTTTCTTGTGATTGATTGCCCTGACTTTGTTAACCATCTTCGAGTCACGCTTGGTTCCGATGGGCTAACAATAGTTGGCGGCGAAATCATAATCGATTTTACAACTGCAACAATCAAGTCAGGCGGCAATGAATTCCAATTCGCGCCTCTTGGACCAGTGCCGCAGGAAGTCATTGTTGCTGGAGGCGCAGAGGCAGTTGTAGCACAGAAGTTATAGGTATAAGAACCTAGTATAAAAAAACAGTCCCGATCAAAGAATCGGGACTGTTGAGTGTTAAACAAAAATTAAATACTAGGGACAAATACCCCAAGCGGCGATAAGGATTAACAGGTCTGCAGCATCAACGTCGCCATCATTGTCAAGATCCGCTGGGCAGTACTCGCACTCAATAGTGTCACAAACAGCTCCATCTCCGTAGTACAAACCGCTAGCGGTCTCACATTGCTCAACCGAAACTAGTAAGCATTGCCCATTTACACAGCAAGCACCTATTGGTTTACAGCAATACTCGT
>JACNLO010000005.1 GCA_014381555.1 Planctomycetota bacterium | reverse complement strand
CATTTAGATTTGGTGTTGTATTCGCTGATCAGATTCTTGAAAAGAAAGTAGTTGCGCTTGAAGTTGACCATCATGGGTACTTAACCGATCCAATCTTCCAAGGCATGGGTGCAATTGTTTCTTGGGATGTAAAAACTGGTGACGACATCGTGCAACTTGGTGGTTTGTGGGAACTCTTTACCGCAAACCCATTTAGCGTTCTTGACCATACTGGACACATGCCATACACCGAATCATCAAAGCACCTTGGACAAGCTCTGCCAGAAGACGATCGACTTCGTTCGCTTTACAACCGCGACGGCTTGCACTACCCAACTTGGATTGGTGAACTTGAACTTTCAGGTCAAACCGGAGCAAACTCAAAAGACCGAAAGGGCTTCTACAAATTAAACGAAAAACGTAGAGCGGAAGGTGTGTTTGACCCAGCAAGCAGTAAGTACGTTCCAATATGCGAAATGTCCCGAGACGATTACTGGTCCTATTTTGAAGCAGCAAATAAAGATAGAGCAAACGGTAAAATTAAAAGTGCAAATGGCCTAGTACATGTTGCGTGTAGTGATGACATGGGCGGAAAAGCGTTTAGAAAATATGCACTTCCGATTTGTTTGTACTGTCTTGATATGGTGCAAGATGGTTTTGCAACCGCAGGGCAAGTGAATACTTGTACGCGGGCGGGACTTCGTTTCAAAGTCGGCATAATCGAACTTATCGATGCGATGATTCGTGAACTTGGAATAGACGGATTGCTTGATTTGATTAAACGAGGTCGTGATGAAAACGCTGGCGACCAGTACACCGTTGAAATGCTTGACACGGATGGCACGAATGGTCCCCGTAAAGGAAAACCATGTTTGTTACACACGATGCGAAAGAAAGGCATCACTCAACTCCTTGGTTACGGTAAATATTACGGAACAACTGTATCCGAGACAAACTTTGCAACCGGCAAACAAGATGTCAACTATCTTGATTTGAAACTTTGTGAACCTAACGGTAAGGACCGAGTTGCTTCAATTATTTTCAATAACCCAATGCGAGGCAACGTCTTTAACAAAGCAGTCATTGACCAACTTGCTGATGCATGGAACCGTGTATTGAATTGGCACAAAGATGGAAAGTGCGGCGGCGTTCTAGTAACTGCAGGTGGCGATGGCATGAAAATGTTCGGCGCTGATGCAAAAGAGTTTAATTTCGGTTGGTTCGATGCAGAAACCGGCTACGTTCCACTTTCAGAAGTAGATGCTGCTGCATCAAGCAAGAACGCAGTGCATTTGTTTAGGCAAATCCAACAATCACCCGTTGCTACTGTTGGCGTCTTTGGCGAAAAATGGGGCGGTGGTTGTGAGTTCACCTACTTCCTTGACCAACGATTTGATGTTCGCGCTTATGGTTTTGTTTGGGATGCTCTTGAGAGGACTTCCAAGTGGCAACAAAAAAATACATACAACCAACCAGAACTTGATTACGCAATTCTTCCGGGATTCGCTGCTGCGGGTGAACTAAAGCGACTTGGTATGGGTGACTCAGTTGCCATTGAGGTTTTCGACCAAGGCATGACCGCCGATAGGGCATATCAGGTCTCACTTTCAAATGGCATATTTGATTGTGAACTTGAAGCACTCCGACGTGGGTATGAACTTGCAAGGCAGATGGCAAAAGATGCACCATATTCACGTGCACTCTTTAAGAAACAATTAGAACGTGGGATTGATGATGAGGCACTCGCTCATGAGACAGGCGAGGTCTTCAATCCAAATAAGAATCCGTACATTCGATCAGGACTTATCAAATTGCTTGATCGGCGTGCAAGACCACCGAAGATGGATTATTCGACGCATGGCGTTGATTTGCCCGGCTTCGAATATCAAAAGGAGGAAAAGTAATGGCAATTACAGTTTTTGACGATTGGAAAAACGAGCCAATCGATGAAATTTTCTACCACTGTAGAGAACTCATTGAGGACGAAACGTATCCAACCATCAATAAATGGAGAGAGAATGGCGGAAAAGTGCTTGGTCACTTTCAGGTCTACTTTCCCGAAGAAATAGCGCACGCCGCTGGTATGTTGCCAGTAAAAATGTGCGGTTTTCCACTTGACCCAAACCATGCGGACTCTCATTTTGGTTCTTACCTTTGTTCCATTATTAAAACATCTTTGGAAGCGTGTTTGAGTGGTGCATTTGAACTCGACATGTTTGTCTCGCATCCAATTTGTGATGCGGCGCGTAACTTAGCTGCAATTTTTGGTCGCAACTATGACTATCCTTGCCAAATTTTGTACTTGCCACAAAATCCAAACTCTGAGGATTCGGTCTCTTGGTTAACAAGCGAATACGAACGAATCACTAAGGTTATTGAAGGTGTTACTGGCACAACTGTAACTGAAGAAGCGTTGAAAAACTCAATCGCTATCTTTAACGAAAACCGCGCATTGATGCGTGAACTCTACGAGATAAAGCGGGAAACTCCTTGGCTCGTTTCAGCAGACGAAGCGTATGCTCTAGTTGCAGTTGGCGGTTTTATTCCACGGGAAGAACACAACGATCTTCTAAGAACTGTCTTACCAATGATTCGTGAGAGGGATGGGCGCAAAGAAGACCGAATTAGAATCGTGTATGAAGGTGCTTTTTGTGAACAACCGCCACTGGATTTGATTCGCATGCTCGGACGAACTTGTTACGTTGTTGATGACGATTTCTTGATTGGCATGCGTTACATTCTTGAAGATGTTGCTACTGACAATCCAATGACAAATTTGGCTCACTCGTACGTTGAACAGTCAAGTTACAGTCCAGTACAACATGACCTTCGTAAATTAAAAGAAGACATGTTGATTGAACGATATAAAAACGCGAACGCAGATGCGATTATTGTTTCTGCAGCGAAAATGTGCGAACCTGGATTAGAGGAACAGGTTGCGTACTCGCATGCGTTGGATGCAGAGGGCATCCCATACTTTGTAAGTGAGTTTGAAGAGAATATGAACTCTTTTGACCAACTTGAACTTCAAATCGAAACATTCCTAGAAAACATTTTGTTTGCCTAAGGTGAGAAGGTAATAATATTATGACTACAACACACGATCAATTAGTAGGGCGCGGCAACCGAGATGGCGCTGCGTTATTTAGAGACTGGTTTAAGGAACTTGGCGAAACAGCAGAAACAGGCTCACAATCAGCGTATGTTTTTGTGATGGGGTCTTTGAATGAAATTCTCAAAACATTTGACCTTCCAGTTGTCTTTCCAGAAATTAACTCTTTGCAAACAGCAGTTCGTCGAGTTGCTGGCGATTATCTTGCAACTGCCGAAGACTACGGTTACTCGCCCGACATCTGCGGCTATGTAAAGGCAGATGTTGCAGTGCAAATCAACGGCGGCGAACACCCAATGGGTCGCATTCCAAAACCCAGTATTGCAGTATTAACAAACGCTTGCAACACATACATTAAATGGGCAGAAATTTGGGAACGGATGCATGATTGC
>JACNLO010000006.1 GCA_014381555.1 Planctomycetota bacterium | reverse complement strand
ATATATGCGTAATAGTAGGGAAACACAGGAAGAAATACAAGGAAAATAGGTAAAAATCAATAAACAACCACCGGAAATCTCAACGTGACAGCCACTTTCGCTAGAAATTAGTGGGATTGTTTATTACAGCAAGCGGGCACCGGCGGCAGTAGCGGTTTCCATGATGCGTTCAGCAGTACGAATTGCCATAGAACCCGCCTCGGCGTCAACGTATGGTTTTTTGCCGGTGCGAACGGAATGCAGGAAATCTTTTGCTTGCAAAGTCAGTGCATCTTCGTCCCCAACTTCTGGTTCTTCCACTTCAACTAAGTCGACGTAATCAATCGAAGACAAGTCCTCGCCTGCTGCAAGACGGGTTCGTAAGTCAAACAACTGTTCTTCGTTTGCAATTTTACGTACAAGGGTAACGTGTTTTTTTACAAAATCAGCAGACACGTATGAATCCTCGCTAATTATGCGAAGTTTTCTTTCAGTTTTTAATCCAAGCCGGCTCGCTGTCACGTTTGCGGTGCACCCAAGACCATCACCTTCGGAGGCGAACTCAAGCCGTGCATTACACATGTCTTCTGCTTCTCCCATCACACTCACTGCGTTCGCCCGAATATCACTCGGCTCTTGCCCAGTTAACATTGTTAGCAAATCCAAATCATGAATCATCATGTCAAGCACAACGCCAACGTCAACGCTGCGAAATGTCATTGGACTAATTCGCACCATTTCAATAAAACGTGGTTTTAGATTTTCAATCGAAGCAACTGCTCGCATCACTGGATCGTACCGAACCACATGACCAACTTGCAAAACGGCTCCGCCCTTCTCGGCTGCTTCTGCAATCGCTGCAGCAACTTCGGCAGTTGGTGCAAGTGGTTTTTCAATTAAACATGCAATGCCCCTCTCAAGCAGTGGCTCTGCAACTTCAAGGTGGTAAACCGTCGGAGTCGCAATAGTCACAGCATCCACACTAGGAAGTTCGTCACTGCCAATCAGTTCTTCAACAGTTGCAAACGCTTTGCCGCCCCACTCTTCGACAATATCGTTTCTTCTCGTTTCATCTTGATCAACAACACCAACAAAATCTACTCCGTCCATCTGTGAATATACGCGAGCGTGGTGTCGACCCATGCGTCCAACGCCCACAACGGCGCATCGTAATGTTTTTATATTTGTCATAAGTAGGTATTCTACAAACTCATTCAGAACCAACGTGTTTGTTCGTGGTTTTCTTGTTTTTGCCTGATTCTTTCTTGTCTGCCCTCGAGGTTGGCGTCATAACGCAATGACCACGCAGCATCTGCAGAGAATTCAAACAAAGCTCTTGCAAACAGAGAAACGCACCATAGCCACGGTATCATAAGTGCCAAAATGTACCCAGTAAATATAAAACCTGCTACTCCTAGGTTCGCGGCAGCAATGTGTTTCCAAGGGAGTACAAAGACAAGAAAGCCCAGTGTAAAAATTGCTATAGCGAAAACATTACACCGCTTTGCAGCGCAATCTAAACCCAAACGAAGCGCTAGGTCATGAAGCCAAAAAGATATTCCAGCCAAACCAATTCCCGCGACTGCGTGGAGAATTAGTATTGGGTAAAAAAACCGCAAGTTTCCACCAAGTGTAAAATCGGTTCTGGGGACATGAAAAACCAGCCATAAACCGTATCCAATTGCCCAGCACCATTGTGAATATGGAGCGTATTTTTGAATCCATGTATACATTGGTGGCATAGATGCATTGACTTTTGGTGTCAACATTTCAAAAACAACTAATGGCCAAACAAGCGACAACACAAACAGAACTAGTCGATACGTTCCGATTGGAATTAGTGCGAACGTCACCAAGAGTTGAAAAAAGAAAAACACAAAGACTAACACGCCACCAAGTTTCATCCAAAATTTAATTCTGTTTCTGATATCCGGAACTGTGGCAAGACCCTTCACGGCAACATTTGCGTTTATGAATTGCATGACCTTTCCCTCAGAACCATTACCACCAGAAACGCGGTTACTCGTTTCACACCCACATTCTGGACACAAGATTCCCCTTCCCAAACCGCGCATGTCATACCCGCAATTACTGCACTTAACCTGTTCTTCAGTTTGCATGAATCATCGCACTTATTTCATCTAGATTTTTGTAGAGCCAATCCCTATCTTCATCTTTTTTAATATCCTCGCCAGTTTTCCGTGCCTCTGCCAAGTGTTGTTCCGCTTTTTCTGGATTGTTTGTTACGAGTGCTCTTGCCAAACCCTCGTGCGCAAATGGAAAATCCCAATCGTCAAAGTCATGCATTTTGCAAGCATCCAAATACAACTGTGCATGATGCGCCGAAGCAACAAATCGTTTTAGTGCTGCATAGACACGCGCAATCTGCCACTCACCCCGTGCTTTATTTTTTTCAGTTCCCGCAATTCCCCAGTGGTGTCTTGAGGCATGGGCTGAGTGCACCATTTCTTCGTCTTGTTCGTGTGTTCTTTCTTTGTTTTCAAGCAAAGTCCAAGTGTAATTGAACAAATCAACCGCAAGTTTTCTGTGGTCAGTCATACAGATTGTTCAACACAGTTTTGTGTTTTGTTTTTTGTTGCATGGCTTACGGCATTTTTAAACATTTGCAAACCAATAGTGTCGCCTTGCATTTGTTCTTTTGTAAGTCGAGTCCATGTGGGGTGCTGCGACCAACGCAAAAACCGTTCTGGGTGCGGCATTAATCCAAAAACAAGACCACTTGCATCACAAATACCCATAACATCGCCAACCGACCCGTTTGGATTATCGCGAGAGTTATATCGACACGCAATCTGTCCGTTTTCTTCGAGCGACTGAAGAACTGATTCGTCTTTTGGAACAAACCTTCCTTCACCATGCGCTATCGGAATAACCGAACTTGTTTCGGTGGTTTTTAGATGCTTCGTCCACACACACCTCGTATTACTTGGAACATGAAATTCCACCCACTTATCTATGAAACGAGCAGAGTTGTTTTGGGCAAGCGCTACTGTTGGCACGGGAGCGGTTGCGTTCCAATCGCTTCCGGGCGTAGGCCCAGGAAGCAAACCAAGTTGCACTGCAATTTGAAAACCATTGCATGGAGCAATCATGGGAACACCTCGTCGTAGTGCGTTTGCGAATTTTGGGTACAACGTTTTTCGCATTAAGTTTGCCATGATTCGACCCGCTGCAATGGAATCACCATAACTAAACCCGCCAGGCAATCCAACAAGATTTGCTTCGTCAATAATTGATGGATTGTTCAGAAGTTCGTTTATGTGAACGTTACGTGTTTGCGCCCCTGCAAGTGCAAAGCCCTCTGCTAGTTCAAGGTCGCAATTAATTCCTGGCGCTGTAATAACAAGTGCAGTCGTCATCAAATCACCATTCCCTTTGCCCATGTTTGGAATAAATCGTCGATGTTCCAAGAAGCATCGCCGAGTGTCATCATGTTTGTTTCATTGAAGGTGCCGATGACTTCGCATGGAGTACCTTCAAAATGTTGTTGCAACGAATCAAGGTTCTCTGGTC
>JACNLO010000077.1 GCA_014381555.1 Planctomycetota bacterium | reverse complement strand
ACCCAACATTGATTTCTTCTGCAACCATCATACTCGCAGCAACGGTTCCCTCAAACGTTGTATGAAGCATGTCTTGTTGTAATAGTTTTGACTGGCTACCGGCTGGCCACGTATGTCCTAAGTATGTAATCGCTTCGTCATCCATTAATTTGTTGCTCAAGTCGAACACATCAACAATTTTTACGTTTTCGTGCTCTTCCCCCCAAGCATGAATGCGTTCATTGAGTTTTTCTAACGTCTCTGAAGTAGGCACTTGGTTTGCAGATAACGTTTTTCCGATTGCTTGCCGTGCATTTGGTAGGTTGCCAACAATAATTGGAACTTTT
Source organism: Planctomycetota bacterium (assembly GCA_014381555.1). Classification (GTDB taxonomy): domain Bacteria; phylum Planctomycetota; class Phycisphaerae; order Phycisphaerales; family SM1A02. Next base: position 17,934 of record JACNLO010000077.1, on the reverse strand, counting down.
AGTTCTCCAAGTAATTCAAGAGCGAAGTTTAGTTTCTCCATTCTGTATTGAGAAACATCATTGCCATCTGGCGGCGTGCCGTGCCCAAACCAAAACAAGAAGTCAATACCTACAACGAGCGTTGGTTTGTATTTTTTTATTTTTTTGATGTATGCTTTTGCGTTTGCTCTTGATTTCTTAAAAAACAGAAGGTCACCAAAGAACTTCACCTCATTGTGATCTGAGGTAATAACTCCCTCCAAAATGTGTTTCATGTTTATTGGATAGGCGCCCAAATCGCCTTTAATTGGAGGCGTGGTCACACCAAAGCCAGAAGAAACGCTCGCACCAGTCACAACAACGCGATTAAGGATGTCGCAAGGTAGTGAATCTGCAAATGAAGTGAGTGCAATAAAAAGAGAAAAAATAGCGGCTTTTATCGCTTTTATATACATCGTGCAAAATGATACCTTAATTATCTGAATCCAATTGCATTATTCGCTCGTAGAGTAATAATAGACAGTAACCCTTAAGGAGAGAAAAATGAAATTTACATCACTACTTGCACTTTCAATTTGTCTGCCTGTTGTTGCTGACACCCAACATTGGGATTTTAGTGAAAACACAAACGGCAACAATGTGAACTGGATAAGTCCCAACGCAGTTGACCCAAACGCAGACCAATTTGAATATCAATACGAAATTACTTATGTTGGGGTTGACGTCGTTTTTCTTGGCCAAGTGATTGGACCAGAAGATGTAACCGATCAGATAGACCCCGAAATACTTTTTGGAGCTGATATCGTAGATAGTCCCCCCCCAATTGTCATGATGGATGAACCACTTGAGGCGGACGCAGATGAAGATGGTGAAATCGATATAGCGGTAAACACTTTTATTCAAATCAATGGCAAAGGTTTTGGACAATTTGATGTTACCGAGGTCTTTCTAGGTGATGTTTGGGTAGATATGGGCTGGCCACTTGGGTGGCAAAATGTAGACATCGACCGTATTTATATGAATGGATATATGGATATCACGCCCATTATTATTGTATGCCCCGAGGATACCGATGGAGACGGATTCGTGAACGTTACTGATATTCTTGCCGCGATTGGCAACTGGGGTGGCAGCGGCGCAGGTGATGTTGATGGGTCTGGTATTGTCGATGTTTCCGATCTTTTGGCTATTGTTGGTGCTTGGGGACCCTGCTAAAAGTATTTTTTGCAATAGAAACCATCAAAGGACGTCCGACTAACTACTAAAATAGATAACGGAGTCCTTTTTTATGACTACATCGAATCTCGCTTCAAAAATATGGTTCTTTCTTCAAGCAGCAATCTGGACAATTTGTCTGATTATGGTTGTCTTATTATTTGTAAAGCCCGAAATTGGGCTGCATGCTTTTTGGGATGTTCTGATTCCGGTTGCCCCTGCTCTTGTTGCACTTCTTCCGGGAGTCTGGCGAAACATCTGCCCAACAGCCACCATGTCGCAACTGCCACGCCACTTGGGAATTTCCAAAAAAAGAAAAATGTCAATTGGAACGCACGGCTGGTTACTCTTTACAAGCGTTGCATTGCTTTTTTTAATTATTCCACTGCGCCACACTTATTTTGATTTGAATGGCCCCGCTACCGGTGTCTTCCTAATCGTCTCAGCCATTGTTGCAATTGTTTTAACCTATATATATGATGGCAAAAGCGGTTGGTGCGCTAGTTTGTGCCCTGTAAATCAAGTTGAAAAACTTTATGGGCAAAAACCTATTGCCACAGTTGGTAACTCTCACTGTAGTGAATGCAGTAAATGTGTTACAGGTTGCCCCGACTCAACACCAGCAGCAAGCCCACACCTTGGTGGAAAAACATGGCCTCGTCGCGCTGCAACGTTTGGTTTAATTGGTGCGTTTCCCGGATACGTTTGGGGATGGTTCCAAGTGCAAGATTACGCAACCCTCTCGGCTGGTCTTGAGAATATCGTAAACACATACGCAATTCCAGTTATTGGTGGTGCTGCTACCCTTTCACTTTATGCGCTTCTGATAAGTTCGGTTCCTCTGCAAAAACGAAAGGGAATAGACCGCTTCTTCGCTGCAGCTGCAATTTCTTGTTACTACTGGTATCGAATTCCATGGTTGTTTGGCTTCGGCCAATTTGAAGGCAACGGGATGCTCGTTGATTTGTCCGAGACAATTTCGCCCACACTCATGACAATCATTCCTTACGTCACTACAGCGTTTTGGGTTTGGTGGATTGCACTCAAGCGAAATGGTCTGAGAGCTTGGATGACCAGGCCACCAGAGGCTCAAAATGTATCGGCACCAATTGGAGTTACCATCTCTGCATAAGGTCTGTACACTTCGTGCATGTTAATAACTAAAACACTTTGCATAGCAAGCATTCTGTTCGCTGTTCGGTCTAGTGAAGTAGCAAACACCTTCCCAGAAAAATATGCCGTAAATGTTGAGATGTGGTGGCGTGATCTTCCGTTCATCGAACGAATCAGCGCTGCTTCCGACGCCGGGTTTACTCATGTTGAGTTTTGGCCGTGGCAAGGGAAAGACATTAATGCAATTGTCAAAGTTTGCAAGGAGCGTGACATTGAAGTTGCACAGTTCACAGCTTGGGGATTTGTTCCTGGGATGAACAACCCAAAAAACCACGATAGGTTCGTTGATGTAATTAATAAGAGCTGTGAGATTGCTAAGCAATTAAATTGCAAGCGAATGACAGTCGTTGGTGGGAACAATCAACCAAATATGACACAAGAAGAAATGCATCAAAATATTATTGATGCACTAAAACTTGTTAAGCCCATCGTAGAAAAAGAAGGAATAATGTTAATCCTTGAACCGATGAATATTCGTGTTGATCACAAGGGTCACTGCTTGTATGGCAGTGAAGATGCCGTTCGCATTTGCCGAGAAGTCGATTCGCCGATGATTAAAATAAACTGGGACTTGTACCACATGCAAATAAGCGAAGGTGATTTGTGTGGTCACTTGCGTGAAGGATTCGATCAAGTTGGCTATATTCAAATCGCCGATCATCCTGGCCGCAATGAGCCAGGAACTGGTGAAATCTATTATCCACGAGTCCTCCGAGAACTAAAAATTTTGGGCTATAAGGGTCCAATTGGTCTTGAGTGTTCGCCAGCAATTGATGAAAAAACCGCCATTTCACGACTAAAAGCCCACTAACACCTCTGTATCTACCTCTGAGGTCACCTCTGTGTCTACCTCTGTGTACTCCTCTGTGTCTACCTCTGTGTACTCCTCTGTGTCTACCTCTGTGGGCTCCTCTGTGTCTACCTCTGTGGGCTCCTCTGTGTCTACCTCTGAGGTCACCTCTGTGGACCATGGTGGGTGGTAATCAAAAAGCGGGGTCGGCACTTGCCGACCCCACTAACACCCCGCCAAGGGAGGAAAAACTTATTTTGATGCGAGCAATGTAGTACCTGAACTATTTGCGCTTGCTGATTTCATTTGTTCTTTAGCTTGGTTCAAAGTCGCACGAGCTGTTCGGTTTGAACTTCGTGTTTGACGATACTCTTGTGAAGCAAATTGCATTTCTTCACGTGCTTGCTTGTATGCAGCGTATGCACGATTGTACTGTTGTGAACCCTTACGGTAGTTTCGTCTTGCTGAAGAGAAGGCTCTTCGTGCTTGTGACCATGACTTACGAGCTGATCGGTAGGTGCTCGCTGCACTTCTGCTTGATGATTTTACGAAGGTAACTGCTGGAGTAGTGTTTCTTACTACACGTGTTAGGCGTGCTTGTTTCTTAACTGTGCTTGCCTTAGGTGTCGCTGCAACTAATGGCTGTGTGTTAACTGCTTCTTTTTCTGATGATGCGATTTGTACATTTAGTGTGCTTGCTGCAGCATCGACGAGTTCTTTCATACCTGTAAGCAATTCAACGTGTAGGTGGTCGATTTCGTTCCATTTTTCCTTACGCTCATCCATTGTCATTTCAGACCAACCATCTGTGTACATCGTAACGTATGTGTACGCTTCCCAGAATGCTATGCCGTTTACTCGGTGCTCTTTACCATTTGCATCAGTCCATACAGCATCAAGTGAGGCTTGAACTTGGTCTCGCAAGAATTCCTCTTTTGTATGGAAGAAGTCTCTACTTGTACTGTTTTGATCTTTATACCTTGGGAATGTTTGAGCATACACTGGGATTTCTCCTTTAGCCATTTCTATTGTTCGTTCAAGGTGTCGTTGAAGACGAACAGCATCATTGTGACCTGGGTTATGCTCATATACATCTGGGAAGATTGCTGTGCATGCGTCCACTAATCTTTGAACTGAAGCGGTAGAGCTATTTGTTGTTGTGTGTGATTTCTTTGGAAATCCCCAGAAACCTATCTTAGCATTTGGGCGAAGTTGTTGTGCATATTCTAGTTGCTCGATGTACGTATCGATGACAAGATCCATTACGGTCTGGTTGTTTGTATCAAGCATTCCCCACCATTGACCTTCTAGATCCAAACAAAGTGGACCGCTGTAATCTGCTGGAAGAGTTTCGTCAAGCCATATAACAAAATTAGCTTTGTCTTCTTCACTTAGGTTGCCGTCATGATCCCAATCAACCGCACCGTATACCATTGGTTGTACTTCTACAGAATTTTCATTCGCCCATGCCATTGCAAATTCGCCTTGATTGTATTCTTGTGCTGTGTTCCAACGCCATGGTCCACCGTGGCTGAAAAACTCTGTGTATTGATCGTAGTAAATAGCATCCAAAAGAACTGGAGCTTGGCCTTGCCAGCTCATGTCTCGGTTTGGATCGCGAGTGTGAGTTGTATCAGTTGATTGGTCTTGTGAATCATCTTGTGCAACGTAATTTGGTACTGGGCCCCAAAGTTTCATAAGGCCAATAATATCTGAAGAATCTGTAACACCATCATTATTAATATCTGATTGGCATTCACCTTCGCAAGCACCGATGTTAGTTGCTAGAAGAACGAGGTCTGTGGAATCAACCACACCATCGTTATTAAGGTCTGCGTTTTGGGAGGCGGAAGTGAGGGAAGTGATTAGTGACGTGGCGATCGTGGCCAAAGTCGTAGGCAGGGTTGTCATTACTAGCTCCAGGGTGAGGGGTGAATTTCATGGTTGAGAACATCTCAACAGGTGCACCTCGTATTCAGTTGGAAGGGCTTTGTGAACCATTAATTAAAAAAAGTCGCAAATCGCCCTATATGGGTCAAAAACGCGCTTTTATTGCCTATTATTTTATTAAAATCTACACTCCACCCTTTGGTCTAAGGGCAATATCCACGAATTTACATCTTAGTCTGGTGTTGCCAATAGACCTACTTAGGCCTATTTATCAATCGGAATACTATATTTCCACTCTTAAGCACGTTTATCGAAACAAATAGCCGTTTTCGGCTTGTTAGGAATACTCCAAATAGGCTAGTCATTCAAATTGGTGTATTCCAGTAGCATTGATATCATCCCCATAGCAGGAGAGCCCAAATATGCGAATGCATCTACTTTTCATTTTATTCACTTACACTCTCATTACAGGATGTAGCACGATAGGAAGCAACTATCAAAACCAAGCTGCTGCAAAGATTGTCGGGCAAAGGGATTCATCAAATATTGAACGTCACAATATTGGAAGCCTCAATACATCATTTCAAAATAATGTGGCTTCTTCCAAATTCTCAGGAGATATTGTTGAACTTACAGGAAAGGTCGTTGCCTTTTCTTTAACGGAAAACGGTTTGTATACAGTCACGATTCAAAATGATGAGTCCAAAGTAGTTTGCATTTTTAATAATTCTATTTCAGGAAAACTTGGAGATGATCGTGCAATTCGCTCTGGTGCAACCGTCACGATTCAAGGACAATGTGCTGCATCAGGATTATTCTCCTCAACTTCGTTTTCATTAAATGGATGCAGACTTGTCTCAAACTAATTCGCAATCTTCCAACATGCAAATTTTAACATGCAGACATTGTGGCAAAAACCAATATCTTCCAACAACACCAATTGGATCTCAACTGATTTGCGCTCAATGCCACAGAACACTTCATCAACACACTCCTAGAGGTATTCAAAGAACAATGGCTTTGTCACTCGCTGCCTTTATTCTTTTTATACCCGCAAATACGCTACCGATTCTTTCAATGAGTAGCTATGGTTTTAACAACAAGAGTACAATTTGGCAAGGTGTTGTAGAACTATGGAAGAGTGGAACACAAGGAATTGCTTTGCTCGTATTACTATGCTCAATCATCATCCCACTTGCAAAAATCATGGGACTTTTTTACCTTTGTTTCTCTTGGCAGACGAGTTCATCAAAACGCAATTCAAAACTTCTTCGATTCATTGAAATTATTGGCAGGTGGTCAATGCTCGATGTTTTTCTTGTTGCAATTCTTGTTTCTATCGTAAAACTTGGTTCTTTTGCGAGCGTTCAACCCGAGCTTGGTTTGGTTGCTTTCTCTGGAGTCGTTGTTCTTACAATGTTTGCTTCTGCTAATTTTGATTCTCGCCTACTCTGGCAGTCTAGAGACGTCCTATGAGTGAAAAAACAGAAACTGCAATTGTAAAAGATGTTCCTAAAAAGTCTATCTCGCTAACTTGGATTGTCCCTTGTATTGCCATTGCGATTGCTCTGGCTCTCTTTGCACGGTGGAAACTAAACCAGGGACCGCAAATTACGATTACATTCAATGATGCAAATGGTCTTACAACCGAATCTCCAATAATGTACCGTGGAACTATTGTTGGAATGGTTGAAGATATCACATTAAACGATACGGCATCAAATATTACTGTAACTGCACGACTTAAACCTTCAGCCATTACACTTGCAAAAGAACATTCGAAGTGGTGGATTGTCCGGCCTTCAGTTTCCCTACAAGGCATCCAAGGACTCGACACAGTTGTCGGACCTCGTTACATTCAGGTTGAACCAAGTGGTGGAAATGATGCGTTCACTTTTATTGGGTTGGAAAATTCAATCCCATCTCAGGGAAAACTATTTACACTTATTACTGCGTCTGCTGATAATGTCGCTGTTGGGGCACCTTTGTTTTACAGAGGTATCGAAGTTGGTTCAATCTCATCCATTGGCCTCTCAAACACTGCCTCAACTGTGCAACTCCAATGTGTTATTCAGGAACGATATGCTCCACTCATTCGAACGAATACGATATTTTGGAACGTTAGTGGAATTCACATAGATGCTAATTTGCTTGGAATTGATTTGCGAGCAGGGCCAATCACCTCGTGGATTAAAGGCGGCATTTCTATTGCAACACCAAATAAGCCCGGTGACATTGCTCCGGAGGGATACGCTTTCACAATAGAACGCGATTTCGATGAAGATTGGATTGAGTGGACACCCGAAATTGATTTATCAGAAAACTTGGAGCAACAGTGACTTGTTCAAATAATTCCATTGATGCCCCATTTACAATTAAGTGGACACATAAACTCCGACTTACTAATTCTTCCTTCACTGAGGGTGGTGTGCTGGACTCTTTACTCGCCACATTACAACCTTTGAAAATTCTCGTAGTTGTAGATGATGGAGTTACTTCAAACCAACCGTTCCTTAACTCGCTTCACAAATGGTGCGAACGAACAGGAGCCATCTGTGATGAACCACTCATTGTCATAGGCGGTGAGGCTGCAAAAAATGATTTCAACGTCGTCAATTCAGTCCTTGAAGCAATCAACCACAATAATCTCTGTAGAAAATCGTGCATCATCGTAATAGGTGGAGGCGCAGTACTTGATGCTGTTGGGTTTGCTGCATCTACAGCTCACCGAGGTCTACCAATTATTCGGATGCCCTCAACGTCTCTATCTCAAGGCGATTCTGGTGTAGGCGTTAAAAATGGCGTAAATTATTTTGGCAAGAAAAATTTTGTGGGTGTTTTTGATCCACCATATGCTGTTATAAATGATTCTTCTTTATTGCAATCACTTGATAAAACCCAGTGGCGATCGGGATTGAGCGAAGCTATTAAAGTTGCTCTAATAAAAGACGAATCTTTGTTTGAGCAAATAGAGGCAAACTCTAAACTTTTACTTGGAAGAGATATCAATGCAATGGTGTCAGTACTCCAACAATCTGCGAAGTTACATCTGAGGCACATCACCGACGGTGGTGATCCTTTTGAGCGGCTTGATGCAAGACCACTTGATTTTGGACATTGGGCAGCACATAAACTTGAACAATTAACAAACTATACGATCTCACACGGTGATGCTGTTGCCATCGGTCTCTCGATAGATGTTGCATGCAGTGTGCGTCTGGGATTTCTCGACAATTCTGTTGCTATGAGGATTGTTTCCCTTCTAGATTCTTTGGGCTTTCCTACAAATCATTCAGAGTTAACCAATACCGAATTTCTTACTGGTATTGAAGAGTTTCGCCAACACCTAGGCGGACAGCTTACATTGCTTATGTTGAAGGGAATCGAAGAACCAACCGAGATTCACCGACTAGATCATGAAGTTGTTCGACAAGTCATCAATGAACTCAGGTAGAATTAAAGGCGATATGCCAGAGAATTCAATGACCCAACAAGAAATCGTTGATCGATACTTTCAAGAGCATCGTGCAAAAGTGCTCGACATTGCTGCATTTTTAGATCGTGTTGATCGATGCCATGAAGATCGCTCTGATTTTCGCATTGAAGCACTCATGCGATGCATCGAAGAACTTCAATCGGATAAAGAAAACCGCACTGAAAGAATATTGCTTCTACTAAGCGACCAAACATCTGATCCGATTGAACATGCGGGTGAAAAAGGAGCGAGTGGTGCAGTGCCACCAAGAGGTGAACCTTCGTAATGGCATACATCGACCCACACATTCACATGGTGTCCCGCACGACGGATGATTATCAAAGGATGGCTCAAGCAGGTTGTGTTGCGATTACTGAGCCAGCATTTTGGGCGGGATTCGATCGTAGTAGTGCGCAAGGATTCTTCGATTACTTCCGTCAACTCACAGACACTGAACCAAAACGTGCACGCACATATGGAATCAACCATCACTGCTGGCTTTGCATCAACCCAAAAGAAGCAGAAGATGTCGGATTTGCTCGCGAAGTTATTTCTATTATTCCTGATTTTCTTGATAACCCAAATGTTCTTGGAATCGGCGAAATTGGCTTGAACAAGAACAGTAAGAACGAGTTACTTATACTTGAAGAACAACTTACACTTGCAGAGCGAACAAATCAATTGGTTCTTGTGCACACACCGCACCTTGAAGACAAACTCAAGGGAACAACTCTTATCATGGACGCAATCGACAACACCTCACTTGACCCAAGCAGAGTGCTCATCGATCACGTTGAGGAGCACACCGTGCGAGCAGTACTTGACCGTGGGTTCTGGGCAGGTATGACGTTATATCCAAATAGTAAGTGCACTCCTCAGAGAGCAGCTGATATTATTGAAATGCACGGTACAGAGCGACTTTGGATTAACTCAGCCGGTGACTGGGGACCGAGCGATCCACTTGCTGTACCGAAATGCCGTCTTGAGCTTGCAAGTCGTGGGCATTCACAAGAACTTATTAACACAATCTCTTTCGATAACCCGCTCTCGTTTCTTTCTAAAAGCGGAAAGTTTTCTGTCGAGTAATGCTCGGGTACTGCACGAATGTCCATAGTGGAGACTCGTTTGTAGAGGTCGTCGAAAACCTGACAACATATTCCTCCGCTGTACAACGTAATTTGCAAAAACCATTGGGTGTTGGTCTGTGGCTTTCTGATAAAACCACCCACGAAATTGATATCTTTTTGCTCAAAGACACATTGCAGGAATGTAACTTGCAAGTATTTACTCTGAATGGATTCCCATTTTCTAACTTTCACCAAGATGTTGTTCGACATCAAGTGTACCAGCCAGATTGGTCGCAGGAAGCACGGCTGAGTTATACAATCCGGCTAGCACACATCCTCTCTGAAATTACCAGCCAAGATGACGCTGGAATCTCCACTCTTCCACTTGGATGGAAAGATGCTTCATTTTCAAATGAACCATGTGCAGTTCAACTCCGGTTGTGTGCCAACGAGCTTGAAAAAATCGAACAAGAAACAGGCAAGTGCATTCATCTTGACATTGAAACCGAACCAGGCTGCCGTTTACAAACAAGTAAAGACCTCTCTACCCTCTTCAACGAACAGTTCAATGACGATGAACAGATTCGAAGATATATTCGTGTTTGCCATGACACTTGCCACGCTGCAGTTATGCGAGAATCCGCCGAAGAGTGCGTGAGTAATTATCAAAATGCGGGGCTCTCCATCGGCAAGGTGCAATTTTCTTCTGCAATTGAGTTTGATTTGGAACAAGCCAACAAAGCGTCTTTTATTCTTGAAGAACAAAAATACTTACATCAATCTTCGGTTCAAACCGAAAATGAGATCCTGTTCTTTGAACAGTTTTCTGATGTTCCAAACGATTTACATTCGGGTAATTGCAGAGTGCATTTTCATGTGCCCATTCACAGGAGACATTTCGGCGAATTGCAAACAACGCAAGAAGATTTAATCAAATCTATTCCTGTTCTTAAAGAAGCCGGAGCAACTGATTGGGAGGTTGAAACGTATACTTTGAGCGTAACGCCGAAACTGTTACAAGGTGACGAAATAGTCGATTCAATCACTAAGGAACTCCAATGGGCGACAATGCAACTAGGACAATAAGTAAAACGGCGGATTGGTTTGGCATGATGCGAATTAGCAACGCACCTACCGTGGTGTCAAATATTTTGGTTGGCACAGCGATTGCCATCACCATGCAATCAAAATACTGGACGTTGAATCTCTCTTATGATTTGTTTTTAGCAACCTGCATTCTCGTTGTTTATTTTGCTGGGATGATTCTCAACGATGCCTTTGACGCAAAGCGCGATAAAAAACATCGCCCTGATAGACCAATTCCTTCTGGGTTGATTCCACGGTCACTTGCGTGGGTGGCAGGATTAACCCTACTAGTCGCGGTTTCTGTATTTGGCATTGGCCACGGCAGCGCAAACGGTCTTGTGCTTCTTGTTCTTGCGGTACTTTTGTACACCTTTCTTCACCGATGGTTTATTTTCGCGCTAATACTAATGGCAATTTGCAGGGGACTAGTGTATTTCATTGTTGCAAACCCAAGCACAGACTCTGATATATCACTCTTGATTACATTTTGCTTAGCGCTTGCTTTCTATACCGCAGTACTTACATTCATCGGTAGATTTGAAAACAACAAAAACACAGCATTAAGTTGGATAACTTGGCTCTTGTTGTTGCCGCCTGCGTATGCTGTCTGTGCTTACCTTCCAAATTCGTGGGTAGCTTATATTCCACTTGCTTATATAGCGTATTGGGTTCGGCTTGCTTGGTTAGATTTCAAAGCTGGTAGTAAAGTTACTGGGATGCACCGAATTCTTTCTGGGTTCTGTTTACTCGATTGTGTGCTAGCAACCTCTCTAGAACAATATCTTATTGCTGGATTATGTTTGATTTGTTTCTTCATTACTCTTGTATTACAACGTAGAATCCTTGGTACATGAAACGAGTTGCTGTCATTAATGTTGTTGGGCTTACCGAATCACATCTCGGTGAATACACACCAAACATCACAGCACTTGCAAGCGCCTCATCTGTAACGTCACTTTGCCCTCCGCTTCCCGCAGTAACTAGCACAGTGCAAAGTTCGATGCTTACTGGGTTATCTCCAAAAGAACATGGTGTTGTTGCAAATGGATGGCACGATCGTGAAACACACGAAACTCATTTTTGGCGGCAATCAAACAATTTAGTACAAGGCGAAAAAGTGTGGGATGAGCTACGAAGCCAGAACCCCAATTTCACTGTTGCAAACATGTTCTGGTGGTTTAATATGTACTCCTCTGCAGATATCTCTGTGACACCACGACCAATCTATTGTGCAAACGGGAGAAAGATTCCAGACATTTGGACATCACCAATTGAATTACGTGACTCGCTACAAAAAAAGCTAGGGAAATTCCCTCTCTTTAACTTTTGGGGACCAATGGCAAACATCGTCTCAACAAAGTGGATTGTTGATGCGACGATAGAAGTCAACAACTCACATCAGCCAACATTGACGCTTGTATATATCCCTCACCTTGATTACCCACTGCAAAAACTCGGCCCACGCCACTCAGATATTGCTAATGAATTGAGAGCAGTTGATAAAGAGGTTGGTAGGCTTATTGATCACTTCCAGCAACAAGGTGTTCATGTTTGCGTTTTGAGTGAGTATGGAATCGAGGAAGTAAACGGAGCAGTTGCGATTAACAAGGTACTTCGAGAACATGAGTGGATTGCTGTACGCGAGGAGTTTGGGCGGGAATATCTCGACGCTGGTTCAAGTACATGTTTCGCCGTCCCAGATCATCAGGTTGCGCATGTTTATGTAAAAGACAAAAACGATATTGCCGCTATTAAAAATGTCTTACAAGAAACGAGTGGAATAGAATTTGTATATTCTGGTGGTGAGAGAGGGGAACTTGCACACGAACGGTGTGGGGATATTGTTGCCGTCACAAATCATGACAAATGGTTCTCTCATGATTGGTGGAATACTTGTGCAAAAGCTCCTGACTATCAATCAACTGTCGACATTCACCGCAAACCTGGGTACGATCCAAGAGAATTGTTTCTTGCAGATGGTTGGCGCGGTTCCAAGGCAAGAGTTGCATTAAAACTTTTATTAAGAAAACTTGGGAGTTCTACATTGCTCGATGTTATTACAACTGATGCAACTAAAGTAATGGGGTCCCATGGAAGAACTCCAGAAATGGGCGCACCTTCCCCTATTCTTATTGCACCAGCGTGTGCAAAAAAAATGCCGCAGTCTCTTCCGGCTGCGGCACTTCATACATTCTGTATTGATTGGATTAGTTGCTAGCTGAACTTTTCATGCTTGTCATAACAAGTACGAGGTCCATCATGTCAACTACGCCATCTGTATTTACATCACCTGAGTCCGGTTTAGGGCAAGCAAGAATTTGTTCATCACAAGATGTGTCTGGTCCTAGCCAAGACCCACCTGCTTTATTACAAGAATCTTCATCAACTATTAAACATCCGCTACCGATGCAACATGCACCAGTATATTTTCCTCTAGCAACCATGTATCCACCTGTTCCGGAGATTGTATCGTGAGCCATTATAAATCTGCAGCCCTCGTCTACAACGGTAGCACTTCGATACCCGCGATACATTGCGTTTCCATTATACATTGCAACATTATCTGAAAACACTGAATCAACAACTCGCCCACCACTATCGTAATCGTAGACACCACCACCATTATATTCAGCGCGGTTGTGTTCGAACGAGCAAGATAAAATCCGGACGTTCGAACCAAAGTTAAACATACCGCCACCACCATACTCTGCTTTGTTGTTTGAAATTTCTGAGTTCCGAATTACAGGACGACCACGGCTGTTGTACACGCCGCCGCCTCGTTCAGAAATGTTTGATTTGATTTTACAGTTTTGAATTACAGTGTTACTTCGATCACCGTTAAAAATTGCCCCACCCTGATATGAAGATTCATTACTCACAAAAATACAATTCAAAATTGTTGGGCTTGAATGTAGGCAGAGAAGTCCGCCCCCAACTGTTTCGTTTTCACTATACAACTCCCGATTCCCAGTACCGCCCGTGATCGTAAACCCGTCGAGAATCGTACTTGGACCTTCACCGCTAGTACACTTCACGACGCTGTCTGATAGGCTCCAGCCATCAATGGTTGTTACAGCTGCACCCTTTGTACTTTTCACTGTCACTGCTTTACCATTGAAGTTAATTGCTTCGTTATATCTCCCTGGTGATACAAGGATGACATCATCGCCTTGAGCACGATCAATCGCTCCCTGGATAGTTTTGATTTCTTTGGGGACATGGATAGTTTCTGCAGATGCCAACGGCATAAGTACTGCAACTGCGAGAGTTGCGAGTACTTTTCTTGTTACGTTGGAAACTATCATTTTCATGCTCTTTTATTACTTTCGCAATCAATGCCCACCAAGGCAAGCGTACTACTGTACCACTTTATTACGATGGTGCTGTGTTAAATCCTTTATTCACAACACATTCCATCCTTCTGGGTGTTAAGGTGGGCGAAGTAAAGCGATTTCATCGATTACTCTTTGCTTTTTGAGGTCTATACCGGCTGTTTTCCTTGTTATGGGACACTTCTAATCACTACAATACCCGTGCTATGGGCGACTTAGCTATACGGAATACGCTTCTAAACACTACGTCAGACCTAGTTTCCGCGTTCGTTTTATCTCACTTTTTAGATAACAACTTCATAATTTCCACAAAAAAGGATGGTTCAGTTGTCACTTCTGTTGATACAGAAGCCGAAATCCTCGCGAAAGAGACGATTCTAGGTTCATTCCCAGAGGATGGTTTTCTAGGAGAGGAGCATGGCGAAGTCCTAGGAAAAAGTGGATTTCGCTGGGTCGTGGATCCTATCGATGGTACAGCTTCATTTACACGAGGTGTACCACTGTTTGGAACGCTGATTGGTCTTGAATACATGGGTGAGCCGGTTGCTGGAGTTGCCAACATGCCCGCTATGCATGAGACTATTTCAGCGGTTATTGGGGATGGTGTAATGTACCAAGGGAATTTAATTGGAGGTGTTTCATCAACATCCTCCATAAAAAAGGCGATGGTCTGCACGACTTCGTACGACTACTACAAACAAACAAATGCTCAGTCGCTCTATTCAAACCTTCTTCAGTGCGAGTGTTCAATTCGGGGGTGGAGCGATTGCTATGGGTACATGCTTCTCTGCACTGGAAGAATTGATGCTGTTGTTGAGCCCCTGCTATTTCCATGGGACATCATTCCGTGGCTACCAATCATTCAAGAAGCAGGTGGAAAATATTCGACAATCGCTAGGGGAGGGATTGCATCAAACGCAAACTTGCACGATTCCCTTTGCCATGCTTTATCATGTACTCCATGACAACATTACCTATTAAAGAAACAGTTAAATCACTTGGCGGTTGCGAAAGAGCAAGCGAAGGTGTTCATCGAGTTGCTAAGAGATGGCAGGACTCAGATGGGGATGGCAATGATTTTAAAACATTCTGTGAAAACAGTTTTGTCACAAGTGACGAAGATCGCGCTCGGTTGCTTGATCGATACGAAAGTGCCATGGGCAGTATTGGCGGTCACCTCTACGAGATTGGGCGACATCTTCGAAGGTGGACCGATTTGCGCGGAGATGAAATGCCAATGGTTGATAACGTTATGGCGATGTTTGACCCGTGCCCTGATTTATCAGATCAATTTTACAAACAAAAAATTGCGTTTATTGCGCTATTAAACTTTTCAAGACCAGACCTTGCAACCATGTTGGAAGATGGTAAAAACTGGGACACTGACAGATGGGCTGAAGCAAGGATTGGAAGAGCGTTTGGTCCACGTATACCTGCAGAAGTGAACGACCGCGCGCGCGAACTTGAACATGAAGCCGACATGTTCGTAAGCGAATTCCATGTTCCAGTCGGATGCATGGTTGATGCCAACGGAAAGGCGTGGTTTGAAAAAGATAGAAAGCTCATAGCACACTGGCTCATTCGCGAAGAAATTAAGGCTGGGTACACACAAGAAGGTGGGATTGAAAAACAACGAGCCCTTTCTTGGGTAATGGCTCGACATATCAACGGCACAATCCCTAAACAAGTAATGGATTGTTCGTGTACTGGCAAATGGTGTCCCAAAAATAATACTATCGACGATGGTGACGCGGGCGAGTTGCTTGGGCCCGTTCGTTATGAACAGTTAAATACTCAAAGATCAGTCGCTGTCGATTACGATAAATATTACGACGAACATCCAACTGCCATCGCTCGCAAGTTTGATTTGGAACGTGAAATTCCTGAAGAAACTGTCGAAGATCTGATGATTGAATTACTTGAAGCACCAGTTCGTGGTGACATTGCTGCGTTCATGTCCAAAAAACTTGGAAGACCGCTTGAGGCGTTTGATATTTATCTTGAGGATATTGCTGAGGGTGCGAGTTCAAAAGAACTTGATGAAAAAGTAACAGCGATGTTTAAGGACGAAGAAGAATTCCAAGCCAAAATCCCAATAGTTCTCAAAGGGTTAGGCTATAACGACGAAGACGCAGAGTTTTTAGGTTCGCGAGTGAATGTTGAAATTGCTCGAGGTGCTGGGCACGCTATGCGTCCGGGCATTCCTGAATACAACGCATGGCTTCGCACAAATCGTTTAGATGACCGCCTTGGCTGGGACGGTTTTGATACCGCGATGCATGAACTTGGGCATAATCTTGAGCAACTCATTTCAACGCACTTTGTACCAAGACCACTTCTGCGAAACGTCCCTAACACAGCGTGTACTGAAGCATTTGCATTTCTCTATCAAAATAAAGCGAAGGAAGTTGTTGGGTTACCTGAAGACGATGAAGCAAAAGCATTTGCGCTTGCTAGCGTAGAGGGTTTACTTGCTTCGTGCCAAATCGCTGGGCCATCGTTAGTCGAACTTTACACTTGGCGTTGGTTGTATAAAAATCCAGATGCAACCCCCGAACAATTGCGGGATGAAATGTTAGCCATCGCAGAAGATGTTTGGAATAAATATTTTAAGGAATACTTTGGCGAAGATCCATATCACATTCTTGCTGCGTATCAACACATGATTGGGTATCCGCTTTACTTGCCTGACTACACAATTGGGCACATAATTAGCCATCAAATCAAATCGCACATGCGTGGAAAAGATTTAGCAGTTGAAACAAAACGCATTTGCTCCATCGGTCGTCTTACTCCAGACCAATGGATGAAAAACGCTGTTGGCTCCCCGATAAGTGCTTCTCAATTAATCGCTGATGCTGAATCGGGCTTGAGACTCATTGACTAATCCCAAATGAAAGTGGGTCCGTAATCATCCATTTCAATGGTGTACCCGAGGATGGCATCGTCTTCAGAATCCGCCTCGTCTTGAAAAATAATGTCTGTCCTCACCCCGTCATTGCGTCTCCACTTTGAGGCGACGGATGTCCCTTCAACCCAATCAATCGAACCGTCAGAACAGTACACCCACCCACGCCAAACGCCATCGTCATCGAGCGTAATTGAAGTTGTACCTTCAGCACCGTCTTGAGGTCCACGATTTCCAAGGAGCGGGAACTTCCCAGATTTGGAGTTCCATCTTTTTGTAAGTCGGTCGCCCCACAATGGCATGTGTGCAAATGACACATTAAATGTTGTGGAAAGGTCCGCTGAAAAATTCGGATCAAAATGACGCGCTCGATAATCTGGCTGTGCGACTTCTACCCAACTTCTATCTGTTTGTGAAACGAGTTGGTCGGGATTAATCATGTTTTGCAAAAGCATTGCAGACCAAAAGTTTGCAGATGTGTTTTCATATACGTCACCTGAACGTGATACTTCACTTGGCGTGAGGTACTGCCCACTTGTAATGGCATCCATCAAGAGTGCCCTGCCGATTGTCTGCAATTGGATTTGATCCATCATTCCCCATGCTGAAGTATTAGACGATGTTCCTTTTCCGCCAGTCACTGATTTCGATACTGAGGTCATGTAAATCGACATTAATACGACAACGCACGCGATCGAAATCAGAATGCCAATGAGGGAGAATCCATGCTGTCGATTGTGAAAAAACATTGAATGGGCCGGCCCGGATTCGAACCGGGGACCGAACGATTATGAGTCGTTAGCTCTAACCGCTGAGCTACCGGCCCTGTAGCTGATGACAAGCCATCAACTAAGAATGGGCATGATACCCTGACTAGCGTACAATGCTCAACCTTGGCTCCGGTAGCTCAGCTGGATAGAGCAACGGTCTTCTAAACCGTAGGTCGCAGGTTCGAGTCCTGCTCGGAGCGTTGCATGCAACGGGACTGTCCACACAGATAATCCTCCATAAGTCCATTA
>JACNLO010000019.1 GCA_014381555.1 Planctomycetota bacterium | reverse complement strand
CCTGCGTCAACAACACCGCTGCCGTCAATATCTATATCCGGATTTGGTTCACCCCACCAACTTAATAAAATAAGTAAATCATTCGTAGCAACAACTCCGTCATTATTTATATCGGCAACGCACGGGACACCCTGCTCCACGCCAATATACATTATTGATGTGTCATTCCCAGCATCATTTGTTGCACGAACGTAAATCACATATTGAAACTCGGAGTAAATTGGATTGTCCCAATGAATTATGCCAGATTGTTCGCTAATCCAAAGGCCTTCTGGTGGCGCCCCTTCAAGCGACCAAGTGAGAGTTGCCATGTTCAATGGGTGTGTCACTAAAGGTGCTGGACCAACCCATGGTTCACCCTCTTGAATTATGTGTTGGCCAAGCGGTTCAACGATAACAGGCGTTAGTTGTTCGACCGTAAGCGGTAAACAATAGGTAACATCGTTGTTATCTTCCCAGACTTCGTCGAACTGGTTAAACACATCAAGCATTGACATGATTCGGTATTCGCCCCAAGCAATATCTTCAGGCATATCTACCATAACATCGAAGTCATACAGCCCGCCCCAAGGTATATCCCATTCAATTTCAGCAAGTATTACATCGTCTCCGCTTATTTGATCATCAGTTGAAAGATAAAAGTTTTGTTGAACACCGTAGATATCTATTGTGCCTAAATTTTCGATAGCACTACGAATAGACAGAGTTTCACTGGGGAATATGAACATTGGGTCGAAGAAAACCGTAAACGCTATGCCAACATATTCTTCGTGCCATGTAAAGTTCATGGATGCCAAGTCAGTTGTATTCTGCAATGTTGTTGGATACAAATATCGTGCACCATTGCGATCGTCACTGTGTGTTTCAATCGCACGAGCAACACCGTTGGAACCTCCGTGTGGATACGCTGGATTCATCGAACAAACCATCCATGGGTCACCCTGCGGTTCATCTCCGGTTGGTTCGTGTGCTAATCCAATCGAGTGTCCACATTCGTGCAAGGTTGTTAGCACAAATGTAAAACCGTACTCTGCCGGAATTGCTTCAATCTCACAGGTTGGTTGCAACTCAAAGTTCCAACCAACGCCAAGAGGGTAATCACTAAAAACCATGTCCATGTCGTACCAGACGTCTTGGTTGTTTACGGAGTATGTCAATCCGAGAACTCCATAATCTAGTTCCGACTCAGAAACAGCCGTCGTATCGCTGTACCCATCGTAGTGATCCATCGTGTAATCTTGGTCAAGTGGATAGTAATAATATTCAAACGATGAACCATCAATACTATTCCACTCACTCATGGAGTACAACATTAAATCAAACGGTTCCGTACCTTCTGAGAAAGATGATGGATATAAGTACCGAACAAGTTGATTGTCGGGCCATACCAATACTGTTCCACCGTATGTCCATGCATTAAAACCGCGGACTGTTTGTACGCCAACAACTGAGCAAACTAAAACAATGATAGCTATGAATAACCTCATTGTTTTTCCTTTAGTGGTACCGATGTGTAATCAGCACGAACTCGTTTGCCTGAGTCGTGTTGCAATGGTATTTTTTTGCTGTTGCCAGCAATAAATGCAATTCGTTGAAGAAATGGTTGCTGCGACATCTTTCTAACTTCGTTTTGTTTTTTTACAGTTGCCCCACGAGCTCTTCCTTGAAGTTTCGCTGAACCAATCGCTGAAATAACAAAACCCTCTTGGTCAATGTCAGCAACAGGAACACCATTTCCGTCTTTTACAATTCCCTCTACAAGTTGGTACGCACCTTGGTACAAACCAACTGTTGGAAATGACTTCCACTCTGGTAACAAAAACAAAATCCATTCTTCGCCTAACTTAAATTCGGGAGCCCCAGCAATTCGCATAGTCATCTCGCCAACTGTTCCGCCTGGAACTGTAAACTCAAAATTTGTCGACCGACTTCGTTGTCCTTTGAAATAGGAGACATGCTCAAGGGTCACTTTTGTTTCAATTGTTCGTGGACCAAACTCCTCTGTCCAGTAACTATCAATGGCTGTGATTTCACCTTTCAAAATCTGTCCAGAGTGGTCTGCAATGTCTGGCAAGGTCAACCGAACCACACTTGTGCCTGATGATACTGTGCAAAAGCACAACACGATTATGAAGCATATTTTTTGAATCATGCTTTCAATTCTAGGGGGTTTTTGGCTTTAACAACACAGAAATATGAAGAAAAGCCAAAAATGGATTTATCAGCGGTTATCGCTAAATTAATTACTGCTAAGACGATTTTAAATAAACTACCCGCGGTATATCGACGTAACTGTCACTAGAATTTAACGTGATTGTTTTTAGTGCTTAAAGCTGCCGGCTTCTTCTTCGCTTAATGGAACTTGGACTGGGTGAACATCGAAATGGTCGAGGGAGCGGCGAATGTCTTCAAGCAGCAAATCGGCTAAATCCATACTTGTTCCGTGTCGAACTAAAATCCTCTGGATAACTAAATCTTCTCGGTGCGCTGGCATTGAATACGCAGGAACCAACCAGCCCCGACTTCGAAGTCGGTCGGCAAGGTCATACAACGTGAAGTTGTAGTCATTGCCTTCTTTTAATTTCCAACAAAGTGCAAGAATGCCACCATCGCCGTTGTAAATAATTTCAAACGGGTCCATCTTGCCAATTTCCTCTGCAAGATACATCGCAACATTACGACATGCGCTGTGAATTTCAGTGTAGCCCCTTTTGCCAAGACGAATGAAGTTGTAATACTGCGCAACAATTTCACCGCCAGGGCGGGAAAAGTTCAACGCAAAGGTTGGCATATTACCTCCGAGGTAATTAACATTAAAAATTAAATCATCTGGAAGATCGTCCTTGCTTCGCCAAAGTGCCCAGCCAACACCTAGTGGAGCCAAGCCAAACTTGTGCCCAGAAGCGTTGATTGATTTTACTCGTGGCAAACGAAAATCCCATTCCAAATCGGGCTGGATAAACGGAGCAATAAAAGCACCACTAGCACCATCAACGTGAATTGGAATGTCCAGACCTGTTTTCTCTTGTAATTTATCAAGAGCATCACTTACCGCTTTTACTGGTTCGTATTGTCCAGTAAAAGTAACGCCCAAGGTTGGCACAACACCAATGGTGTTTTCATCACACCTTTTGATGACTTCTTCGGGCGTCATAATCAAACGATCGCCTTCCATAGGAATTTCGCGGATTTCAATATCCCAGTACCGAGCAAATTTATGCCAACATATCTGAACAGGGCCGCAAATCATATTTGGCTTGTCAGTTGGCTTGCCTGCGGCTTTCATTTTTTCTCGCCACTTCCACTTGAGCGCCATACCGCCAAGCATTGCTGCTTCACTTGAACCGGTTGTTGAACATCCAAGAGTTGTTTCTGCCTCTGGCGAGTTCCATAAATCAGCAAGAATGTGCACACAACGATTTTCGATTTCTGCTGTCTGTGGGTACTCGTCCTTATCAATCATGTTTTTATCAACACAATCGATCATGAGTTGTTGTACTTCTGGTTCAACAAAAGTTGTACAGAATGTCGCAAGGTTTTGGCGCGAATTACC
>JACNLO010000089.1 GCA_014381555.1 Planctomycetota bacterium | reverse complement strand
TCCAAAATGGCACAACCTATTACATTCGCATAGGCGGATGGGAAGGCGAGACCGGCTCAGGTACGCTAACAATCGAGTAACATCTCGAATATGTTCACTGCACTACTTTGTTTAGTATTTACAGCAGGCGATGGCTTACCATTGCCTGCTTTTTCACAAGATGAGTGGACAATACTTCGTTCGATGAGCCCTGCGGTTTTATTGCCGGACAAAACAAACAAGTACGAACAAAACGAAAGTGCCGCACTCCTTGGTCAACATATTTTTTTCGATGAAAGGTTTTCTTCAAACAAAGAAGTTTCTTGTGCAACATGCCATGAACCAGATAAATACTTCACCGACGGCGTGCAAATTGCTGTGGGAACTGGGCAAACAACGCGTAATTCCCCCACTGTTTTGAATGCAGCGCACCAGCGATGGTTCTTCTGGGATGGACGAACGGACACCTTGTGGGGGCAACCGATTCAAACGATGGAACATCCTGCCGAGATGAACATCCCTCGAAAGGACATAGCAGAACTTATAGAAAAGGACAAAACACTTGGACCTCTCTGGGAGAAAACATTTGGTAGCATGAAGGAAAGTGATATCGATACGATTGCAGCAAATGTAGCTAAATCCCTTGCCGCATACATCACAAAACTTGATGCGTCACATGCACCCTTTGATGATTTCGTTGCAGGAGACAAAGAAGCAATCTCTCCATCTGCGCAACGTGGATTACAATATTTCATTGGTGAAGGAGGTTGTTTACGTTGTCATTTTGGCCCGTGGATAACGGACGGAGCATTCCATTCGGTTGGAGTTGGGCCACTAGATGGTGGCGCACTGAAAGATTCTGGTCGTGCTGGGGCAATTGACAAGTTAAAGTCAGCACAATTCACGGCAAGTGGAATACACAGCGACGACCCAGATGGTATTCGTGCAACTATTTCAAAGCACATCGCGAAACGACGTGAGGACTGGGGTTCGTTTCGAACGCCGAGTTTACGCAACGTCGCAAAAACACCGCCGTATATGCATGCGGGGCAACTTGCGACCCTTGAAGATGTGCTTGAACATTATTCAACACTAGAGAATTTTGTGAGTGCAGATCATCACCGTGAAACGATTTTAGAACCACTCAATTTGAGTGAACAACAAAAACTCGATTTAGTTGCATTTTTAGAATCGTTAACTGCGCCGTTACCTGAGAAGGGTTTACTTACGGCGCCAGATTGACTTCGTCCTGTGCACGTTCAATCGTTGTGCCGTCGTCAATATCGAAATATATTTCCCAGTCACCCGGCATACTTAATAGCATACCGGTCGTCTTGTAACTTCCATCATCCTGCAGAGTCGTCACCGGGTCAGTCATCATGCCATGTCCATGCGCTGGCATCGCAGCATCTACACGAAGCGACTTAATTTCACCTTCACCCTCAACCAAAGTTGTCAATTCAAAAATTACATTCAGTGGCATGTTGTCTGGAGTGGGTGAACAGGTCACTTTCCAATTACCCGCGTTACTTGTAACTGAATGAGGTGGTGGATTCTTAGTTCGTGTCCAACTTCTTCCGCGTCCAAATGTTGCTTGCCACTTTCCGTCTTGACTGTATAACTGAGCTCGATGGTTTCCCCAATCAATGACAACAATTGTGCCGTCATCAAGAACTGTTATGCCAGCGGGTTTATACATTTGGTGTGGTGCATACCCCTTTTCACCAAAAGTCAACAACAGTTCGCCATCAGGGGAAAACCGTTTGATATTCGACGCTCCTATATCAGAAACAAGAATGTTGCCATCTGCTTCTATTTCAATTCCTTGTGGCTCGATAAACCCATCAAGCATTTGCAAAACTTCAAAGCCAGGCAATGTTGTTTGCACGACTGTTTCTGCAACTGCATCAACTGACCACATTGTTTTTCCATCAGAAGAAACTGCGATATCTGAAGAACTTGGCGTGACACTATCACCATCTATTGGTCCATTAAAACATTCGTGACTTTGTGATTTCTGAAATTTAACCATACCGGGGATTTGTTTAAATGGACTTGATGGGTCGTGTTCATACACAAACGTTTTAATGTTACCATCGCCTACAATTTTGATTACTCCATCACCAATCCACAATCCATTAATCCATTTGAATTGATGTGGCGCATCTCCTTCGCCTCCAAAACGAGTGAGAGTAATTGGAACTTCCAGGCCAGTCCGAAACAAATATACATCTCCAAGTTCTGGTTCAGCAAATAGAATTAAATCGCCAAAGGAATCAACCTGTTTCCCAAAGTGAGCGATGTTTGTAATCAGCGGTGCGTTTTCCGGCTCGCCTTCGCCAAGTTCAAAAATTTGAATGCGGCCTTCAAACCCTTCGCAGATTATTACTTTCGTTCCGTCAGATGAGACACTCACCGCGTTTGGATAATGTAATTTGCCCTCGCCCTCATGGGGGAGAATTGCATGGGTACCCCACTTGCCAATCAAATTTCCCTCAGAATCATAATGATGAATTGCGTGACCATAGATATCGGGGATTATCCATCCGCCTGCACTACTAGCCGGAATTCCTGCCTCAACAATATCCTCTGTTTCAAATTCGTAACATTGCCCTATACCAGCCACAGGAACCCCGTCTTTAAGAACCAGTTCAAGCGGATTGTCACATGGAACTGAACCTATTCGCTCCCCAAATTCAGTAAGAACAACAATTTCATCAGCCATTCGGTCCGCAACAGCAATATTTCCATCTGGGAGCCAAATAGCGTGGGAAGGTTCAAGAAAACCATCAATTTGGCGTACAAATGACCCGTTTGGGGTCAAAAACAATGATATGAGGAGGAATTGGTGAAGCATTTGTGCATCGTATCAGTATGGGAAGCGTGATGTAAAAAACGATTTTACGAAAAAAGATATAGATTTTATGTCACGCTGATATTTTTAACGCATATAGCAGTATGGAGCGGATTAATCCCCGCTTGCATCGAGCCCTACGGGAAATCCGGCTCCATAATTCGAGGGTGAATGGGAGTTCTGGGGGATATTCTGGGGTTCCGAGTCTGTGGGTTCCGGTTCCGGGGGTTCCGGTTCCGGGGGTTCCGGTTCCGTGGGTTCCGGAGGTTCTGGGTCCGGGGGGTTTGGGTGGTAGTTGAACCGCAGCGAGAGCTCTTCTCCTTCGCTGCGGTTCTTTTTATTGTAATTCTAATGAATGGATAGTTTTGGCAATCTGTTGCCTAACCTCAACCATGTCATTGTAAAGCGCTTTGTTATAATTTTTTGAAATACCGTCTTTTTCCATCTGTTCTAAGACTTGCAATGTATTGTCCAGAGCGAGAAGAGATTTTTCTAACAGTTCCCTTTTCAGTTCTTCTTCCTGTAGCGAAAGTTCAAAAAACGATCTTCCGATGAGAGATTCCAGACCTGTCCACAGTGTCAAATCGTAAGGTGTATTACCTTCAGTTTGGCGTAACCCTGCTGCGAGGTCTCTGAATTTCTCTGCTTGTATCAAAGCACCCTCAAGGTCACCTTCCTTAAACAAAAATTCGGCGTACCTACCACCAGTACTAACACACAGTCGAATGATATATGAAGACTCTGGTTTAGCTTCATGTAATTTGTTTAGATGATGAATTGCCGTTTCAAATGCAACTGTTGCTTCTGCAAATTCACCCAGCAACGCAGACGCTTCTGCAACACGTTGATTACTTACTGCAAGATCACAAATCCAACCCAAATTACTTTCATCAAGTGAGACCAGGTTTTCGTCAATATTCCTACACAAAATATAATACTCCTTAGCACCTTGGTAGTCACCCTGCCTTCTCAACATATCCCCTATCTTGTTATATTCGAAAGACAAAGCTCTATTTAATTGTGTGTCTTCTGGTGCTTCATCAATTAAATCCACGAGAATGGTAATTGCGCGATTAAAATTCACGCGAGCTTCATCATCTCTACCAAGTTTTGATTGCACATCCCCTGCTTGGCTTATTACACTTGACAAGTTTCTTTTTGCGCTCAAGTTATTTGGATCTCTGGTAGCGACATCACTTGCTATTTCAATATTCTTTAGTGCGTAGTACAGTGATTTTTCAAATTCACCCACCAATTCAAATCGTGAGTACAAGCTTGTGTGCACACTGATGATTGCATTGCAAAGATCAATGTTTTCTGGATTCGAATTAGAAAGTGTTTCAAGTACTTGTAGCTCTGGCAACATCAATTCTGCTGCTTGTTCTGGGTCGCCAGACGATTTACCCACAGCATCAACATATTGAACAGTTGCTTTAGCAACAGCAGTCACCAAAGAAACATCTTCCCTGTCTTGCTTTGCCAATTGTTTCAAAATCAGAACCGCCTCTTCTAGGGATTCCGCTGCTTCACTCGCAAGCCCTTGGTAGGTCTGAATGTCTCCTAAGAGTGAAATGGAACTTGCCAAACCAAGTTTTGCTGGATTGCTTTCTTTCTCGATTAGCATAGAACGATACTTTTGAATTGATTGATTAGCCGCTGTTATAGCTAAATCAATTTGGCCACTAGCAGAATAAGCGCGTGCAAGTTGGCGATGTGCAACCGCCCACTTCTCTTGAATACGTACATTTTTTGGGTCTAACTCTAATAGTTCACTGTGCGATTGTACTGCTTGTTGCAGTTTTTCAACAGCTTTAGGAACCTTGGCGACTTTTAAGAGAGACTCACCAAGATTAAGTTCGATAGATGCTTGTAATTCCAATAATGCTTGATTATTTGGTTGTTGCTCTACAAGAGAAGATACTCGTTCCAATGTTTTTTGGAAAATGGCTGCTGCTTCAGCTGAGTTACCAACGGTCCGTTCAAATTTCCCAAGTTGTGCAGACAGTTCCACCAGCAAAATATCTGACCCTGCGTCTCCATCATGTTGTTCTAATCGTGAAACAGCACTTCGAAGCATAGCCACCGCATTACCTGTTTCTCCAGAAAGATGCACCATGGATGCAATTCTGCCATCGAGTAATGCAACTAGGGCTGTTACATCACCGGCTTCTTGTTTTGCAAGTTCGTACGATTTTAATGCACTTTCAATATCTCCATTGGCTACAAACATGTCAGCAATTCTTCTGTGGACATGAGCGTAATCCAGTTGAGTTGCAGATGATGAATTGTCCAGAAGGATGTGAGCTTGCGAATATGCTTCGCTTGCTTCTTTGGTTCTACCAAGATTTGCAGAATGTGGGTTGCCAAAAATATCACCAAGCCGTAGCCAAGCACGAGAAAGTTCTATTGCAAGAGCATCATTACCTGCGACCTCTTCTTCAAGTAACTGCAATGTGCGAAGCCCCGTGTTTGCGATGTGTTCCCTCAGAGGTGTAGCTCCTGGGATATTACCGACTCGGTCTGTCAAATCAAAAATTAACGTCGAAGCAACACTTTGTATCTGTTTTAGGCGTTGGTCTGATTTTTTTCGTGCGATATTTAGATCGATTGCTTTGAAGCTTGAAAATATAGTAGCAATAACCAAGACGATAACAATCACACATGATGCCGAGACAACCACTGCGTTTCGTTTTGCAAAACGAGACATGACGTACAGTGCACTTGGTGGTCTTGCCTCAATTGGTTCGCTAGCGAGGTGCCTACGTAAATCTTCGGCAAATGCTGATATTGATTGGTATCGCCTGCTTTTATCTTTCTCTAATGCTTTTCCCAAAATCGTCTCAATATCTCCAACAAATTTGCGGTTATAAAAGCTAAGAGATTTTGGAACTACATTGCAAATTTCATCAACTGCCATTGGCAAGGTAGATGATTTAACATCGTGTGGTAAATGACCCGAAAGCAAACGATATGCAATTACCCCCATTGCATACACATCGCTAAGCGTGTCAACTTCATCAGTCTTACCTGTTGCTTGTTCTGGGCTCATATATGGCAATGTGCCTACCATCTGCCCTTCGTTTGTTTGCATCGTATGTAACTGAAGATCAGGATCAGATGCAATCGCAACACCGAAATCAAGAATACGAATAGAACCATCGTCTCTCACAAGAATGTTCGACGGCTTCAAGTCACGGTGAACGATACCTTGCTGATGCGCGTAAGCAACACCATCGCAAATTGTTCGCAATAGTAAAAGTATTGCTTGTGTATCAAGTTGTTGTTTTTCAATGTGTTGTAATAATTGTTCGCCTTCAACATACTCCATTGCAATAAATGGTTGGCGTCCTTGCCCCGAGTCAAAAAAACCGACTTCATACACTTTTGCAATTGAATCGTGATTTAGTCGACCAAGTAACTCACCTTCTAGTTCAAACCGTTGAACACTGCGTTGGGACATCTGCTCGAAACGAAGAACTTTGATTGCAACTTCGCGTTTTGGATGTGGCTGCATTGCTTTATACACAACGCCCATCCCTCCATATCCAATAATATCTAAGAGTTCGTACTGCCCAATATGTTTGGGCATTGCAGAGAGTTGTTCGCTAACCGTTGAAGGACCATCTGGCACATCTCGATGCATGCTTTGTGTTTCATCGTATGATTCTTCGCGAGAGTTCATTGTGCGTCATCCAAACGTACAATTTCACTCCGCACCATCGCCATCACTCTACATTTAGCTTGCCGAACATATTCAGAGCTTTTACCAATACGTTGTGCAACTTGTTGAGCAGCAACACCTCGTCTTCCAAACAATTCAAACGCCTCGTATTGAATGGGGTCTGCAACGAGTTGTACTGAACGCAATGCAAGTTGCAAAACATGTTCTCTCCACCGTCGTTCCCACTGAATATTAAAAGTATCCACTGCAAAATCTTCTAAACCACTTACTTCTTTGGATGCTTTTCTCCATTTTGCGATAACTGCGTTCTTTGTAGCTGTTTTAAGGTAGGCACGGAACATGCCCTTATTTTCATCGTACGCAACTTCTCCTATCCGAATAAGACCAAAAAGTACATCTTGTACAACATCGTCGGCATCTTGGTCTGCTAATCCAAATCGCCTTGCAACGTTACGAATAACATGTTCGTATCGTTTAACGAACGATTTCCACGCCTGTTCTCTTCGGGTCGATTGTTCATCATTTAGAGCAAGAAGTAACTCTGCATTCGTTGGCAAGGTGTCGGACATGTCGATATCCTCAGAGCATTTGTACTTCGATTCCGCTCCAGAAATTAAGAATACCCATGGTCCTATGGTCAACATCTCGCCATCATGTAATGCTGTTGGTTCTTGGGGCTCTAACTGTATGGAATCCAAAAAAATGCCATCACGGCTATCAAGGTCTGTGATTAGCCACTTTTTTTCTTCATATCTAATCGATGCATGTCTACGTGATACGTATTTGCTATCTAAAAAACAATCGCATGCTTCGTGCCGCCCAAGGATAACATCGAGCGCACCTTTTTCAAATATAAGTGGCTCAAGTTCGGGACCTTCCACCGGATGTAGATTGAGTGCCATACTTTTTATACTGTAGCACGGTTTTTGAAACCAACCATTTTATTTTTGCTACTGGCGACTGTCTTTTGAAAGTTATTTTTGAAATTGGTCTACACGATGCTTTGCATGCCTTTCCAACACGGGATGTCAGCACAAGGACGGTCAGTGATTGCCCTGCTGCTGGGATGAGCCCACCCATTGACGGGACTTTCGATGCAATCCACTGCGTTGCGTGTTCTGAAACATCTGCTAGCACAACCGAGATTAAAACTCGGCGAAGTAATAACGAAGTTCCTAGGATGCCTGGTCGAACTCCATACATGGTTGCGACCGTTCTCATCATTCGAAGTTGACGCCATGCAACGATTGCCCCATCAATCATTGGCCATGGAGAGATGCCGACAAATGCTGCAATCAAGACGGATTCTTTTGCGATCGATTTGTCAACTTTTGCATCGAGAACTGTTAACTGAGAATTAATATATTGCCGTATTTCTTGTACTGATTTGAGAGTTTCAATAGATGAATTATCAACACCAACTGCATGTAACCACTTGGTAGACAATCGCCTTGCGTACACCAAGTCATCCCCAGCAATGGCATTTGCAAGCCGATCAACTCGGCGAATCGAAAAATATCCCGCTATTTCAACAAAACAAAGGTAACAAAAACCTCCTACGAGCAAACTCAGACACACCAGCGTCGACCATCCCATGAAATCTCCCGCTGCAAAGGCATCCCTAACGAGTTCGATACAACCCAAACATGACCAAAAAAAGATGCCTCCCGCTAACCCAATTACCATCATGTACAACGCATATCGTCGCATACCCCAAGTTATTGGGTATCACTAAACCAACTTTTCACTGTTCTCGATGGGGACAGTCCCCAGGGGACAGTCCCCCAATAAAACGGCTAATTTCGCCTTTGATATGCTGAAAACAGCGTTTTCATGGGGACAGTCCCCAGGGGACTGTCCCCATTATTTGACTGTCCCCATTATTTGCGCAAAATTTGCGAATTGAGAGCAATTTTGTCGATAGATCAAAAAAGGAGTTTTGATATGTCTGAAGAAAATGCTTGTTGTCCCGGGAAAAAATTTCCATTCAAATGTTTGTATGCCGTACTGCACATCCTCATTTTGACGTGTATGGCAACATCGCTTTGGCAAATCGCAAACGCGCTTGCTGACAAATAAAAGCAAGTGAGCATTGATTTTCCACATTTTTGCACTGATGAAGAGCTTGTTTCACAAGTAAAAACGTGGACGATTGGAACGAATGATCACGGACACGGCACTTCTGTAAGTGACAATATCGAGTGCCACAGCGTTCGACTAGCCGAAACAAAACCCGGTGGCGTCTACGACTGGCATCCTGCTCCAAGAAAGCAATACGTTGTCACATTAGCTGGGACAATTGAGTTTACATTTGGTAATGGGGAAATCCTGATAGTAAAACCGGGGGATATTTTTCTTGCAGAAGATCTTGAGGGGCGTGGGCATAAATGGCGAATCATTGGGGATGAACCATGGAAACGTCTCTACGTTCACTTAGAAAAAGCTCCTGCAACCTAATTAATCATCAAGATGATGCTTTGCCTCTTCTATTTTGATGTCTGCTTCTTTTGCGGGGTCGGGAGTTACTTTTGCAGGAGGAAGATCGGCTGACTTTGATTCTTCTAACTCACTTGCTTTTTTCTCTGATTCAGAATCGATATCATCACCAATCCCCTTTATCCCCTTTTTGAACTCGACAATCGACTTCCCGAGGTTTCGACCAACTTCAGGAAGGCGTTTGCCAAAAATAAGAAGCCCAATAACTAGAAGAACGGCTATTTCAGCCCAACCTGGCATACCAACGAGAGCGAGTAAATATGATGCGATGAGTGTTGTGGACATAGTTTTATTCCTTAACTGCGATTCGCAGGTGTATCATTCTATCATGAGACGGCTATTTATCTATCCCCAATTTGGTATAAATCACATGACTGGTCGATGTATAGTGAAGATGAAAAAGCACATAATCATATTATTCGTATCGATTTTCTGGCTCTATGGATGCAAGACACAACAAGGAGTTACTACAAGCACAAAGCCACTTAATTATACGAAGGCACTTCCTAAAGGAAGTCCCGCGCTTCGTAGAGTTGCACCTCAAAATTGGCCAGATTTATCCATTGCCTGGGACTCTCGAGATCTTTTCCTGCAAGATTCGATTGTGAACAGTATCAATTGGTTCAATGCTCCATCAAGCAAGCAATGGTTTCCTATCGAAGGCATTTCACACGAGCAAGCAAAGAACTCTGTTATTGTCCTTCAAGAATTACTTAATCAATCAAACACACGTGAAGAATTTCTTGCACAAGTACAAGAACGGTTTAATGTCTACCAATCCGTCGGATGTGATGGTGATGGAACGGTGCTCTTTACTGGATATTACTCACCTGATTTTCATGCCTCTCGAAAGCCGACTGAAACCTTCAGTGCAGCTCTTTTTGAACGCCCTAGCGATCTCGTCACCGATCCATCCACAGGAACACCACTTGGAAGAAAAAATGCTGATGGCTCCATTGAAATGTGGCCAGCGCGTAGAGAACTCGAAGCTTCTGGAGAACTTGATGGAACTGAACTTGTATATGTAAAAGATTCTCTTGATGCATACACAATTCATGTAAATGGGTCTGCACGCTTGCGTATGGACAACGGTGAACTCATGTACATTGGATACGCAGGAAAAACAGATCGTGAATACTCTGGTCTCGGTCATGCTGTCCTTGAAGCTGGTTTACTTCCTCCTGACAAACTCAGTTTGCGTGCGATACGTCGGCTCTACGATAAAAACCCAGAAGTAATTTCCGACTTGATTAAAAAGAATGAATCGTTTGTTTTTTTCAGAAAATACGATGGTGAAAACTGGCCTGCGGGTTCTCTTGGGGTTCCTGTTACTGCCGAACGATCAATCGCAACGGATAAAAAAATCTTCCCCAGAGGTGGAGTTGTTCTAGTTGACACAACAGTGCGGTCGCTAACTGGTGAAAAGAAGCCTTTCACACAGTTTATGACTGATCAAGACACAGGTGGCGCGATTCGTGCTCCTGGTCGTGCAGATTTGTTCATGGGCGTTGGCCCCACAGCTGGCATTAAAGCAGGTGGGCAATATGCAGAAGGTCAATTGTACTACCTGTTCTTAAAACCAGATTCAATCGCAGTCGTCCAAAACTAATTTCGGTGGCCAAGGGCGAACGGCTTTTCCGTTTCGCTGATCACCTTTCACTTTTGTCGTGCCATCGAATCCGATGCAATTATTAAAGTAGTGCGTGTCACGAAGTGGGTCGAAACATGCAGCAAAGTGAAAAAACACTTCTCCAAGTTTATTGATATCTATTCCATCATCAACTGCAAAAATCATTGAAGCATCAGGGTTTTTCTGATGTGAGCTTTCAATTGCATTTGCACCATCACCGCCGTTCATTTTTTTAACGGAAATTATTTTGACTGCTCCCTCTTTTGGAGTTGAAGCAGTAGCATCAATTCCAATCTTCCCACCAGCCCCAATTTCTGGTGATGCATGATCGAGAATATCTAGCGCACCTCGCACGACTTCGATGTCATTGTGAATATCGATTCCACTCATGACATCAAACACTTCACGCTCATTGTGGACATTTACAGTTTCATTCACAATCACAAGTATTTTTGTCCATGCAAGTTGCCCTGCTCCCCAAATACCGTGCATCACTTTACGTGCATGTTCTTTATACTCTGGTTTTATTTTCACAAACAAGCAATTGTGAAAAGTTCCGAACATCGGTAAGTGGTAATCGATAATGTCAGGAATCATTACCTTGAGTAATGGCAACATAATTCGCTCAGTCGCTTTACCCAAATAATAATCCTCTTGTGGTGGTGGCCCAACGACGGTGGTCGGGTAAACAGCGTTCTTGCGATGCGTGATTGCAGTCACTTCAACAATTGGATATCGATCAGGCATTGAGTAGTAACCAGTATGGTCACCAAACGGTCCTTCAAAGACAGCACCATCGCCTAGAGGCTCTTCACCAGGTTCCCAACCACACATTCCACAATCTGTATTAACAAAACCCTCAATAACTATTTCAGAATTTGCTGGAATCCAAAGTGGAACTGTTTTTGCTTTGACGAGTTCGATTCCCTTTCCCTGCAAAAATCCTGCCATCAACAGTTCGCTCATCCTAGGCGGCAACGGGCAAGTCGCAGCATAAGTGAGGACTGTTTCACCCCCAAAACAAATTGCAATCGGCATTGGTTCGCCAATTGCTTTCCAAGACCGCCAATGGGCTGCTCCGTCGTGGCTTACGTGGCAATGCATTGCTAGATGGGTTTTGTCTACAAGTTGCGAGCGATACATCCCAATGTTATGAGAGC
Source organism: Planctomycetota bacterium (assembly GCA_014381555.1). Taxonomy (GTDB): domain Bacteria; phylum Planctomycetota; class Phycisphaerae; order Phycisphaerales; family SM1A02. The sequence continues at coordinate 6,858 of JACNLO010000089.1, read as the reverse complement.
GAGGTTTCGTTTCGTTCCGATCATCAGCATGAATTGTGTGCATACCTGCGAAAGTAATAAACCGTCCACCTCCAGAAGAAGTTCCAGATTCTTCTGGCGACATGTCATACCCTACTTTCCGTGGGTCACCATCAAAAGGCCAACATTTGATTATTGGTAGGCGCATTAAATCAACTTCGTCATGTTCAGTGAGCTTCACAACTTCTTGGCAAATGCCGCTCCCCTTAGAACGCTTTGGCTTCATGTTCATCAATGGCTTGAACTGTTTTGCCATCGCAATTAAATCTGATAACCCAGAAGGAGGTGAAACATTTGTAAACTTGGAAATTGTTTCTGCAATTTCATCAAAACCCTTTCCACCAATCGCTTCTTCCATTCTGTAATAAGACCCGAATGTATTAATTGCTAGAGGAAAATCACACCCACGAATATGTTCCAACAGCAACGCCTGTCCACCAAGTGAATCTCGATTGGGGTCAAAAGTTGCGGCGGTTTTGCTTGTGGTTGGACTCGTGGCAACCGCCTCTTTTTGTGCAAGTTTTGTGACTTCCAAAATAGGAGACACCTCGTCTTTTATTCGACGTAGTTCACCTTGCTTTTCTAGTTCTTGTAAAAAAGATTGGAGACACCTATACGACATAGTGAGAATGGTACACTCTGCAAGTGGCAGTGATACAACTTCAAGATGTAGAAAAAATGTATCGTGGCAAAGTGCACGCACTTCGTGGGGTTTCTCTTGAGGTGATGGATGGCGAAATATTCGGACTCCTCGGCCCCAATGGCGCTGGAAAATCCACGCTCGTCAAAATTATTATGACGGTCATCCACGCAACAAGGGTTTCTGGAACCTTGCTTGAAAAACCAATCGGAAACCGGAAAATACTTGAAGATATTGGGTACTTACCTGAGCACCACCGTTTCCCTTATTACCTGACTGGGAAACAGGTACTCCATCACTATGCGGCACTCGCCAATGTTTCAAGAAAAGATCGTATCACTCGTGCATCTTCATTTCTTAGCCGGCTCGGATTAAATGGCTGGGAGAATAAAAAAGTTGGATCCTACTCAAAGGGAATGTTGCAACGGCTTGGCATTGCCCAGGCGCTCATGAACGATCCTAAGCTGTTAGTTCTAGATGAACCAACCGATGGTGTAGACCCTGTTGGCCGCCGTGAAATTCGCGACTTGCTTGCAGAACTTCGCGATGAAGGTCGCGCGGTTTTCTTAAATAGCCATTTACTCAGTGAACTTGAAATGGTCTGTGATCGAGTTGCAATTATGGTCAAGGGTAAAGTCACTATGCAGGGAACAATTGAGTCACTTACACAGGACTCACGCCGTTATGAAATTGAAACAGAAGAATCAGTACCAACGTGGGCAAAAGAGGTTGTTGACGATGTGTCTGAACACCTAATGGTGATACGAAGTGATGACCCTGCGATAATCCAACCCATACTCGATCGATTGCGAAGAGATCAGATTACTATTCTCTCTGTCAAACCTGTTCGAGAAAATCTTGAAGATCTTTTTATGCGCGCAGTCGACCACACCGACACACCGGGAGCAGTGCAATAATGCAATTCAAGGCGTTGTTAATTGATGCATACAGGCAACTAAGTGCCGCTAAACTTTTCTGGGTTACTGTTGGAATTTCCGTTCTTGTTGTTGTGTGTTATGGCTCTGTTGGTTTTAACGAACAGGGAATTTCTGTGCTTTTTGGAGTATGGGAAATTGAATCTGAGCAACTCCATTCAGGTAGCCCGTGGGCACGCGGACTCTACATTGGCATTTTCTCAAGTTTTCTTGTAAAGATATGGCTCGCATGGATTGCAACCATACTTGCCTTAATATCAACTTGTTCCATTTTTCCTGAATTCGTGCACAGTGGTTCCATTGAACTTACCATTTCAAAACCGATAGGGCGTCTTAAACTCTTTTTCTCTAAGTATCTTGTCAGTTTACTTTTTGTTGTATTGCAAGTTGCAATTTTCTGTCTTGGCATTTTTATCTGTGTAGGGCTGAGAGTGGGTGAATGGAATCCATTTATTTTTACCGCTATTCCAATTGTTGCAACGTTCTTTAGTTATCTTTTTGCAGTTTGTGTTCTCGTTGGCATTTTGACTCGTTCAGGCATCACTGCATTATTGATTACTGGCGTCTTTTGGATGGCACTCTGGTCGATTCAAACATCAGAAGGTACACTAAATCGTTTTGTAACGGAACAACATGTCTCCATTGAACGATTCAACGAGGGCATCGATAACGCAGAAAAGGATCTTGCCGAAATTACGGAGAAGTCCGTTGATGATTTCAGAATTCCAAAGTTTGAAAAGCGCATCGAAACATTCAATGCTGATATTGAGGAATCACAAGAACTTTTAGGCAAATTAGAACAATGGCACACGCCTATTTCTTGGGTGCTTGCAATTTCGCCAAAAAATGCACAGACAATTGGATTGCTCGATAGATGGCTAAGTGATCCAGATGGATTTGATATTGGTGCGATTATGAGCGGCGACATGAGCTCAATTGAAGGCGAGGAAGTCGAAGAGTTTGACCGAACAACTCGGGGCGCACGCGAACGAGAAACTACGCGACGATTACGCGATGATTATGAATCCCGATCCCTTTGGTACGTCATTGGGACATCTCTCATTTTTGAGTGCGTCATACTTGGAATTGCATCATTCTATTTTTGCCGCAAGGATTTTTAGATCCATTTCAAAACAAACTACCATTGGGCAAAAAGTTGGTATTGTTACGCCCCAAGTTCTCGTCCGCGGTCCCGTGCTGCAACGATAGCATCAGAGATTGCATCTGGAACATTTCGGGTATTCATCACATCAAGAGCTGCTGCTGTTGTTCCGCCCTTACTTGTAACAGCCTCACGCAATTCGCCAGCACTTCGTTCATCTCCCAAAAGTAACGCTGAAGCACCTATCAAGGTTTGTCGAACAAGTGCATCGGCAGTCTCTCGATCTAGCCCCGATAGAACTCCACCTTCAACCATGGCTTCTGCAAGAAGAAACAAATACGCCGGTCCGCTGCCACTCACCGCAGTCACTGCGTCCATAAGTCCTTCCTGAACTTCTGTCACAATCCCTATTGCAGAAAATAATTGGTGAGCAAGTAACGCGTCCTCTTGAGAAGTTGAATCACCCACCGCTAACCCAGCAGCACCATATCCAATACTACATGGGAGATTGGGCATTATTCGAACAATTCGCAAACAGCCAACAGTTTTTTCGATTTGACCAATCGTAACACCAGCCATAATTGAATATATAACCTCGCCATGAATGTGTTGGGCGATACTAGGAAACACCTGTGGTTTCACAGCAAGAAGTACATATGGAGAACTTGGCAATTCTTCAGCACTTTGGAATGTTCTGCACCCAAGTTTTTCGAAATGAAGACGGCTCATTTCATCTGGATCAGCGACAGCAATCGCGTCACTTTCCAAAACACTTCCAGCAACAGCCCCCTCAATGATTGCTTTTGCCATATTCCCCCCACCAATAACTGCCAGTGTTACGCTCATGAGTAAAGGGTACACTATCCTCATGAGTAACGGCAAGAGCAACACAATCGCAACTTTACCATTTGAAACACCTGTTTCAGAAATTGACAAGCAGATACTTGCTATCAATCAACGTGAGGACAGCAATCAATACCAATCAGAACTTGAAGAGCTACTAAAAACTCGTAATAGCTTACTTGGGAAGTTATACGAAAACCTAACACCGTGGCAAACCGTACAAGTTGCTAGACATCAAAATAGACCACAAACTGTTGATTATATTCGCTTGATTTGCAGAGACTTTCGCGAACTCCACGGGGATAGACATTTTGGAGATGACCCAGCAATTTTGACTGGGTTTGCTCGAATTGGTTCCCACAAAGTAATGGTGATTGGTCACCAAAAAGGGAAAAATACAGACGAGCGAATCAAGTGCCACTTCGGATGTGCACATCCTGAAGGGTATCGGAAAGCTCTTGCAAAGATGAAACTTGCTGAAAAATATCGGCTACCAGTCGTAACCTTCATCGATACACCCGGTGCCTACCCTGGTTTAAAAGCAGAGGAACGCGGGCAAGCAGAAGCCATTGCAACGAATCTTAAAGAAATGAGTAGGCTTAAAACACCAATCGTTTCAGTCGTCATTGGAGAAGGTGGTTCTGGAGGAGCGCTTGGATTAGGTGTTGCAGACAGAGTCGCCATGTTGCAATATTCGTGGTACTCAGTAATTAGCCCCGAAGGGTGCGCCGCTATTCTTTGGAAGATTGCAAACGAAGAAACGAATGAAGCAGCTGCTTCAAGTCTCGCATTAACAAGTAAAGATAACCTAAAAAACGGATTAATCGACGCTATTATTCCTGAACCAGAAGGCGGCGCCCATCGTGACAATAATGCAACAGCTTTACATGTTGAAAAATGGATTGTTGACTCTTTACGAGACTTAGAGCGTTTCAACCCGCAAACATTAGTGCACCGGAGATATGAAAAATTTGCTGAAATGGGTGTCCATTCTCAAGATTCACCTGTCGATTGACGGCAAATCGAATTCCCCATAAAATATAGCATTCCGACTTGAATATCGCACCCCCGATTTTCATGTAACCTGTTTATTTACAGGACATTATGAAAGGACTCCCCAGTGGCTAAAAAGAAGACAACCAAGAAGAAAACGGCTAAAAAAGCTGCAACTAAAAAGGTCGCAAAAAAAACCGCGAAAAAAAAGGTGTCCAAGAAGAAAGTTGGAAAGAAGCAAGCCAAAAAAGTAGCGAAGAAAAAAATTGCAAAGAAAAGTTCAAAAAAAGTTGCAACAAAGAAAGTCGCTAAGAAGGTCACCAAGAAAGTCGCAAAGAAAGCTACTAAGAAAACAGCAAAAAAAACAACTGTTCGCAAACGTCGCCGAAGAGGCGTTTCTGTCTCAGATGCCGCACGTGAAGAAGAAGCCGACTCACAGGGTTTTGTATTTGTTAATGGTCGAAAAGTTCGAGTCATTTCATCGAATGGACTCACTAAAAAGAAACGTAGATCAAAAGCGAAAGTTACTCTCAAAGACGAGAAAAAAACAATCTCTTTAAAAACTAAGCTTACTGCGAAAGAATTACGAGATTATCGTGACCGATTAATGAAATACCGAGCACAACTCCTTACTGATCTTGGTGCTATTGAAAAAGAAGCCCTTGATGTTAATTCAGACATCAGCCACATGCCCATTCATATGGCAGACGTTGGTAGCGATGCTTACGATCAAGATTTAAAATTAGGACTGGCCGCAAGCGAACGAAAAAGAATTCGTGACATTGAAGCTGCACTCGTTCGAATTAAAAAGAAAACTTACGGAATTTGCAATCTAACTGGTGAAATAATCCCAAGAACTCGCTTAATCGCAAAACCTTGGGCGATGTATACGAAAGAGTCGGCTGAAAAAATTGAACGCCGATCTAAGAAGAGATGATTCTCTCTGCATGGCGTTCGCCACGTGCTTGGGCAATCTTGTTAATTGTCACAATCTTAGGTTTTACCGCGGATTTATATACAAAATCCTTGGCATTTGAAAAAATTGCTCACGAGCCAGTCATTCTAGAACGTGATCAACTTCTTTCAAACCCACGATGGTCTCCGATACCAATTCATGAGGGTGTTGTTGCAATCCCAGGCAAAATATTGAATTTTCGACTCGTACTCAATGATGGGGCGGTTTTTGGAATAGGGTCACAGCAACGTGTATTTTTTATCATCTTTACTCTTATCGCGCTACTGATTGCAGGCTGGATTTTTGGGCGGCACACAACCAACAGAGATGTAACTGCTCACATTGCGCTTGGTCTAATTCTTGGTGGCGGGCTCGGAAATTTGTACGACCGAATTTTCATTGGTCGAGTAAGAGATTTTATGTATTTGTTCCCCGACCGCCATTTACCATTTGAATTATCCTGGCCTGGAAGCAACTCGGAATTGTTTCCTTGGATTTTTAATACTGGCGATGTCCTGCTCCTTACAGGTATGGGGCTCTTGATGATTTTCTTTTGGAGGCAACCAAAACCTGAATCTACTCGAGCAACCTTGAAACCTCAGCAGGAGAAATCAAATCCTCCTGAGTAAGAAATTCAGGTAAATGTTCAAGTTGCATTGCTAGGTCCAAAGTAAATCGTCCAACTTCAGTTCTCCGAATTTCTGTGCAAAACCCACCAATACCAAGAAGTTCCCCAAGATCTCTTGCAAGAGACCGAACATAAAAACCTTTCGCACATGAAACATCAATGGTGACATACGGCCATGCATATTCGCTCACCGAAATCGAGTGAACCGTTACCTTTCGCGGCTCAATTGAAACCTCTTTTCCCTTTCTTGCAACTGCATATGCTCGATGCCCACCAACTTTGACAGCACTAAAAATCGGTGGTGCTTGCATGATTTCTCCAGAAAACTTGTGCACTGCTGATTCCACTTCTTCACTAGTTGGCGGCTTTTGAACTTCCACCTCCACTCTAGGCGATTCAGCATCATGACCAGCGGTTGTTGCGGATAAATCGATGATGGTTGTGTACCTTTTATCCGTATTCATCATTTGACCTAGCTTTTTCGTCATTTTCCCAACTCCTAAAACCAATACACCCGTCGCAAGTGGGTCGAGGGTGCCTGCGTGACCGGTTTTACACTTGTGGCACTTTCGGCGGACGAGATTCACCATCGACATAGACGTAGGCCCACGTGGTTTATCAATCACTATAACTCCGCAGAGATCTGGTTTGCTTGCTTGCTCCATGTCGGTACAATACCCTCCTTCACCGGACAGGTGACCGAGCGGCTGATGGTGCAGCACTGGAAATGCTGTGTGCGCCTTG
>JACNLO010000076.1 GCA_014381555.1 Planctomycetota bacterium | reverse complement strand
CAGAGGTAGACACAGAGGTGACCACAGAGGTAGACACAGAGGTGACCACAGAGGTGACCACAGAGGTAGACACAGAGGTAACCACAGAGGTGACCTCAGAGGAGATGTATGATGTGTGAATGCTAAGTGTGGTAATTGCGGCAATTGTGGGAATGCAGCCACTGTGTACACAATCAACATTCGTCCAAGCGATGGGTCCATCGCTTCATGGAGAGAATGAATATGTTGCAAGAGCGGTTTTTAACGAATATTTGGAACAATCACGCAAAAGCCGCAATGAAGACCAACCGGTTCCAAAATCTCCAGAAAATCAACTCGAACAAAAGCAATCTCAACTAAAAAAAGAAATGGCGATGTTCGAAGAACTACTTGACTCACTCTCAGTCATGCATTCTGAAACAGGCTGGGAAAAAAGCGTTGCAAACCTACGTCGAACTGTCTTGCTCAAAGAACGAAACACAAACAATCCTTGGAACGGAGCCGTTTGGGTAGATGTCCCCTCTCTTCAACAATCTCCAGATGAATTGATCTTTGCTATTGACCGATTTCTGATAAAAAATAGCGTTGCTGACCAAGCCGACCGCTTCGCTGGATCATACGAACAACGGTTCGGACGAGACCCGAAACGGTGTATTGCAATTGAAAAAAGGGTTGTGTCTCGTTGGTGTGAGTACTACACCATTATTAAACCGTATACGACTCCTCTTGTTGAGCAAGAGTTATATCCAAGCCTCGACCAAGGTACGAACGTTCGAAAACTTCACGATTGGATTCTTGATAACGTTAAGGATAACGAAATCATCTCATCTGCTAACAACTGTTTTAGTGTTTGGAATCAGGTGCACGAAAAACGAAAAAACGCAACTGTTTCTCTCGTTCTTCACGCAAGAAAGACACTCGGAATTGATCCATGGTCAAGCGGGTGTCGCGGAAGAGCAATCCTTAATGACCAAGGTAGTCGCGCTACACTATTACGACACACCGCAGAAATTAGCGAGGTAAACAAAGGTGCAATGAAAACATTGTTAAACCTTTTAACCGATGAACAAAAAGCTTCCTACGAATCTATTGGATAAGACTTTTCGATTACGCCCTTCCAGTCTTGCATTGATTCCGCCTGAATAAATTGTTTTTTTGTTTCGTCTGGATTCGTATGAAACTTTGAAAACTGTATTCCAAATTTTCGCATCAAACGCGACGCTTTCTTTTCGCCATGCAACCGAACGCACAATTCAATATGGGCGAGCAAGGTAGACCGTTGTTCTGAGAGTGTTGGGTTTTTTGGTTCGTTTCCATCCATCAGCGCTCTGGCCTGAGTAAAAACCCACGGATTCCCAATACAACCACGGGCAACCGAAACGCCACTCACACCAGTATTTTTCATCATTCGAAAAATATCTGCTGCACACCAAATGTCTCCGCTTCCAAAAATCAAACAATCTGGTCTTGATACTACCAACCGTTTTAAAAAATCCCAATTTGATGGACCGAGATATCTTTGTTCGACAGTTCGTGGATGCACAGTGGCCCAAGCAAAACCGACCTCGTAAGCATAATCAAAAATTGTGTAAAAATTATCTTCCGATTCTTTCGAATCGTCCCAGCCACGACGCATCTTTACGGTTGTTGGGATTTTGTTTGGAACCGAATCACGAACTGCAGAAAGTATTTCACACGCTTCTTTTGGCGTGGTTAAAAAGTGACCGCCACGATTTCGTCTACGAATTTTTTTCACCGGACACGCGAGATTAACATCTATCGCGTCATACCCCATCTCGGTAAGAATCTCCGCACCACGTGCCATTTCACTTGGACTTGTTCCTATCACTTGACCTGCTATTGGGTGGTCATCAAAACCCGCCGCCATGTTTCCTTCAAGATCACCGCTAGCCAACTCTTCTGCCAACGTGTCGGGATCTTCCTTTCGACGCCCCTTACCTCCACTTATGAGAGTCCTGTCCAAAAGCGCTTCGGTGACACAAAATGGGCAACCGTGTTGCCTCGCAATAAGTCGCATGGCTCCATCGCTGTACCCCGCCAACCCCGCTTGATAAAAAGGAACATCAAAACCTGGGCATATTTCAGGAATTCTTGGGTCAATCACAAGCTCCCTAGCAAACAAAGCAATGTCTTCAAACGATTGACCACTCGGTTCCGAGGGCTCCATATTAACGGACACCGTTGTTACTCCTCGCCAATAACAACCAAACCAACAAGTGGTGTTTCACTTCCGAGTTGAAGTTCAGCGATGACAAGTAGTGTCGGTTCATCTGTTCGCCAAATACCACCAGCGTTAAATTGTTCGCCATATGCATCGCGAAGTAAACGTAAATTAAAACGCATGGTTGATCCAGCTGGAATTGGAGGAAGTGGACTTGAGAAGCGTTGGTTTACCCACAAGGTTGTGTTTGTGTAATCAGTGGCGGTACTGTTTATGATTTCTATGTGCTCTCCATCACGTATAACTTGAATTGGAACTGATTCTGTAATGTGCAAATCCATTGGATAGGGAGCAGATGCCAACTTTGGATTTCCGGCAGGATTTTGACAAGAAACCAACACACAGAATGTAAATAGTACGATTGTTTTCATGGCATTCGCTTTCAAAAAGAAATTTTCCTTGTAAAGAACCCTAAACCACTCGCCTCTTTGGCCATCGCCAAAGTTTCTTCGGTTTTTACATTCGCACGCTCTGTTCCGTCACGAATAATATCTATAACCGTATCATCATCGCCATCGTATTGGGCACGTCTTTCTTGCATCGGCTCTAACAGTTCGCTAATCGCTGCTGCAATTTCAACTTTAATGTGTCCGTCACCTATGTTATCGCCGCGAACATATTTATCTTTTAACTCGGCGGCCCGATCTGTATCAGTAATAAACGTGTCAACATATTGCATCAACGAACTCTCTGGATCTCCTGGATCAGTCATTGACTGTCTACCTGTATATAACTGACCAAGTTTCTTTTTTACTTTCTTTGGCGTGTCGGTAATCAAAATAGTATTATTTAACGACTTGCTCATTTTATTTATGCCATCGGTGCCAATTAGTTTCCCGACTTTTCCAACATCTGCTCTTGGGATTGGGAATACGCCATTTTCCTCCATTATTGGATCGTCATCTTCAACGTTTTCATCAATGCCACAATACAGCTTGTTAAAACGTCGTGCAACTTCACGCGTCAATTCAATGTGTGGAATTTGATCTTCCCCAACAGGAACTGAGTGCGCACGAAATGCGAGAATATCTGCGGTTTGCCCAACCGCATATAACGGAAAACCAAAACAATAGTTATCGCCTAGCCCTTTTATTTTTATTTCGTCTTTCAGAGTTGGATTCCGCATCACCCTATTAAATGGGAGCAACATTGCAAACAAAAAAGTAAGTTCTGCAATAGCTGGCGTTTCAGATTGAAGTGTGATTGCAGATTTTTTGGGATCTATTCCCATAGCTAAATAGTCACGAACAATTTCCAGTGTGTCGTAATGTATTTCGTCTGGGTAATCAGACCGTGTTGTATACGCGTGCATGTTCGCTAATAAAAAATAACAATCGTGCGTGTCTTGTAACTCTAATCGGCGACGAACCGACCCAACATAGTGCCCAATGTGGAGTTGGCCGGTTGGCGTATCGCCTGTCAAAATAACTTCTCGTGTGCTCATAGGGTGGTACTGTAAACAAATGCGATATTCATTGTGTTAAAAACGACATGAATTAGTATTGGGGCTATTACGCCACCGCTTTTGACTCTTGCCCAACACAAGCCAATCGAAAGAACAAACAGTCCAACCATTGCTGAAATTGGTGCAGCACCAGCGTGCATAACAGCAAAAAAGATACTCGTGACGAATATTGCATACCACGCTGTTTTACCTCCAATCAGGGTGACAAAAGTAGGCAAAATGAGTCCTCGATAGAGTACTTCTTCAAAAACTCCAGCACCAATTGTCGCACAGACAACAATAACCCACTTTGATGCGGTCCATGGACCGATAGCCAAATCTGTGAGTGTCTCGTGGCCTAATACTGTTGGGGATTCAAGACCTGCAAGAGTCAATATTCCATGCAGAACACCTGCTGTGGCGAGTGCCATGGGCACAAAAACAACAAAAGCTGTGATTGCAACTGTTCCAACGTGCCTAGACCCACACCGCTTTCGAAGAAGTGCGTATGCGAAAACGACAGGTATTTGTGCAATCATTGCAAACGAAAACATCCACGCCATGTTTGGAATTGAATCTTGCACAGCGAGTTTGCTACCCAACATGGCGCCTAATCCACCAAGAAGGAACATCGCCCCGCACAACAAAATTGCCATGACAGGTGTTATTGCGGGATCAAGATATCCTCGTATTGGGAGATCGCTACGGCGAGATTTGAGGAACCAAATGCCGATATAAATTGAAAATGCAACTAGAACAAGAGTGAATAAATTGAATGGACTCCCTTCCGCAATAACGGTTTCATCGTTACCCTTGGCAACTGAAGCAAATATGAAAATCACACTGCAAAACATAATCGAATACAAGCGCGAAGAGGTTGAAAGTTGTAAAAAGGTGCGTCCACTAGAAGATGTTCGTGCAAAAGCAGAGTCTATGGAGCGGCCAAGGAACTTTTTTGGTGCTGTTGTAAATGGGCACACCCGTGGAAGTACGAGCGTGATTGCAGAGGTCAAACGGATGAGCCCTTCTGCTGGTGTGATTCGAGAGGATTTCGATCCTGTTGCCATTGCTCTAGCGTATGAGAAGGCTGGTGCCGCCGCTATATCCTGCCTAACAGATACGCATTTTTTTGGTGGAAACCTTGAATTCATCGAGCAAATTCGTTCCTCAGTACACCTTCCTGTGCTTCGTAAGGATTTTATTGTTGATGAATATCAAATTTGGGAAGCACGGGCAGCAGGTGCGGACGCTGTATTGCTCATCTCGGAGGTGCTACCCGAGGGTCAATTGGTTGATCTTAAAATCCTAGCCCAAAAATTGGGGATGACATCGCTTGTTGAAGTGCATGACATGGGTAATTTATTGAAAATTCAACAACATGTTGGTTTCCCACATGCCGGATATTGCTTGCTGGGCATCAACAATCGCAATCTTGAGACGATGACCACAGATATCAACCACACTATTCGACTCGTTGATGTCGTTGATGACACGAACATTGTTGTAAGTGAGTCAGGGATATCAAAACCAGAAGACCTTGATAAATTGAGAATGCATGGGGTGAATATTGTGCTTGTTGGAGAATCTCTCATGAACCAACCGTGCCCAGGCGAGGCCCTCGCAACACTGATTCGCATGAATCCGACATAGACCATACCCTACGCACATGATTCTACTCACTGAGAAAAATAATATTGTCACTCTTACCCTTAATCGCCCAGACAAACGCAACGCTTTGTCGGGTGAAATGATTGATGCTATCCACAATGGACTTGACGAAGTTGAAAAAAATATAGAAATGCGGGTAATGATTCTTGCCGGTGAGGGTCGATCTTTTTGTGCTGGGATGGATCTGAAGGGAGTTATTAATAATCCACCGGCAATGGGCGAAATGCTTCGCGGACTTGGAAAAGTTTCGCAGCGCATTCGGAGAATTTCTGTTCCGACAATTGCGCGGGTGCAAGGAGCAGCAATCGGTGGTGGGTGCGGGCTTATGACGGTTTGTGATTTCGCGTTTACACATGCGCAAGCAAAGGTTGGATATCCAGAAGTTGATCTTGGCATTTGCCCAGCAGTGGTTTCGCCATGGTTGATAAAAAAAATAGGCGCAGGAAAGGCTCGGGCGATGCTACTCGCTGGTGGAACAATTACCGGACAGCAAGGATTTGATGCTGGTCTTGCAACGCACCTCTGCGATGAGTGCGATTTAGTTCAGGCAGTCGATGATTTTGCAGAAAATCTTGCCAAAGGTGGCAAAGAAGCGCTAGCAACGACGAAGCAATGGCTCAACGAACTCGATGGATCTCTCGATGATGACCTGTTACAAAAAGGTGCTGACCTCTCTGCGAATATTATTGCTGGCGAAGAGGCCATATCGCGTCTACGCCCTCTTTACACCAAATAATTGGGGACAGTCCCCAGGGGACAGTCCCCACAAAAACTCGAAAAAATGTTGATTTTTTGCGTCTAAACAAACATTTTCGCATTTTTCATGGGGACAGTCCCCTGGGGACTGTCCCCATTGTGAAGCCACTAGTGGTCGGGAATCGAGTACAATGTGGGGCGCGGCATACTTGCCGTTTTATCCGAAAACGGGGGTTTTTTGAGAGATTTTATGCCCACATCTACCCAACAAAACACCTTGCGATTTGAAGTTAACGATGCAGGAATTGCAACATTGTGGCTCGATGGCGGAGAGCGACCAGTTGTGGTTCTTGACCGCACGCTCATCCAACGACTCAACACGACACTTGATTCTATTGAACAAAGAGATGACATCAAGGGGCTTGTTTTACGAAGTGATTGTGAACGAGTATTCATCGCTGGTGCAGATCTAGCCGAAATCGACTCGTTAGATGATCCAGCCCTTCACGCGTACCTCGCGTTTGGAACAACTGTCTTTGGGCGAATCTCTGCACTTACATTTCCTACTGTTGCATGCCTCAATGGGGCAACCCTCGGTGGTGGATTAGAAGTTGCTATGCATTGTGATGGTGTAATTGCAGCAAAAACCACGAGTCGTGGAAAACCTTATCCAATCGGTCTTCCAGAAGCTGGTCTAGGAATCTGTCCTGGATGGGGCGGTTCACAAATGTTGCCAGCACGAATAGACCCAACAACCGCAATGAAAGCGACTGCAACTGGAACGCCTTTTATGGTTACTGATCTTCCAGAAGGTCTCGTTGATGTGCTGGTTGAAACGCCAAATGACTTGCAAGAGATTGCAGAAGTATGGCTATCAAACCATGGTTCAACGCAGCCAACACCAAAAGCAATCTGTCCAAGTGAGTATGATAAATATTCTGTTGCCCTTGAAACGGCGAAAAACGAAACTGAATTAACTGAAGCAGCTCAAGGAGTTTTCCAAGCTGTTGAAACAGGTATTCGCGAAGGATGGGCCGCCGCGGTTGCAATCGAACAATGTGAATTAGTGAGACTTCGAAACACACCTCCTGCTCGAGAAAAACTCGAAGCTTTTTTGTCTAAAGGATAATTTTTACCATGAGTAAGCCAGACCTAGCTAGCCAACTAAAGAATGTCTCCAAAAAAGACTTAAAGCAAATTGAGAACGCTCAAGAAATGCTTGGTCCAGATCCAGAAACAATGGGATTCATTAAAAATATCTTTTGGGGCAACCTTCGCGAAGATATGGTTTTCCCTTTTCCAGAAGAGTCTGCAGAAGAACGTCAACGTTGCGATACATTGCTCGAAGAACTTGACACTTATTTCCACAACGAACACCCCGCTGTAGAAATTGACCAAAATCAAGAAATTCCAGAATGGGTTATCAAGCGCTTTTTTGAAATTGGTGTTCTTGGAATGATTGTTCCAAAAGAATATGGTGGGCAAGGGTTTGGAGTAACAAGTTACAACCGCGTGCTTGAACGAATTGGTCGCTCGTGTGGTTCGTCTGCGGTTATGGCATCGGCTCACCTATCAATTGGTTGCAACGCTGTTACGCTGTTTGGAACCGAAGAACAAAAGAAGCACTGGCTCCCAAAAATTTCGAATGAATCGCTAAGCGCTTTTTGTTTATCTGAACCAAACGTGGGGTGTGACGCACAGGGTCAAGACACAACGTGTGAACTTTCTGAGTGTGGAAAATTTTATATCATCAATGGTGAAAAGAAGTGGGCAACATCTGCTGCCCAATCTTGCATGTTCACGGTAATGGCTAAATATAAAATGACGGACCCAAAAACTGGGAAAACCAAAAACAAATTTAACGCCCTCATTGTTACTCCAGATATGGATGGCGTGGAAATATTCAGCAAAAACCGTGCAAAATGCGGCATTCGGGGAACTTGGCAGGGTCGTGTTCGCTTTACTGACGTAAGGGTTCCAAGAGAAAACTTGCTTCACGAAGAGGGCAAGGGAATTGTGTTAGCACTCACGTGCTTGAACTGGGGTCGATGTACTCTTGCTGCAGGGATGGTTGGTGCTGGTGCTTCGGCATACGAACAAGCAATCAAGTGGGCGCAATACCGATATCAATTCGACCGTCCAATTGGCGAGTTTGAACTTACAAAAGAACGTCTAGCGCGTATGGGTGCGTTTGTTTGGGCGATGGATGCAATGCTTTACGTCACAACTGGCATGGTTGACCGCAATGACGAAGACATCATGCTAGAGACAGCTGTCTGCAAAGTCTTTTGCTCAGAGTATGGGTTCCGTTGCACAAACGAAGCGATGCAAATCATGGGCGGCGAGGGTTACATGACAGAAAACGAGCTTGAACGGCTCTGGAGAGATTCTCGAATCAACCCAATTGTTGAGGGTGCTAACGAAGTAATGCACAGTTTTGTTTTTGCGTATGGTTCAAAACAGCTTGGCGAGTTTATGCTTGGAGTTAAAGCCGCCCCGATGAAAAACATTGGAGCCGCAATGAAAATTGCAATGGAATTGTTCTTAGGTATTCGAAGATCTGCGCCAAAAATCACACGCCTTGATCCTTCGCTTCATGCACACGGAACAACTGTTACAAACCTCATCCGCGAGTTTTCACACCAAGTTAAGTTAATGTTCAAAGAAAAAGAAGAAGCATTAATTACAAACCAAACAACTCAGTATCGTCTAAGTTGGGTTTCGATTTGGATTCATGCAATGCTGTGTTCACTTTCTAAATTAGATATGCAAATCCGAAACGGAGTTGATGAAAAACAACTTGCTCACGACCGAGCAATGGTGGATTACATCATGTCATACGGCATATATAAAATAAATGGCTGGCTTCGAGCACTTCGCCAAAACCCAGACCAAGCCATGCTTAAAGCGTCTGAAAAGGCGTGGGAATTTGGTGAAACACTTCCAAACGCGGATTACTACATCCCTGAGAGTACCCCAGACCTTGAAGCTCTTGGCTCTGGAAAAGTGTGTGACCAAGAAGCTATCAAACAATTTGGTGATGGTTCTCTTTTCTTACAGCCACAGGAAACTGCAACACACTAATTCATTTACGATATACATATTATGCACGAGAAAGATTCCATTTTTGACCAGATTTCATCGCGAGGACACGAGCGATTATGTTTCCACCAAGACCCAGAAACTGGGTTGAATGCAATCATTGCAATTCATTCGACCGCTCTTGGTAACGCACTTGGCGGAACCCGACGTTGGTACTACGAGAGTGAAGCCGATGCTGTATACGACGTGTTGCGTTTGTCAAAGGGAATGACATACAAAGCAGCCATCTCTGGTCTTCCAATGGGTGGAGCGAAAAGCGTCATCATGATGCCACACCGTGACAAAGAACGTACTGAGGAAGAGGCTCGAGCGATGGGGCGTTTTGTTGACACGTTTAACGGTGCTTACATTGCAGCAGAGGATGTTGGTGTTGACACTCAATTTATTGATTGGATGGCACTCGAAACAAAACATGTCATGGGCGGAGAAACTGTTTGTCTTGGTGGCGACCCTTCGCCATGGACTGCGCTTGGAGTTTTTCATGGAATGCGAGCGTGTTTATTGCACGCTGGCCGTGGAGAAGATTTTGCTGGTAAAACCGTGGCAATCCAAGGCGTTGGTCATGTTGGGCAAAGTTTATGTAAATTGCTCTCAGAAGCTGGGGCTACGATTGTCGTAGCGGACATTAATAAAAAGAATGTTGATTTTGTTGTTGATGCATATGGTTGCAAAACTGTACACGATGACGATATTCTCAAGGTTGAGTGCGACATCCTTGCACCATGTGCCCTTGGTGGTGTTATTGATGGAAACATGGTAAACCATCTTCGGTGTCCAATTCTTTGTGGCGCTGCGAACAATATCCTTGACGATCCGGTTGAAGACGCTGTTGCGCTAAAGACTGCCGGAATAGTCTATGGAACCGACTTTGTCGTAAACGCTGGTGGGTTAATTCATCTCGCTGGAATGCACCTTGGAATGAGTGATGACGTTTTACAAACGAAGAATGATGAAATTTTCAACACAACTGTACAAATTCTTGAACGAAGCGAACGGGCCTCATCGACATACGCCGCAGCAGTAGAGATCGCCGAGCAAAGAATAGCTGGTGGTCGGGAGACTGAGGTTCATGCCGGTTAAAACCGTATTTGAAACAAAAATTCAACACGTGTCGATTCTTGATGAGCTCGGGAACTTCGACGAAGCACTTGGGGGTGGTTTGATTCCGGATGAAGATGTAGTTGCGATGTACAAGCACATTCTTGTGTGCCGAAGGTTTGATGAAATTGCATTTAAGTTACAGCGTTCCGGTCGAATGGGTACTTACCCAGAAAACCGTGGGCAAGAGGTTCCTTCACTTGCAGCTGCATACGTACTACAAAAAAAAGACTGGATGGTTACGTGCTATCGTGAAAACGCCGGATTGTTTTGGCGAGGATTACCGATGGAAAAAATCTTATTGCATTGGATGGGTGACGAACGTGGTAATCACATTGACGAATGCAATGTAACCCCGCTTGCAATTGCAATCGGTTCACAAATGCTCCATGCAACTGGGCTTGGCTGGGCAAGCAAGTATCAGAAAAACGGTGCAATTGCTTGCACGTTTTTTGGAGACGGCGCAACAAGTGAGGGTGACTTTCATGAAGCTGCGAACTTTGCCGCTAACTTAAATTTACCGGTCGTTTTTGTTTGCCAAAACAACGGCTGGGCTATTTCAACTCCTACAAAAGTTGAGTGCTCTGCACCAACCGTAGCACAACGCGGCTTGGCGTATGGCATGGAGTGCGTACAAGTAGACGGTAATGATTTGTTCGCCATGGTTCGGGTTGTAAAAGACGCTGTTGAAAACGCACGCAAGAACAACCGGCCAACGTTTATTGAAGCGCTCACATACAGGCTTGGCGACCACACAACGGCAGACGACGCACGCCGTTACCGAGACGCTGACGAACTTGCCATGTGGGAAAAACGAGACCCTGTTATTCGCTTGAGGAATTATCTTGAAAAACGAGACCTTTGGTCGCAAGAACAAGAAGACGGACAGGTTGCGCTTGCAGAAACAACCGTGGCAGCTGTTGTTAAGATCGCCGAAGAAATTGATGCACCAACCACTAATGATATTTTTGATTCCATGTACGAAGGCATAACACCAGAGTTGCAAAAACAACGACAAACGTTACGAACAAGTAGTTTGGGTCAAGACCCGTCACAAGTTCCTGCTAAATCGCAAGAGGGAGCTGTTCAATAATGGCAAACCTTACACTTGTACAGGCAGTTACGCTTGCTCTCATTCAAGAGATGGAAAAAGACGAACGTGTTCTACTTCTTGGTGAAGACATTGGTCTCAATGGTGGTGTTTTTAGAGCGACCGAAGGTCTGTTTCAACGGTTCGGCGGAGACCGTGTTGTTGATGCGCCACTCGCCGAGTCGGGCATCATGGGAACAGCAATTGGTTTAGCAATGGCAGGGCTTCGACCTATTCCTGAAATTCAGTTTGAAGGGTTCATGGGACCTGCCTTCGACCAGCTTACAAATCAAGCAGCACGGTTTAATAGTCGAACACGGGGTGGAATTACATGCCCACTGACTCTGCGTGTTCCGGTTGGTGGTGGTATTCATGCTCCTGAATTACACAGCGATAGTCCAGAAGCAATTTACACACACACGCCCGGATTAAAAATTGTCATGCCATCGTCACCATACGATGCAAAGGGATTGTTGATTAGTGCAATTCGCGATCCAAACCCTGTTGTTTTCTTTGAGCCAAAACGAATTTACCGAGCATTCCGCGAAGAAGTTCCAGAAGACGAATACACGATTCCAATTGGCGTTGCCAGAACTGTGTGCGAGGGCGACGAACTTACAATGGTTTCGTGGGGAGCAACCGTCGTGCAATGCATGAACGCAATTGAAGCCTCGGGAAAATCAATCGAACTGATTGACCTTCGAACGATTTCGCCCATTGATATTGACACTGTTGCAAATTCAGTAAATAAGACAGGTCGTTGTGTTGTTGTGCACGAAGCGCCAAAAACGTGCGGGCTTGGTGCTGAAATTGCCGCTGGTGTAATGGAACATTGTTTCTTACATCTTGAAGCACCTGTGCAACGCGTGTGTGGTTTCGATACCATAATGCCATATTACAAACTTGAACTTGATTACCTTCCAGATGCTCAGCGTATCGGTAAGGCAATTGCTGAAACTCTGGCGTATTAATCAATGGCTACGAAACAACCCTCAGACAAATCGCACTTCATTCTTCCTGACTTAGGAGAGGGTGTCCACGAAGCTGAACTAATCAAATGGCGTGTCGAGGTTGGTGATACTGTTCAAGAACATCAAACCCTTGCCGAAATGGAAACGGATAAGGCGCTCGTTGAAGTACCAAGCCCGTGGACAGGCGTAATCGCTTCTCTCAATGGGAATGAGGGTGACATTATTAACGTTGGTTCTATTCTGGTTAATTACAGTGTTGGTGAGAATGCCACAAAAAATGACGCGCCACCAGATACTGGCTGTGTTGTTGGTGCTGTTGATGACAACATTTCTATTCCAACAAGTTTTTCAAGAACAGAAGCAACTACTAACAAGTGTGGAGATAAGGCGATTGCAACCCCAGCTGTTCGCAGAATAGCAAAGGAAAAAAGTGTTGATATAAACACAGTCACACCAACGGGGCGTGGAGGACGAGTAACAGCTTCGGATGTTGAATCTCATTTGTCTCCAGCCAAAAAACAAAACATTCCTGCTGTGCCAATTGTAGAGCCAGAGTTAGAAGCCACCCCACTTGCAACACGAGTAAGCGTTCCACAAGAAGGCGTCATGGAAAGAATCCCGTTTCGTGGGATAAGAAAGAAAATTGCAGAAGCACTTACACACAGCTTAAAAACTGCAGCACATTTTCAAGTTGTCGATGAAGCCGATGTTACAAAACTTGAACAACGCCGCAACGCGCTAAGCGAACTTGTTGGGAAAAAGTTTAGTTTGCTGCCATTCATAATGACTGCCGTTGTTCGCGGCTTAAAAGAACATCCAATACTTAACTCGACTGTTGATGATTTTGTTGAAGAAATTTTAGTGCACAACATCATCAACCTTGGTTGTGCTGTTGATACTGACCAAGGATTAATGGTTGCGGTGCTTAAAAACGCTGATGATTTAAGTTTGGTTCAACTTTCTGACGAGACTGCTCGGCTTGCAAAAGAGTGCCGCGATAGAACCATTAAACGAGAAGAACTTTCCGGTGGCACGTTTACGATTTCCAATGTTGGAAGTTATGGCGGCATGTTTACAACGCCAATTATCAATTACCCAGAAGTTGCTATTCTTGGGGTTGGGCGAGCAAAAGAACAGGTGCTCACAAAAGATGGGGCATTTTATGCTGGCAAGGTTTTGCCACTAAGTTTAAGTTGTGATCACCGAGTTGTTGATGGTGCCGCAGGAGCAAAGTTCCTAAGAACCGTTATTGAATTATTAGAAAATCCCGAAGAATTGATGCCTACGATATGACTACAAAACAAGAAACGTGCCGTGCTTCTGAACTTACAAGCAAAATCGAAAATAAAACCGCATGCGTCGGCATCGTTGGAATGGGGTACGTTGGCCTTCCACTTGCCGTTGCTGTCTTTGATGCTGGGTACGAAGTTCTTGGCTTTGATGTCGACCCAAATAAAATCGAGTGCTTGAATAATGGCACACCGTACCTCAAACACCTTGGCGATGACTTTTCTGCCGAACTTGCTACAACAGACCGTTTTAAAGCAACCGACAATCCTGAATCATTAAAAGATGCTGACATTATTTTGCTCTGCGTCCCAACTCCACTTGGAAAACATAATGAACCAGACCTTACATTCGTAACTAAGAGCACAAAAGCGGTAGCCAACATACTTCGCAAGGGTCAACTTGTTGTTCTTGAATCCACAACATATCCCGGAACAACTCGTGATGAGATGCTCCCTATTTTAGAATCGTCTGGTTTGAAACATGGCGTTGATTTCTTCCTTGCATACAGCCCAGAGCGAGAAGATCCCGGTCGAAAAACAGAGTCTACGCAATCCATTCCAAAACTAGTCGGTGGACTCGATGAAACCAGCGGTAGAATTGCGCATGAGTTTTATGGAAGAGTAGTAAAGAACGCCCATCTCGTTTCTTCGGCTGAAGTTGCAGAGTCTGCAAAACTTCTTGAAAACATTTATCGCGCTGTGAACATCGCCCTTGTCAATGAGATGAAACTCATTTTAGAAAAACTCGATGTTGATATTTGGGAGGTAGTCGAAGCAGCGGCAACCAAACCGTTTGGTTTCCAAGCGTTTTATCCTGGACCTGGACTCGGCGGGCACTGCATCCCAATCGACCCCTTTTACTTAACGTGGAAGGCGAGAGAAGTTGGCATGCCAACTCGGTTTATTGAACTTGCGGGCGAGATCAATCAAAATATGCCACATGTTGTCGTAGATAAAGTTGCCTCTGCGCTTAACGACGATAAAAAATCGATTAACGGCGCGAACATTCTCGTAGTTGGTATTGCTTACAAGCCCGATGTTGATGATATACGTGAAACCCCCGCGGCTGAAATTATTGAAGATTTATATAAACGCGGAGCAGAAGTGCAATACCACGATCCACATGTTGATTCTTTCCCAAAAATGCGAAAATATGACATTGATTTAGCGTCAGTTCAAATCACTGCCGAATCCATTGGCTCGCATGATGCTGTACTTATCGTTACTAATCACGCACTCGTCGATTGGGATCTTATCGCAACAAACGCTTCTCTTGTCATTGACACGCGTAACGCACTTGCACGTTGCAACGATATTCGTTGTCGTCTTGTCAAAGCATGAGTTGGAATTGGAAAGTATTAGATGCTGGTCGCTTCGCCTTGGACGGTGGGAGTATGTTTGGCGTTGTGCCAAAGGCGCTTTGGTCAAAACTTGTAACGCCTGATTCTCACAACAGAATTCCAGAAGCGTGTAACTGTGTTTTACTTGAAAAAGATGGCGAGCGAATACTCATCGAAACTGGGTACGGCGACGGTTGGAGCGATAAAGAGGTCGACATGTTCGCCATGAATGGCGGCAACATCGTAGATGTGCTGCAACAAAACGGTGTTGACCCAGATTCTATTAGCACTGTTATTTTGTCGCACCTTCATTTTGACCATTCTGCTGGGGTTACTCTATTGCCAAAAGCAAAAGTGATTGTGCAAAAGCAAGAGTGGGATGATGCAAACAACAATCGCTCGACCATGACAAAAACGTATCTTCCAAAGGTTCTTGATTCGATCCGTGACCGAATTGAACTTGTAGAAGGAAACACAACTGTTTGCGGTGATATTCAGTTAACAGTTCGCAAGGGGCACACGTGGGGTTTACAATCAGTGGAATTCGATGATGGCAACGGAGCGGTTTGTTTTTGCTCAGATGTCATGCCTACAATAAATCACGTAGGACTTGCGTATTCCATGGGGTACGACATGTTGCCGTGGGATAACGCTCAGACTAAGCGTCAGTTACTTAACGACGCCTATAACGGGGAGTGGCGATTAATTCTCTATCACGAGCCCGATTCGCCAATCGTTTCTGTTACCAAAGACGACCGTGGAAATTTCGGCTTAATTCCTATGTAAGAAAATCGACAATCGTATTTGCCACATATTCCACTTGCTGTGATTCAAGTTCGGGGAAAATCGGCAAAGCAACTGTTTCTAGTGCCGCTTGTTCTGTGTGTGGTAATGGTTTACCACTGATATCAGCAAAACATTCTTGTTCGTGAAGTGGAACGGGATAATAAATATCTGTACCAATTCCATTTTCAGAAAGGTGATCCCGCAATGCGTCGCGGCGATCGCCCTGCACACGAATGATGTACTGATTCCAAATGTGCCTTGCTGGCGCCTGTAGGAATCGAGGAAAAACCAGGCAATTTTCAGATGCAGAAAAAATCTCGTTGTAAATAGCTGCGTTTCTTTCTCTTCCCGCGTGCCATGCTTCAAGATATTGCAACTTGATAAGAAGTACGCCTGCTTGTAGTGCATCTAACCTGCTGTTTATTCCAACCTCGTTGTGATAATACCTTCGCTCGCCACCGTGCACACGCAATTTGGTTATACGGTCAGCTAGTGCATCGTCGTTAGTTGTAACCATTCCTCCATCACCGAAACCGCCCAGGTTTTTAGTGGGGTAAAAACTAAAACACCCTATATTTCCACGCGACCCAGCCATGGCACCAGTCGTGTCTTTTGAACCGATTGCTTGCGCTGCATCCTCAACAACAGGAATTTGTAACTCGCTTGCAAGGTCAAGTACGCCGCACATATCAACTGTTTGTCCATAAAGATGCACTGGCATGATTGCCTTAAGTCGAGAGCAATTTTGTGCTGCAACCTTTACACTTTCGGGAGTGATGTTATACGTAACCGGGTCGATATCTGCCCAAACCGGAACAGCACCAAGACGTCTAATTGCTCCACCCGTTGCAAAAAAGGTGTAGCTCGGGCAAATTACCTCGTCGCCTGCCTTTACATCAAGCGACATGAGGGCAAGTAGCAGCGCATCACTTCCAGAAGCGCATCCTATCGCTCGTGTTACACCAACATAGTTAGCTATTTCTTTTTCCAACTCAACAACCTTTGGGCCGAGTGCAAAATATTGGCTATCACAAATTTCTTGCAACATCGGCTCAACCTCGTTACGAAGCGACTCATATTGCAATTTTAAATCGAGAAGTGGTACTGTGGTTTTAGTCTGCATAGATCTAACTCAACTGGTTTCAGCAATACGTAGTTTTGCCCTGCTTATTAGTTCTAGGAAGAACACCAAGAAACAACCGAGCATGCCGCCGAGAAACAAAGAGCCGGCGGTAATTACATATAAACTCCTGCCGGGTTTTGGTGTAATTGTTGCGGGAGAAAGCACAATTGATGGGGTTGATTGGCCTAGTGAAAGCTCTAGGGTTGCAATAGATGCTTTGAGTCGCAATATCTCTGCTTCGTTGGCTGCTTCAAAACCACCAATTCGCGTTGTGATTGACCCTGAATTATTTTCAAGATTCCCTGTCCTATATTCTCGATCTACGTGATACACAACCTCCGCCTGTCTTGCAATAGCGAGATTTTCCTCTGCCATATAAATAGAACGCTCGATTGTACTCAACCGCCACTGAATTTCTTTTCTTTGTACTGGAAATTCCACCAAAAGTTGCTTGGTGAAGTTGTCTATTTGTGACCGAGCTCTTTCATCCCTTCTATCTATTGCCAAAATCGCATCCGTCACAAAACCTGTTGGAGATCCGCCAGTAAATAACTTTTCATACAGGTTGGTGCGTGAAGTGTCTATTTCTATAAGTTCTTTTTCAAGACCTTGAATTCGTTGTTTAAGTAGTGGCTCTAGGGTGTCTAAACGGGTTAAATAGATTTGCTCTCGTTCTTTATCTCCTTGCCTAGAAAGCAACTCGTTTTCTGCTGCATCTACAATGCGTCGCTGTTTAAGTTCAGCCTGTTTAACAAGTTCTTCATTTTCATTCTTATCCAGGGCTACCGCGTTGTCGAATTTTGTGGTCATTAAAGCAAGTTTGTCCGCCTCCACATTTCTTAAGTCCTCTTTGACCTTTAAATCCATCTTTCTAGCTTCAATTTTATTGTTAATCCATGCTTGTTGTTGTTCGTATACTCTGTTTTGCAGCAGTAAAAGCGAAGAAGTTGATGTGTCTAAAACGCCTTGCATTTCTTCGGAGTATTTATCACTAATTTCTCCTGAAACAACAATAATGCCGTTTTCACTTGGTTTGTACTCCCCAATATTCTCCACAATATTCTCCCCAATATCTATAGTGATATTGTCAAACAACGTTTGGTAAAGTTGATTGTCTCCTTTGGCTATAGTTGTAATTTCCGCTGGAATTAAAACCGCTTCTAGAAGTTGTTTTGACTCATCAAGGGTCATAATTTTATCAACCTGTTCACTTCCATCACGGATTGTTGATAGTTCCCCAATAACTACAGCGGTTGACACCTTCAAACTTTGCTTGTTCCCCATTAAATAAACACCAGCAGCAACTGAAAGAATGATGGTAATCACGACGATGCTTTTTCGTCTCCAAAGCACAGCAGCCAAATCAACAAGGTCGATTTCTTGTTCGTGTTTGTGGTGGTATTGTTGTTGATTATCCATATATCACCTTGTTAAGGGGCTAGTTGGTAACAAGACCTTCAGGTTTTGTTGTTATATCAATTATCACGGTTTCTGGAGTATTTATTTGAGCAACATATTCCGGCACCATGCTACAGAGCAATTGTATTGCTTCGGTATCTTCTCTACAACTAAGTATAGACTCTAGTTGGTCTGTTTGTTTTAATACCTCTTCCGGGTTTATCCCATTTTCCACAGAGAGTTGAATTTTTGGATGCGATGTGTTTTTTAGTTCACCGGTGGTTGATAACTCTTCGAACAACTTTTCGCCTGGTCGAAGACCGTCAATAACAATTTCTATGTCGCCGTGCGGATGTTCCTCGTCTCGAAGAGAGTATCCCAACAATTCAATCATTTGCACAGCCAAGTCGTAAATTTTCATCGGTTGTCCCATGTCAAGTTCGTTCTTTTTAAGCAATTTTTTTGTATATTCCAGCTTTTGTTGTTCGT
>JACNLO010000073.1 GCA_014381555.1 Planctomycetota bacterium | reverse complement strand
CACAGCACACACGATAACGAAATCGTGTGTGCTAGGGGTGCTGCTAGGGTCAGACCCTTCTTAAAACCGTAGTGGTTTCAATCAATGTCTTGGAATGAAGACTACTGTTGCTTCACTCAACAGTTGCGGGTCGGACCCGTCGCTACCCCTCATTTGTCGCGGTTGGTGTTTCTGGTTCAGATGATTCCGATTCTGCGCTTGTTGCGTTTGGATCTTCAAGCACACCGCGGGCAATGAGCACCTTCGTTTTCACTTCTTCAAACGCATCGGGATTCTCTGCGAAGTATTTTTTCGAATTTTCACGCCCTTGACCCAATCGGATTTCGCCGTAACTAAACCATGAGCCACTCTTGTTCACAATACCGTCTTCCACAGCGAGATCAATCAAATCGCCTGTAATGCTGATACCTTCATTGAACATGATGTCAAATTCAGCGCTTCGGAACGGTGGAGCGGTTTTGTTTTTGACAACGCGTGCTCGGACGCGGTTACCAATTGGAATATCGCCATCCTTGATGGAACCAATTCGGCGAATATCTACGCGTATTGAAGAGTAGAACTTCAAAGCACGACCGCCCGGTGTCGTTTCAGGACTACCGAACATCACGCCAATCTTTTCGCGGATTTGATTAATAAAGATCACCATGCAATCACTTTTTGCGATAGCACCAGTTAATTTACGCATTGCCTGACTCATGAGTCGCGCTTGCAATCCAACATGCGTGGCGCCCATTTCGCCTTCAATTTCAGCTCGTGGGATAAGCGCAGCCACAGAGTCGATGACAACAATATCAACGGCATTAGAGCGAACAAGCATTTCGCAAATTTCTAGTGCTTGCTCGCCAGTGTCTGGTTGTGAGACAAGAAGCGCATCAACATCAACGCCGAGTTTCTTCGCCCACATTGGATCAAGTGCATGCTCCGCATCGATAAACGCTGCGATGCCTTGCTTTTGTGCCTGAGCAACAACATTTAGAGCGAGCGTTGTTTTACCAGATGATTCTGGACCAAACACTTCAATCACGCGACCGCGTGGCATCCCGTTGCCCCCTAATGCAAGGTCAAGACTAATTGCACCCGTTGAAATTGCTGGAATGGCTGAAATGTCTTCGCCATTGAGCCGCATAATCGCACCATTACCAAATGCTTTATCTATTTGAGAGAGAGCATTCTCAAGTGCTTGTACCCTTCCCTTATCTTCTACAGTTGCCTTTGCTTTTGTTGTCATATCTTTCCCTGCCTTCCGTGGTTCCTTTGCTGTGCTTCCTGCACTAGATTGAGACGTCTTTCTGCCACTGGATACGATACCGCCCTTTTTCCGTTTTTCAGCAGGAGATGCTGTTTTTCGTGCTGATTTCTTTAACTTTCCATTTTGGGTTGCTGTTATTGGTGTTGCCATTTTTTTCGTGCTCCTTCACTAGCGTTCGTTTGTTAGGTTTACGGTAGGATGACAGAAACATCGGCATTGTCAACCGATGTTCGGTAGTTATTCGGTAATTTTATTCGTTTTTCATCGAAAAACGGGGTTGGCACTGACACTACGTCGTCAGCAAACAACTACACGCTCTCTGTGAGCCCACCTTCCCAGTTAGGTGTGGGAGGAGTCCACAGAGACAAATCTATCCCAGAGAACCAAGCAATTGTTTTCTCAAGCCCTTCCTTCAGAGGAATGCTAGGCTCCCAACCAAGAGTCGTTTTGGCTAGCGTAATGTCTGGCTGGCGCTGCGTTGGGTCATCAGCAGGCAATGGTTTCATAATAAGTTCGGAGTTACTACCTGTTAACTCAATAACAAGTGCCGCTAACTCAAACATGGTAAATTCACCTGGATTACCAAGATTAATAGGACCTGTTGCTTCCTCTGCATCCATCATTGAGATGAATCCGTCAATCAAGTCGTCAACATAACAAAATGAACGCGATTGTTGTCCATCACCAAAAATCGTAAGATCCTCGCCAGCCAATGCCTGTCTAATGAAATTACTCACGACTCGCCCATCAAAAGGGTGCATGTGCGGACCATACGTATTAAAAATTCGAGCAACGCGAATATCCACACCATGCACCCTGTGATAATCAAACATGAGTGTTTCAGCAGCACGTTTTCCCTCATCGTAACACGCGCGTAACCCAATTGGATTCACGTTTCCTCTGTATGACTCGGGTTGTGGATGGACAGATGGATCACCATACACCTCGCTGGTCGAGGCATGGAAAATCTTTGCCTTATTTGCCTTCGCCATGCCAAGCGTGTGAATCGCACCAAGCAAATTCGTCTTGAGCGTTTTGATTGGATTATGTTGGTAATGACCTGGAGCCGCAGGACAAGCGAGATTATAAATCGCATCAACCTGCAAATCGATGGGCTGAGTAATATCGTGGAGAACAAACTCAAAATTAGGATGTTCAATGAGGGGCTCAATCGTCTCTTTCCGACTTGTAAAGAGATTATCAAGGCAAACAACATGTTCGCCGCGGTCAAGGAGCCGCCTGCAAAGATGTGAACCAAGAAATCCTGCACCACCTGTTACTAATGTTCGTTGTGTCATGGTGCCAATTATAGGCGAGGAAACGTGTAAAGTGTGGCAATGCGAACAATCGTAGGCACGATGACAGGAACCAGTATGGACGGAGTTGATGCAGTCTCTGTTAACATTGATGGCTTCGGAGAAACAATGTCTGCTTCTTACAGCAAGATGGCATCTTGCGGATTAGGTGAAGCGAAACATTTGTTGCAGAAGCTCGCAATGCAAGGCGGTTCTCAGGAAGAAATGGACAAAGCAGCAATGCTTGTTGGAGAAATTACAGCGGAAGCAATCTATAAATTAGAACTTAATGCAATCGACCTCATCGCTTTACATGGACAAACCATTTTTCACAAGCCTCCCAAAAGTATCCAACTCATAAACCACTCACCAATCGCAAAACGATTTCCATGCAAAATTTTTACTGATCCCAGGCAACATGATTTACAACTCGGAGGACAAGGTGCACCAATTACTCCGCTCGCAGACTGGATTATGTTTCGCTCGGAAGAAAAATCCACCGCGATTGTAAACCTTGGCGGATTTTGCAATGTGACAATTCTTCAAGCAAACTGCAAACCCGAAGAAATTAAAGGGTTCGACGTTTGTTGTTGCAATTTGATTCTCAATACAATTGCACTCACTCGACTTAACTGCGAGTATGACGAGTATGGCGAAGAAGCAACTAAGGGAGTTGTAGACCGTGCCGCGTATGAGTTATTGCTTCAAAAATTAAATGAACAAAATCATGCGCACCGTTCACTTGGGACAAATGATGACCTTGGCGAGTTCGTTCTTAACATAGGAAATTCGCTGAGTACACCCGACTTGCTTGCAACTTCAATTGATGCGATTGGAACATGTATTACTGCGTCAACCCAAAGTGTTGACCGCATCCTGCTCGCTGGAGGTGGTGTCCACAATAATGCACTATCGAAAGCGATTAAAAACGACGGAACAATCGAAACCTTAGGAGTCCCAACACAGGCACGGGAAGCGATGGCAATGGCTATTCTTGGCGCACTCGCCCAAGATGGTGTTTCGATAACAGTGCCTAAAATTACTGGAAGGCAGGACTCAAAAGAAGTTGTTGGCTGGATTCAAGCAAGCCCGTAAAGTGGGCGTAACTTCGATTCAAGATGTCGCATAAGCGGATCTGCACTGAGCGCTTTTCCGGTGACAACCTCACAAAGTTCCGCAGCGCGATATTGTTGACCTCGTTGATGAATATTTTCGTTAAGCCATGTTTTCAGTTCACCAAATTCACCAAGAGCAAACTGTTCGTACATATTCGGAATTGCTTCCATCGCTTTTTCGAAGAACTGTGCACAGTACAAATTACCAAGGGTATACGTTGGGAAATATCCCATAGAAGTCATCGACCAGTGTATGTCTTGCAAACAACCTTTAGTATCACTTGGTACATCTATACCAAGATATTCTTTGTAACGAGAATTCCATGCCTCGGGCAAGTCGGCAACCGCAAGGTCACCTTTCATCATCATACGTTCAAGTTCAAACCGAATCATGATGTGCATGTTGTACGTCGCTTCGTCTGCTTCAACACGAATGAAGTCTGGATTAACAATATTTGCTCCACCATAGACGTCATCAAAAGTAAGAGACGAAGTCGCATCACCAAAGAATTCATTCATCTTTGGGTGGCACCATTTCCAAAATGCTTCGCTTCGCCCAACTTGGTTTTCCCACATTCTGCTTTGTGATTCATGAATACCAAGCGAGACCGCGTAACCCATTGGCGTTCCGGCATTGCTAAACAACAAACCCTGTTCATATATACCATGACCCGCCTCGTGCATCGTTGAACCAATTGCATCGTTCACATTATTTTCGTGAAAACGAGTGGTTAAACGAACATCTCTGCAATGTGTGCCGCTACAAAATGGGTGCGTTGACTCGTCAAGACGACCAGCATCAAAATCAAAACCTATCTGGGTCGCTATTGCTCGAACAAATTCTTTTTGTTGGTTGATCGGAAGTGCAATCTCATTAAATGCATTGCTTGGCTTTGTTTCGCTTCCCATGATTTCATCGAGCAATGTTTGCAATCTATCGCGAAGTGGAGTAAATACTTCACTCACGGATGCAGCTGTGCATCCTGGTTCATAATCTTCCGCTAGGGCATCCCATGGTTCTCCACCATCGGCCCAACCATAACATTCTGCTTTTCGTTGAAGGAGGTCGACTATCTTTTCAAGCCAAGGCTGGAATGCCGTAAAGTCATTGTTTTTTCTTGCTTCTGCCCATGCGTTCTGTCCGCGACTTGAAAGCATCGCTTCTTCTTCAACAAGAGCCGATGGCAATTTTGTTGCACGGTCATACCGATGGCGAATCTCGCGCACATTAACCGCTGTTGCGCTAGTGCAATCACTGACCAATTCACCATCTGTTTCACACGCCTCAAGTAAGTCACCAATTTCATCATCGGTTGACAATTCGTGGTGCATCCTTGAAGTCAACGAAATTTGATTTGCTCGATATTCAATTCCCTTTTTGGGCATCATCACTTCTTGATCCCAGTGAAGTAATGAAATTGTTGCGCCAAGTGAATTGGCTTCTTTCGTTCTCTTGATGAGTTGATCGTACGCTGTTTCTGCTGCTACTGTAGTCATCATAAATCTCCTTCAAAGCTTACATGATAACGACAGCAGGTCGCTGTAAAAGCGACCTGCTACATCAATTTCAACAATTATGGAGTGAATTACTCTGTTGTAGAATTTGCAGAAAGGTATTCAACAATTTTTGAGCCATCATCGTCAACTCTAGCTTTTGCAAGCTCTAGAGCTGTCTGACCTTCAGCATTTTTTGCGCTCGTATCAGCGCCTGCTTCAACGAGCAATTTAACTTTATCAAGCGTCACATTATTACTTCCTGCGCCAATGTGTAGTGATGTTGATTTTGCATTATCAATTCCATTCACATTTGCGCCTGCTTCGATAAGAACTGCTACACCATCAACGCTCCCTGTTCGAACAGCGTGCATCAAAGGAGTTCGCCCCTCAGCAATATCGTTTACAGAAACATCTGCCCCAGCTTCAATCAGAATTGGAATTGATTTTGGATCACCAAATCCTGAAGCCCAAACAAGTGGAGTGTAACCAAGCACGGTGTCTACGGTATTTGCATCTGCTCCTGCATCAATCAATACTTGCACGCCGTCTGCAATACCAAATCCAGCTGCCCAAGAGAGTGGCGTATTTCCTAAGCGATCTCTTGACTGAATATCTGCACCTGCATCAAGAAGTAGTTGAATCGTCTCAGTATTTTTGGAACGTGCCGCATACATAAGTGGAGTTCTATTCACACGATCGACGCGTTCAATTACCGCACCCAATTCGAGTAAACCAGAAGTTGTATCAGCATCGCCAACCTCAGCAGCAATACTTAACAAATTCACGCCACCTCGGTCGACAGCATCATACTTACCTAGACCATTTTTAATATACCCTAATACTTGATTGCCTCGACCTGCCCTAATGTACTTTGCAAGTTGGTCTCCAGTCTGTGCTTGAGTTGGTTCTTTTGAAGGGAGTTTGCCACTAGCACGATTCGCAGTAATAATTTCGTTAAGACGTACCCGCTGAGGTGCAGACAGACGAATGCTAGTGGTTATCTCTTTGCAAAGTGGGTGATCAAGCCGAAACGAAACTTTTGTTGTTCGTACAACATCCCAAAATGCGTTCCAATCAATTGTAAGAACCTGTGTAGTTGATGGTTCAGTTGGAAGTTCCACAGCAATTGCTGGGAGCATCGAGGTCACTATAAATGGAGTATCATCGATTGAGGTTAATGTAATCGTTGAAGTCTCTGCACCCTCTTCAATAGTTAATGGTTCTGAATCGAGATTAACATACGAAATAGTTTCAGCAACAACTGGAAGGCGAAGTGGAGGATAGTCTTTTATTGTGAATGTGACGGTCTTTGAAAGTTTCCTTGCACGCCCCTTGCCATTCATTGTCACACTTACGTCTGTTGACTCACCTGGTTGTAGAACCGTTCCATTTCTAAAGTCGGATGTCGTGCACCCACAACTTGCTTTTGCACGTTCAATTGTCACAGGAAACTCACCAGTGTTCTTCAGTGTAACGCTACCCTCGGCTTTTTCGCTCGTAGAGAAACTGCCCAAATCTAGGGATACGGGGGTAAGTGTGATAACTTGCTCAACAAGTTCGGGATTTTGATTGTCTGGCTGATCAGGTTTTTTTGTTTTTGTTGAAATATCTGTTGTTGATGAAGCTAAATCAAGTCCTGGCTTATCGCCATTGGGTGTTCCGGCCTTACTAGACTTAATATTCGTTTTTGATACATCAACAGGAACTGGATCCGACTCAGGAAGTGCTGGCACACCATCTGGTCTCTTAGCTAAATCGCCCTTTTTCTTTTCCACCTGCTTCGTGCCGTCTACCTGCTGTGTAGATTCTGGTTCAGTTACAGGATTTTCACAACCTATTAAAACTATAGATGCAGTTACAAGTGTTGCGGTGAGAGTAAAATGTTTAATCAGGAGTTTCATATAATTCCTTCCGAAAAGGTGGCGTTACTAGATTCAAAAAAAAGGTGGATTCTGTATTGTAAACAACCACCGCAATAGAGCAAGTGGTGATACCGTATTACGCGGTTGTAGGTGAAATATTGCTACATTTGGATTCATTTCTTTTCTATTGACGACAATACGACCCTTTTTTCATCAGACGGAGCCCCATATGCCATTCTCGGACCTACCAGAACACTTACTGATGCCTGCCCTGCGAAAATTCCAAGCATGGCCAGTCAAACAAAAAGATCAGCAATATGTCGCTCTTCGTGACCCATACATGCTGACAAAGGAAACGATGGTCGTCCCGCCAAATATCTTTGCTGTGATTCAACGAATAGATGGTGACACTATGGCTGAGGAAATTGCGAAAGCAACCAAAGCCCCACCAGATAAATTCATCGACCTCCTTAAGAAATTGGATTCAGTTGGTCTACTCTGGGGGCCAACTGCGACGAAACTTGAGAATGAAACCCTTCAGAAATACCGTGATTCAGGAACTTTTCCAATTCGCTCATCTGGTCCACTTGGCGAAACGGCTGACGACTGTAAAGCTCAAATCGAAAATTGGTTCGAGCAAACCGAAGATCCAGAGTTTGAAAAGCCGGTATTAGGTATAGTTGCTCCTCACCTTGATTATGATCGTGGTTGGCCAAATTACGCCTCTGCATACTATGCTTGGAAAAACAGGACTACTCCAGACCGAGTTGTCATC
The DNA here is from genome assembly GCA_014381555.1 of Planctomycetota bacterium. Taxonomy (GTDB): domain Bacteria; phylum Planctomycetota; class Phycisphaerae; order Phycisphaerales; family SM1A02. The sequence continues at coordinate 11,067 of JACNLO010000073.1, read as the reverse complement.
CTTGGAACGAATCATTTTGGTGAAGGTGATGGAGCTGTACTTTCTACAATTGGATTTTCTTCGCCAATTGGCACGTGCCCTATTGATGAGGAGGTTGTGGGCAAGCTTGTAGATCGGTTCGGTGACGGTGTTGTAAAAGATTTGATTGATCATGCTGCTGAACATTCAATTGAATTACACCTACCGTGGTTACAGTATTGTTTCGGCGAAGTTCCAATAATCGCGGTGTTAATCCCAAATCCACTTATCGAGATGATTGATGATGCTGAAGAAGGAAATATAAGGACATCAACCGACGAGTTCATTTCAACACTCAAAGAAGTGCTCGATGAAGTTGGTGGTACAACTTTCGTTGTCGCTTCTGCTGATTTAAGTCATGTAGGTCAACAGTTTGGCGAACCACGTCCCGTCGATGAACAGAGAAAGTTTGATGTAGAACGACACGATCGCGAAATGATGACCAAATATATCGGCAACGATACCGAGGAATTCATCTCTGCAATGAAATGGCACAACAATTCAACACAATGGTGTAGCATTGGAAACATGAGTGCAGCGATACAGTTGCTGAATCCTAATGAAATCGAGTTAATTGATTATCGACAAGCATGCGACGACAAGGGAATCGCGCTTGTTTCAAGTTGTGCAATGGCACTTCTCTAAACAAAAATGATTGCTGTTGTACAACGTGTTCTTGAAGCTGGGGTCTATATCGATGACCCCCATCATGCTGAAACGATAAAAACTGGCTTGTGCGTCTTTCTTGGAGTTGAAGAGGGAGACGATTCTTCCAACGCATCTTGGATAGCAAAAAAACTCTCAAATCTTCGTATCTTTTGCGACCAAGATGGAAAAATGAACCACTCCATCATCGATATAAAAGGCGAATTACTTCTTGTAAGCCAATTCACTCTGGCAGCAGATTGTGACCAAGGGAATCGTCCAAGCTTCATCAAAGCAGCAAAACCTGAACTTGCAGAACCTTTAGTCGAAGAGGTTGGGCATCTCCTTCAAGAATACGGAATTCCTGTTAAATGTGGCATGTTTGGTGCAATGATGCGTGTTGAAATTCAGAACGATGGCCCAGTTACAATTATTCTGAAACAAGATTAAGATGTAATGATGAATCAACGCAGTGCTCAACTACATCTTGAAACTTGTAAACTCATGGGCGTTGATTTTCTTCCCGTTAGTAAAAGTATTGTTTCTCCAGAGACGGTATCACTATCTTCACTTGAAACTCTTCGGGTTGACCATGACACCAATTGTCCGCATTGCACAACTTCGAAAAGTCACACACAAACAGTTTTTGGAACTGGTAATGAACACGCGATGCTCATGTTCATCGGGGAAGCACCTGGGGCTGAAGAGGATGCTCAGGGTGTACCTTTTGTTGGGGCAGCGGGACAAAAACTTAATCAAATCATCGAAGCAATGGGGATGAGGCGAGAAGATGTTTACATAGCAAATGTCCTCAAAAGTCGACCACCCAACAACCGAACTCCACTACCAACTGAAATTGCGCAGTGTGGACCGTATCTTCAAAAACAAATTGAATGTGTTCAACCCAAAGTAATAGTCACCCTTGGAGCACCGGCTACAAAATACATTCTTCAAACTACAAATGGAATTACAAAACTTCGTGGAACTTGGGGAGAGTATCAAGGCATTAGAGTCATGCCAACATACCACCCTTCGTATCTCCTTCGAAACTACACGACAGAAACTCGCAAACAGGTCTGGTCAGACATGCAACAAGTCCAAACAGCAATCTCTGATTAAATACCCTCTCTACAACTGCTTTTATAGCAATGGTTTCCATCAATCACCATTATTTGTCAAAAAATACTCATATTTAGGGTTGATTTACAATAAAAATCGGCAACAATGCACGTAGACAACACGGAGGACAAAGGGTTTGTTAGGCCTTTGTTACTATTAGACACTTCTCTCTTTTAAGGGCTCATAATGCCAGCACAAGAAAAATTAATTGATCAGCCAACCTACAGCATGGCATTGTACAGGTCAGCAATTCACCCAGAATTCTTCCACATCGAAGATCGAGTTGAAGTCCAGCACAATGATTATGATTTTGAAGCGTGGCTCTGCAAGGGTGGGCATGTTCTCCGATTTGAATACGAGGGCATCTGCGTCACCGAAGTCATTTTTCCTCAAGTAGACAATTTGCCCGACCGTGGGCATGTCACAACTTTAGTTTGTGCAGGTGAACGAGATCACGAACAAGAGTTTGGCGATCGCATCACGCTTATCAATTCGATGCAAATTGAATTGTTGCCTGAACACTTGTATGGTGATAGTTTTCAGGAACTTTCTGAGTTCGCCGATGAAGCAAATGCAAAAGTCATTCGCTACGATGATGAAGGCAATAAATGTTTAAGTATTATTGATGTTCAACGATACAACGATCAATTGCATGTTCAGTCATACCATCTACACTCAGAAAACGGCGTTGTGTTTCGAACGCAATCAATTTTCGAACTTAAATCCGAAACTTAATCGCTCTGAACATCATCATGTTCGCTCGGAATAGCTGTCCCTCGCGATATCCCCTTCCACCAAATGTCGCGGGTATCTTGTCCATCACACGCATATCGCAGAAGCAAATAGACCATTGAACTTGCGCTAAAGAATCCACTAAAAATCCAACCAATCATAATATCGTGCACGATTGTTTCCCACAATCCGATGAGAAATCCTGCCATAGATTCATACCATGAAATATGCACAGCTGGAACAATTGCGTCTTGCAACGAACCTGCTCCATGCAATGACAAATTAAATGTCCACGAACCTACAATGTTTGCTGTTAAATCAAGAGTCAAATTTGCGATAAGACGGACAACGAGATACCCAAACACCATCGCAATTATTAACAGCCCAATGTACCCTACAAACAGTAATGTTTTTGATAACAAATACGAGAATGATCGCTGCACAGCTTCCCCACCACCACAATTTTCAACTACTACTGCAGGAATAAGAAGCGGGAAACTCACTGCATACCCAACCGCAACTAATGCCACTAAAAGCCCCAGTAAAAGAGCGATTCCGTATAAAACCCCACCAATGAGATTCAACCATGGGACATTTAATAGTATTAATCCCATGACCATAAGCAAAACCGTAATTGCTGCAACAAACATTGCTGGACCAATTACAGCTGAAATAGATGCACGCCATCGGCCGTGTGAAAAATTGATTGCTTCGCTTACAGATAATCGAAGTGAACGCGAATGTTGCGTTGCTTGCATGCGTGCAATAGCACCACCACCGATGCAAAGAACATACACCAAGAAAAAACCAAACAAACTTATAAACCAATGAAAACCACCATTCCAAAGAAGTTGGGGTAATTCCCAGACAATTGCAACCACTCCCCGCCACATTTGTACAGGATGAAAATCAAGAGCACCATCGACAATCGAATTCCAATACTTTGTCACATACAGTGCTGAAGCTTCAAAGGGTCCCTGAGGGCGAACGTTCTCAAGAGCGAAATACCTCTTCTCAAATTCTGCACGTTCATCACCCGTTACACTGCCTTCAAATAGATAATCTTGCCAAGCAATCAATAAATTTGCTTGTGCCTGTTGTACAGTCCAATGTTCAGAACCCTCAGGAGCACTAAGACCAAGTGCGGTTGCTGATTGAGCAATCGCTATGGCGCGGGCTTGGTTAACTGCTTCAGTTGTTGTATGTCCATCGAGGTTTGAAGCATCAACTCCTGAAATTGAATCCCAAATCTTACCAGTAGCGAGGAGAACGAGAACCATGCAAAGCCCTATCAAAAGGCGCGATGGTTGCAATGAACTACCTATTGCTCCAAAGATGTGTTGGAATTGAAATATCTTTCCAAACTCCATGCCATCTACAATTGTTCGCTGTTCCCGCATATGACTATCCTAGCAGGAACATGGCTGATTTATTGGCAAGGACCCCACGCTCCAACAACTTCGAGTAAATCGTTCACGCCAACTGTTCCATCACCGTTCACATCGCCAGCGCAAGAACCATCGCAGGGACCCCATTCTGCTATCAAAGCGAGAATATCACCAACATCAACTGAACCGTCACCATCAACATCTGATGGGCATGGGTCGGCTGTGTCACAATCAATTGAAGCAGATAGGATTCTTACAATATCATCTCTGTCAAGAGTACCTGTAAATGGATGAGAGTTTTCTTTGAGAGTGTCGCCTTGCTCGCTTAAGAACCTGTCCATTTGTTGCACTTCAACTAACACTCTTGAAACACCATTAGCATCTGGAACTGTTCCCAGACCAATTGGGTTCTGTGGATCTGTCACGTCTACCATCTGAAGACCGTAGTCTTCATTAGCAATTACTGCGTAATCATCCACTCCAGGAGGATTAAGTTGACTTACAACTTCAACATCAACAACCATTCCGCCAAGGTTTACATTTGCAACGAAGTAAATGCCATCTGGGTTTGTTATGTCGTAAATATCCATACCAGCTGAACCAACAGCAACGTAAAGATAATCATGTTCTCTTGATGGTTCTGTATCGGTTGCAACTACCCAGCGTGTGTATACATCTACTGCAAACGCATCGCCAGAGTTAATTGTCTCAACAATCTGAGGATACTCAACATCAGGAAGCAAGTCAATTACGTGTACGCCTGCTGATGAATCAGCAACATACGCTCGAACAGCAAAATCGTTCCCAATTTGGTAATGACTGAAAACAAACACATCATTTGCATTGATGTTACTGACAGTTGCAGCAACGAATGGTGAATTGTGGTCAGCGATATTTACAATCACTAAACCATCGTTTTGCGCTGGAACAAACAAGTAGATGCCCCAAGGGACAGCTCTTATTGCGTTTGGAATTGAAACTGTTGACACAAGAGTTGTGTTTTCAGGATTATCGTTGTCATAAATTCTAACTCCAACACCTGCATCTACAACGTAAAGGTATCTTGATACACGGGCTACATCAATTGCATCGACACCATCGACTGTGTGAACAACTTCATCTGGAGTGTCAGATGTGCGGTCAAAAATTTCAACACCATCTAACCCCTGAGCAACGTACAAATAATCTGCTGTGCCCTCAACAACACTTGGTTTAGAGGTTATTGCTATAGGAGTACCAGAAACAGGTACGCTTCCATCGGGAACTGGCAAGTCAGGATTTGCATGACGGTCAAACAATCCAATTCCTCCAGCGCCAACAGTGTAAATCGTATCTCGGGCAACAGTAAACAGGCCAGACCCGAAGCCAAGCGAGGCAGGAGATCTGTGGCATTCAGCACAAGTTCTAACTTCGCCTGCACCTCTTACTGAGTGAGGCTGAATTGGGTTGTGCCCCAGCCCAGAGAGCCCATTACTTGTAACAGGCATAACAAAATCCATCTTTTTGCTTCCATCAGGAGCCGTTACGTCTGCAATTGGATGGCAAGCAACTATGTACGGCGCTACCTTTCCTTCGCTATTTTCTCCAAGTGAGAAGTGTCTAAGGGCTTCAAAGATTTTATTGTTAGTTGAAACCTTGCCAACTTCAAATTCGCCAGTTACATAATTCAAACCCATTTGGGTTTCGTCACGTTCAAAGTGACATCCAAAACAATTTGGAATCCAAGAAGTGTGGCAAGAATAACATTCCAACCCACCTTCTGCTTTTATGTGATTTTCGTTCATTGCGCATGCTGCTGTTGGATTTCCCTTGACGATATTCATTGCAGTAGGAATTACGTGTTGGTTACCCGTAACTTTAGACGTTAGAACATATTCCCCGTCTGATTCAAGGACAACATTAGTCAAACTTATCCCATCATTATCAATCAGCGTTGGTGCTTCATTTGGCATGCCATGGCAAGTTCGGCATTCAATCTTTGTTGCTTGGTCCATGTGCCCCCAAATATTTCCGTCACCATGAATTCCATTATCTGTGTGACAATCTATGCAGTGCATCCCCGCTTGGGCGTGTGCGTCTTGTGGGTTTGTATCCTCAACAGTGTAGTGATAGTTTTTATTAAACCGCTCGTCAGTTGTTCCAGGAACCCCGGGACCACTTGGTAACCTAGGAGGCATTTGTGCCCTGCCTGTAAACTGCAACCCGATTCTCGCACCTCGGTGGTGGCAATGAACACATTGTTCTGATGGTATTTGCTTTGAAATAACATGTGTTCTGGGGTGCCCACCCTCATTGTGATCTATAGACATGTCGTTACTTTCAGACAAACCAGAGTTGGAATACATCATATGGCATGCAGCGCAACCATCTGCTCGATATGTACCATCAACATTTCCAAACTCACCTGCACCTCGATACCCGCGACCACGAGACCAAAGATGGCACCGAGCACAGGCCTGTGAAGGCACTGCTCTATAGTGTGTCGCGAAGTCAGTTTGATCACCAGCTGGGTCATAGATTATCAAATCAAGTAATGATTCGACCGCACCTTCTTCAACTGGCACATCCCCGTCTGTATCTTCAATTGCAAAGGTCCCGTAGATAGATGTTTTTGTGTCAACAACATTGTTTTGATAAAAACCACCAGAGTAATGACCAGCGGTTGTTGCCATCAAACTTTTCTTCACTCTAACAACATGATCAGGGTGACACATGCCGCAAGTCGAGTCAACTACTCGTAAGTTAGATGGGTTCAGCCACTTTTGATATTCCAAATCCTGATCGAGTGGTGGAATTGTTTCGTTGTAATCAACGCTTCCGTCAGAAAAGACGTGTGCCGTTTCGATTGTTTCACCAAACGGATCACCACCATGACAAAAATCGCAATACAAATTCATTCCTGCCATATTTTTTGTTACGTTTTCAATATCAGCATGGCAGATTAAACAGCGTGGGTACGGGAGCCCTCGTTCATCGCCACCCCGACCTTGATCCGGTCCAATTTGCCCAATAAAAATTGGACCATCTTTTGTATCAACACGAACCTTTCCATGCGGAGACGTAATCGTTACTTTTGGGTCTGTGCTTGTACTATGTTGTACGGTCTTTGCATGCGGATTAATAACACCTTGCTTTGTGATGACCTTCCCGTGTTTTGACATCCCAGGGTTTGCACCACACAGAGCAGTCAGTGAAAAAATAGCTATAAAGGTAATAAATTGTTTCAGCATTGCATCTTCTCCATTGTTTAGGAGTTCAGAACTCCTCTTATCGTTCAAATATACGGGATACTTGCCAAATCATCGCATATAAATTAATGTTTTTTGCAAAAAATCACTATTTGGCACATTATCTATTTCTTTTTCAAATACTACTTTTACACGTAGTAGCCCATAGCATCCAGGATTCTATTAACATTTATAGGACGCAGTTATTTTAGGCGTAACGCGTTAGCCAAATTCAAAGTTGGTGTTTTTGTGGACACCCTCAATCGAATCGCCTATAGTAAAGAACGCATGTTTCAACGTCTAACAACAATTCTACTTCTGACAGCCATCACGGTACAAGCCGTATTTGGTGGTCTTCAAGATTCCGTGTCCATCTGCCTTGGCGGTGGTCATGAACACGAAGTTGCTGAAGTTGTTGAACATTGCGAGATGGAATGTAGCCATCACAGCGAATGGCCATCACCAATTTCAGAAACTGAAGACATTGAAGATTGTTCATGCACCGACCTTGAACTCACTCTCATCACACTGCTCTCCATTCCTCGCGATAGCGAACTCACTCAGGAATTAACGCTAGCGTTTCTTCCTGTTGTTTTGCCTCCTGTTCTTGATAATCCTTGCAACACCACTTGGCTTGCAGTTGTGGATTACCCGCCTGTTGAACGTCAACAATTATTTGTTGCGCGCATCACTCGCCTCCTCATCTAAAACACCTATCTCGTTCTCCATTTCGCACCTGTAGCTAATGCTGCCTGTTTGCGTTGTTGTGATTTTTGATAGGAATTAGAAAATGAATTTCAAACTTAGTGGAAGTGTGTGCTTCCTCGCTCTGGTCTTCTTTATCGTTGGCTGCCAATCTTACGAACCCTCCCCGCTTGATATCGGTTCATATCGCAATTCTTTAGAAACGCGTTTGATTGATATTGAGCCGGTCTCTTCATTTGCGAATCGACTTTCGGTCGACAACAACGCACCTGATAAGTTTTCTATCATCGATGGAATTACTTCCTCTGAAGGTGAAGTAATTGCGTTGTTTTACAACCCAGAACTTCGCATCGCTCGTCTTAAGGCGGGTGTTGCACTTACTCAATTTGAAACCGCTGGACTTTGGCAAGATCCCGTTTTCGGTTTTGATGGCGCTGAAATCTCATCGCCTTCGGCACCATTTCAATTTGGAGTAATGGGAACTCTAACTATACCAATCTCTGGTCGGCTTAAAGTTGAAAAATCACGAGCAGGTACTGAATATGAAGCGCAACTTCGCGAATTGGTCGATGCAGAATGGAACTTACGAGCAGAACTTCGTTCTGGCTGGGCACATTGGACAGCCGCTAGCATGCAAGTTGAACTTATTAACGATGTTATCGAACAACTTGATCGTATAAACCAAATTGCAAATACTCTTATTGAGGCAGGTGAGATAAATCGCGTTGAACATCGACTTCTTCAAGTTGAACTTGCAAACAATGAAGTCGAAGCGACCGAAGCAACACTTACATTGCTTCAAGCAGAAATAGAACTGCTTAAACTTATGGGTTTGCCTCCAGATAGCGCAAAATTATTGATTCAGGAATTCCCATCAGTTGAGTTGGTAACCGTTGAAGATGAAACTGCACGGCTTATTGATGCAAACACTGAACTCGCAATTCTTTTTGCTAAATATCAGACCGCAGAGGAAACGCTTCGTCTGGAAATCAAAAAACAATATCCAGACATTGTGATTGGCTCTGGCTACGGCAGCGAGTTTAATGACCACCGAGTTCTGTTTGGTCTTTCCATTCCACTTTCAATTTGGAATCGAAATCAAGCGGGCATCGCAAACGCACGCACACTGCGGGAAGTTGCTCGTGCAGAGGCAGAGACAACATTCGCTCGTCTTTTCCGCGAACTTGCGCTCGCAAACACGACTTTACTTGTAAAACAAACACAACACTCATACTTTGAAGATGAAATAGTCCCAATGCTCCAAGAGCAAACTCGTGATATTGAAAAAATTGTTGAACTTGGGGAAGTTGATACATTCATCCTTCTTGAAACAGTCACTCGCCAACACGAAGCTAAGCGACGTCTTCTTGAATTACAGGTTGCAGAGTTAGACGCTGCAATTACTGTTCATAGAATTCTTGGTCCTGAATACCAAATGAATCCTTCGCCAATAAATAGAGAAATAACCACAAAAGACACACTTGGAGGTGTGCAATGAAAATCCAATTACCCCTACTTTTAGTTTTCATCCTTCAAGGATGTAGCAATGAAATAACCGATTCAGAAACTACTACTGATTCGGAACACGCAGAAACACCGACAAACCGCGTTGCGATTCCTTTGGCTGTTCGTGAAAATCTGGGTCTTACCTTCGCAACAGTTGAGCGGCGGCGACTACAAGACACCCTTCGCGCGCCCGGACGATTTGAATATCTTCCATCTGCAAAAAGAGAGTATCGAACGATATTGGCTGGAAAAGTAGACCTTATTGTAAACCAGTTCGATCGAGTTGAGAAAGGTGAACCACTGTACAGAATTTACTCACCTGCTTGGCGAGAGATTCAGCAAACACTTGCAGGTCGTTTCTCATCCTTGCAACAAATTGAGGCAAAGATGGAGATGTTTCATCCACTTTTTCTAGCACACGAACAACACGAATATTCCGTCAAAACAAATGTAGAAATGTGGGAAGAGCGCATTAAGAAACTCGATGCAATCCGCGATGCAGGCGGAGGAAGTTTACGCGAGCACACAGCGGCTCGTGCTGCGTATGCAGTTGCACGAGCGGAACTTGCTGACTTACGAGAAAAAGATGCGCAACTTGAAGCATCGTATGCAGAAACTGTTGCTGCACTACGTGCCGCAAAAACCACCTTGGATATTGCACTTGAATCAGCTTCCTCGATGTTGAACATTCCCATTCCAGCAGACAATCCAAACTGGTGGAAAGAAATAAAAGATATAGAAGTAAGAGCAACCAATCCGGGAGTTGTTGAAACGCTCAACATTACAAACGGCTCTTGGGCAGATGCACAAACCAACGTGCTTACAATCGTACAGCCAGACAAACTTAGGTTTCATGCATCTGGGTTGCAAAGTGATCTTGGCGTACTTCGTGATGGTTTACAAGTCAACATCGTTCCACCTACGCCAACATCCGCAGGCAATGCTGTTGATTTACAAAATACAATGCACGGAACGTTACAGGTTGGATTAACCGGAGATGCAAACGACAGGACTATTGATTTATACGTCACCCCAGACAAACTTTCATCTTGGGCACGTTCTGGTGTTACTGCACAACTTGAAATCATTACTGACTCAACAACCGCTCCTGAACTTGCAATTCCTCTTGCAGCGGTTCAGCAAGATGGGTTAACACCAATTATTTTTAGGCGCGCACCTAACAATCCAAATGAAGCGATTCGTATAGAAGCAGATCTTGGGCTTAATGATGGTCGCTGGGTTGCCGTTCTTTCGGGCTTAGCGGATGGCGATGAAGTGGTCCTCGATGGTGGCTTTCAACTGATGCTCGCAACGAGCGGTTCAATTCAAAAAGGTGGGCACTTTCATTCCGATGGTACTTTTCATGAAGGGGCTCACTAAATCATGTTAAAAGCATTGATTCGTTTTTCACTGCACTACTCTTCGCTCATCGTGTTGATGGCGTTGCTTATCACTGGATATGCTGCATATCAACTCCCCCGCATGAGCATCGATGTATTCCCTGAATTGAATGCACCAACGGTTGTAGTCATGGCAGAGGCCGGCGGGCTTTCTGCAGATGAAGTTGAACAATACGTTACCTTTCCAATCGAATCCGCAGTCAATGGTATGACGGGGGTTCGTAGGGTCCGTAGCGCGAGTGCAATTGGTCTATCTATTATCTGGGTCGATCTCAGTTGGGGTGCGAACCTTTATGACGCACGGCAACTTGTCGCTGAGCGATTATC
>JACNLO010000034.1 GCA_014381555.1 Planctomycetota bacterium | reverse complement strand
CTGCAAAAACAATTCAGGAAAGCAATAGAAAGGTCTAAACGGCACCTAGAGCAGCATAACCTTGAATAAACCCCGTTTTTTACAGTTAACAATAATATTTATTGCATTACTCATAATGAGATGTCATAATGGAATGTGGAGAGAGATGGTTTGAAACCATCCTAATGCATCAAACCAGGAGAACTCAAAATGTATAACTGTATAATCAGAAGTCAAACTCGAAATCTTTTATTGTCCGTACTAGTCGTCCTTACGACTTGTACTCTGTTACCAAACTTAGTTTATGCAGAGCATGAGACTCCGTCTTTTAACGATCTTGCAACAACACCAAAATCGATTTTTGTTGGGCGCGTAATTAACATTACTCCAGAAAGAACATCAACTGACTTTATTATTACAAAAATTACTTTTGCGGTTGACCATCTTGTGACTGGCAAAGTAAATAAGTCAGAACAAATTGTTATTAAACAACTTGGTGGAACTATTGGGGAAGAGAGCGTGAGCGTTTGTTGCCAACCAAAGTGGGAACTTGGTGAACGGTACCTTGTCTTTGCAGAAGATCCAGATGCACTTCTTTCATCTCCAACACTTGGTTCATTAGATGGGGTATTCCACGTGGTCGAAGGAAATGATGGTGTTTCATATCCACTGGCTTGGGGATACAGACCGATCACGGGTATCAAACGTGGGTATCTAAAACCTAGTGTCCGCGCAACTTCTTTAGACCGTGGAATGGCCACTCTCTACCGAGAACCTATTTCAAGTGCAACTCCACTCGACACAAGTTCTGATGGTAGCACTGTAACCGCTATTCCGACTGAAAATGCGACCGCTTGGACGCTCGACGAAATGCTTGAGATGATTTACTCTGCAAGAAACGAAACGCCAAACAAAGAGGTAACACTAAGACCGTGCTCTGTTTTACCCACAGTTGAACGCGGACAAACATTATGCGGGTGTGGCAGCGTAGATTTGTTTAACGTCTTTCAACAAGTCCCAGAGTCATGGACAAGTTTTTCATACAACAACAGCATGATGGCTCGCTTTAACAAATATTTTGATGTAAACCGTTACATAGATTCCGATGGGACATGGAACGCACCAAACGGGGACTCTGAAATTTGTGGTTGGATTGATAGCGATACACTTGAAAGCGTATTTGATGCGACATTTCGTTGGTCTTCTGGTGGTAGAGGACTTTGTGTCTCCTGGTCTTCTGGTGGCTGTAGCGAAATAAGCGAAGCGGATATCTTCCTGAATCCTGACAAAACATTCGTCTATGATTTTGATGACTCGTTTGGCACAAGCGATCAATGGCACTTTCAAAAAACGATGATCCACGAAATGGGTCACGCCATCGCGTTTGAAACTGGAACTTGCGGTGCTGAAACTTACCAATACAACCGTCCAACAATTATGTACAACAATCAAACTTATCATGTTGAGTATCCTGTTGGCTTGCACAGAAGAGATACAAAATTACTCAATATACTTTACGATGATCAAGACACTAGAGAAAGTATTCAAGACATGGGCGTGGAATCATACTACGCAGATGGTTCAATTGTGAATTCAACATTAAATCCATCCACTGTTCAACAAGGCGATTCGTTTACGATCGAAAATGCTTTTGTTGAGAATATGTCTAACTCTTCCGTTTCAGGCGTGCGGCTTCGAGTGTATCTTTCAACGAACCGAACAATTTCCACAAGCGACACACTTGTAGGTGGGTACACAAACTTCAATACATTCGATTTTGATGATGATTGGCAAGGTGACATCACAAGAACTGTCGGCTACGGTGTAGATCCGGGTGTTTATTATGTAGGAATGATGCTTACAGTTGGTGGATCAAGTTATGATTACGATGACTGGAGTTCAAACAATACAACTTGGGTTGCCGAGCAACTTACTGTAACTGAGGGTGACGGATTATTTAATGACATTATCATGGCTCCTCTTGATATTAGCGCATTTGCAAGCATTTCATTCTGGGTAGATACAACTGGCGCTGGAGATGATCCTGACCCACCTTATTGTCCGGGCATCCCACCTATGGGACCAAGTATTTTTTGGCAAATTGATGTCGAAGATGACGGTGAGTTGGAAGTTGGTGTCGCTGAGGCAGCAGAAGTTGGCGAAGGTCTTGTTGGAACACAAGGAATAACTGACAGTGTTGCAATTTATGAGCTCGATACTCAAGGCAATCCAACCGAACTCCTTGGTCTTTCCTGTTCAACAGATGTCAACGGACCTGCAATTGCTCAAGTACTCGCTGGAAAATCGTATCAACTTCGCATTGGAGGTCAAGGAAACTCACCAACAGCAGGTTGGTATGAAGCGTACATGAAACCAACCATGCTCCAAGGTTCGCATCCTAATTATCCAATTCTGTTGACTGAATCGAGGCCGCGGTCAAATGAGTTCATGCCAGATGTACCCTTTGGGCTTCCATGTTGGGATGGTTCTTCGAAAGGTATGTGGTTTAAATTACCTGCAGATGTTGCGGGAACCATGAGCGTTACAACATGTTCCCCAGATACCGATTTCCCACATGTAATGTCCGTACATAAGGACGAACCTCAATTACCACTGCTAGGATGTGGCACTGTGTACGATGGGCAGTGCAACGAAGGATATGGAACTTCAATTACATGGACCGCAGTAGCAAGTTCAGCATATTTGATTCGAGTTGCAGGGATGGATGGTACATCGGGATCTTTCCATTTAGATTTCACTAACACCCCGACACCAACTACAAACTACAAATGTGAAATTGCACAAGAAGTAGATTCAGGCACTTGGCCATTCAATACGAGAGGATCGTTAGACGATTCTGCTCTGCTCTGTAACGGTGAAAGCGCTTCAAATCGTTCTGCGTGGTTTAGGTACACCGCTGGCGAATCTGGCATCTTGAAAGCAACCACATGCCCTGACTTTGGCGGTGATTCACAAACTGAAACATCCGTGTCTATGTATTACAGTTGCAGTGACACATCTTCCGCTTGCAACAATTTGCTTTGCGACGGAGTGCACGGCGGATCTGAACTTCAAGTAGCAACTGGCGAAAGTGTCCTCATTCGAGTATCTCCTACTCAAAACAATCTTGGTAACAGTTTTGTCGCAGGCGAATTACTTGTCGATTTTAACGCTAACTGTATTGGTGATTTAAACGGTGACCAAGAAGTTAATGTTGCTGATATATTGGCACTTATTTCAAATTGGGGCGAATGCACTGATTGTGAGTCGGACTTCAATGGTGATGGTTTTGTAGCAATAGACGACCTTCTTGTTCTCATAGGAGCTTGGGGGCCCTGCCAATAAACGTTGGGCTATAACTACTTTATAATACGCGGTCTTAACAAAGGATTGAATTATGACTGCTACTGCTACAAATATGCTTGAATCAATTAACCCAGCAACTGGTGAAGTCGTTGGAAGCGTGCCAATTACACAAACAGATACGATTGCAGGTATTGTTGAAAAAGCGAGAACTGCGCAAAAGCCGTGGAACGATCTTGGGTTAGATGCTCGCGTTGAACTTTTACGACCTGCTGCCGCTCGCCTTGCCGAAGAAGCCCCCGAAATTGGAAGGTTGATTACCGCAGAAATGGGCAAGAGCACAACCGAAGCCCAAGGC
>JACNLO010000074.1 GCA_014381555.1 Planctomycetota bacterium | reverse complement strand
TCTGCCCCATCACTTGGCAGTAGTTTGGCTTCTTCATTATTAACGATTGGTGACTGGGCGTTTGCCACGCCAACACACACCAAGAACCCTAAAGTGGTCATTACGATTTGAAACGTTCGTTTGTTCATCCTCTTTTCCTTCCTCGCGGGGCACTTGTTGTTGAAATTTTTCGGAATTGTGACCCGTACTATCTATGCGTAACCCTACCGAAAAACGGCAAGCAATTCAAGAAATATCTCCGAAAAATCAAGAGATACCCCAAAAACTATCCCGAGCGAGGGTTTCTGCGTTCGATTTCTAGTAACAGTCACTGTCGCTTGCTGACTCGCTCTGTGTGACAGTCACGTCGAAGTTACGTCGAAAACTCCAGCTCCTGATACCATTCCACGCATGCATGACTTTTTACTCATTGGCGGAATCACCCTTGGTTCCTTATTGCTCTTCGCCGGTTTTATCCATCTTTGCACGCATCTTGGCAAGTTTGGAAAGTGCATAACAAACTTTCTCAGCAAGGCACCTGGTCTTGATTTAGTCATTGCTTACTGCGGCGTCGCGCCAATTGTCGTTGGTCCGATTTTGGGTGGCTGGATTGGTCTTGGCGCCTCGATTTGCGCTCAAATACTTGCGGTTGTAATTTGGACCGTGCTGCACGGGCTTGCACACCCAAAAGCGCGAAGAGGTCCACGCATTTATAAAGTCCACAACGAAATGGTTGGACCATTTCGACACTATTTCGCGGTTTGGATAACGTCATTTGCACTTCCCGCTTTCTTTCTTGTTCGTATCGCTGAACTTTTGGTCTATCCATTTTTAATATGGCTTGTGCATTTTCCAAAATATAAACATAGTGACTGGGTGCGAGCATACCGTTACCGGTTCAAGGATTTGGTTGGGCACGATTTGATTTGGTGTTTGTATTGCGATTGGATGACCGGCGTTTGGTCACTTGGTACCGAAATGCTTCGTAACGTAGAGTCGTTCTGGTGCCCGATTCGATTTGACAGCAACGAGAAAAATAATAACTGCGCACAGGACTTTCCTGACATCTTTGGTGGGTGGGTCGATCCCGATGCATCAATGGAAGATGTCGTTGAAACTCTAAAGCAACATTACGGCGAAGTTGAAATCAACGCTTGGTTTGGGCACCCTGCTCGGATGACCGTTGAGGGTGAAGAACAATAAGTGATCGAATGCCGCTATAAAAAAGTAAAATTATTCAAGCGGTACTGAACGAGTTAGAGCGAGCACCGAGATCGACGATTGCAATCTGTCACAAGGAGCATGAAGCAGATGACCCTATTGGGTCATCGATGGAATGCGACGTAGTGACAGGCAGCAATAGGTGATCGAATGCCGCTATAACGAGTGAAGTACCGCTAAATGAAACAGAGCCCCTCGTAAGAGGGGCTCTGCAGTTGGAACTATATATAGTTCCGAGGGAGGGAGGTAAGGTTAGGAAGTAACGAGTTACTCTTCGTTGACTTCGTACTCAGCGTCGATTACATCGTCTGCGTTGCAACTTCCGTCACCACAATCTTCGCCGTCGCCGCCACAGCATTCGCCGTCACCAGCTTCACCGCCGGTTGCGTTTGCCGCAGTTGCTTCGTACACGGCCTTGCCGAGTTCTTCAGCAGAACTAGCGAGTGCTGTGAGTGCTGCTTCGATTGCTTCTTTGTCGTCACCCTTGAGTTTTTCTTCAAGGTTAGACAACGCTGATTCAATCGCACCGCGTGCTTCTTGTGAAATCTTGTCGCCGTGCTCATCCATGGACTTCTTGGTCTCATGCATCATCATTTCGGCTTTGTTCTTCGTTTCAACAAGTTCACGACGCGCCTTGTCGTCTTCAGCATGTGCTTCAGCATCTTGCTTCATCTTTTCGATTTCGTCATCGTTCAAACCAGAGGAACCCTTGATTTCGATCTGTTGGGTTTTGCCTGTTGCTTTGTCCGTAGCAGAAACGTTCAAGATACCGTTTGCATCAATCGCAAACTCAACTTCAATTTGAGGAGTCCCGCGAGGTGCTGGCGGAATGTCCGTGAGGTCAAACCGGCCAAGTGAACGGTTGTCCGCAGCGAACTCTCGTTCGCCCTGAAGAACATGAATCGTTACTGAAGACTGGCTGTCTGCAGCGGTCGAGAATGTTTCCTTCTTGGAAGTTGGGATTGTTGTGTTGCGTTCAATCAAACGGGTCATCACGCTGCCGAGTGTTTCAACACCAAGCGAGAGCGGAGTAACGTCCAAGAGTAGAACATCTTTCACGTCACCAGTAAGAACGCCGCCTTGAATCGCGGCACCAACTGCTACAACTTCGTCTGGGTTGATGGATTTGTCGAGTTCCGCAGTTTTGAAAATTTCTTTCGTAATTTCCTGTACCTTTGGAATCCGAGTTGAACCACCGACCATGACGATGTCTGATACACCAGAAGCATCAAGGCCAGCATCTTTTAATGCTGATTCGCATGGCTTACGGAGTCGATCAAACAAATCGCTGCAAATCGATTCAAACGTTGCGCGAGTAATCGTGACTTGCAAGTGCTTTGGACCATTTTGATCCGCAGTAATGAATGGCAAGTTTACGGAAGTTTCTTTTTGTTGCGAAAGTTCACACTTTGCTTTTTCTGCAGCTTCTTTCAAGCGTTGCAATGCCATTGGATCTGTTCGCAGGTCCATTGATTCTTGCTTCTTAAATTCGTCCGCGATGTAATCGATCAAGCGTTGATCAAAATCGTCACCACCAAGGTGCGTGTCGCCATTTGTTGCGAGCACTTCGAATACACCGTCGCCGATGTCGAGGATGGAAACGTCAAACGTACCACCGCCGAGGTCAAAGACCGCGATTTTTGAATTAGTTTTCTTTTCAAGACCATACGCAAGTGCCGCTGCAGTTGGTTCGTTAATGATTCGTTCAACGGTCAATCCAGCAATTTCACCAGCATCTTTCGTTGCCTGGCGTTGCGCATCGTTGAAGTATGCAGGCACTGTAATAACCGCACGGTCAACTGTTTCGCCAAGATAGTCTTCAGCTACTTTCTTGAGTTCGCCAAGAATCATCGCTGCGATTTCAGGCGGCGTGTACTCTTTGTCTTGCACGCCGATCTTTACAAGATCGTCTGCACCACCAAGTACGCCGTATGGCACCATTGTTTCTTCAGACTGCACTTCGTTGTGACGTCGACCCATAAATCGTTTCACTGAGAAAACAGTGTTGGTTGGGTTTGTCACTTGTTGGTGACGTGCTGGCTGTCCAACAAGTCGTTCATCCTTGTCGGTAAAACCAACGACGGATGGCGTTGTTCGGTTACCCGAACTGTTAATGAGAACCTTTGGTTGGTCGCCTTCCATGATGGCAACTACCGAGTTCGTTGTTCCTAAATCAATACCTATAATTTTTGACATAAATAATGCTCCTTCTGTATCTGCGGCCCACGATGGGTTTTCCGCGTCGACAACTATTAATACGCAACATTGGTGCCAATTGTGCCCACCCGAAAGAAGAAAAAAACGTGCCTTTTTTGCGTTTAAATCGTGGTTTTCGCTTTGCAAATATGCCAGAATGGCACAAATGCAAATTGGTTCTGTCAAACTTGAGTCCCCAGTCTTCCTTGCGCCGATGGCAGGCATCGCCGATTTGCCATTCCGACTTCTCTGCCG
>JACNLO010000007.1 GCA_014381555.1 Planctomycetota bacterium | reverse complement strand
CTGCTTTTGCTGAAGTGCGAATATGAGCAAAAAGACCAACTGGATCTTTTTTCGCTTCTTCAAAGGCATCGTTAAAGAGTTGGTGCTTCTCTGGTTCAATTAATGTAAGGACTTGATTTCGAACATCGTTTTGCCAAGCGGTTGTGTCTGTTCTTGCAAGAGATGGTGCAAAGGGTCGGTCTTCACCATATTTCCAGTTGTACTCATCCGCAAAAGCACTCACTGTTGGTGGGTCGGTATAGATTGTTGACCACACCCAAGCAACTGCAAGAAACAGAGCGGTAACCCCGACCGACCACTGATAAAATCGGCTTCGGGCAACTGCAAGCGTTTTCTTCGCTTCGTCTTTATTAACCTTTCGAATAACAACCGAAATGATATGTATGATGATAAAGACCGCCATGGCGAAACCGGTTACTAGATGAACAGTGTCCCAAGTTGCACTAATCACGGGTCCAACAATTCCCTGCCAAGTCAAAACAACACCACTCACAATACACGCAAGCAAAAGTGCAACTGAAATGTATCCGAGTAATTGGTAGTGGCTTAGATTTCCTTTACGCCGCACGAGCCAGTGGCGAATGCAATACCAAATCACTGGAATAATCATTGCAATTCCAAGAATGGTGTGCAGGAGAACGTTGAATTGATTAAATGGAGAGAACGGAAGAAGCATTATCGCAAGACCGGTAACGGTCTCGTAGAGCAATAATCCGCTTGAAATTCCAGTCAGAGCGGAGCGCCACTCAGCAGGCGCGTCTATTCTTGTCTGTTGCTTTTCCATATCCCCATAGAATCGGCTTTTTGTGGACATATTTCAACACCTATTTGTCTTAATATTGCGGAAATAAAAGAGCATTTTCGCATGGGGTTTTAGAAGGTGAAAATATGTTTCGATTTTGTATTATTTCATTACTTGTAACCGCGGGGTTTGTTGCTCCTAGTGGGGACAGTTGGCTTGTTCATGAGATCTATGGCGACCACTGGGTGATGTGGAATAGCGAGAAACCTAATTCTGATTATTTGTACTTATTTATGCCAGGCTCTGGTCAATTGCCTGAAGTACGAAGCGAATGGGTGCTCGAATCAGCTGCGGAAGTTGGCTTGCGTGCTATTGGGCTTGCGTATCAAAATAATGGCATGGTGAGTGATCTATGTTGGACATCAAAAGACCCCGATTGCATGGAAAAGGTTCGCATGGAACGGATTTACGGCGTTGACACTTCGGATGAAGTTGAGTGTTCGTACGATGAATCAGTCGTTGGTTTACTTCGCTTATTGTTAGTAGAACTTGACGAACAGCACCCTGAAATGGATTGGCTAAAGTGGCTTGACGAAAGCGGTGCACCAAGGTGGAAACAAATTATTGTTGCCGGACACTCACAAGGTGCTGGCAACGCCGCGTTAATTGCAAAGGATTATGAAGTTGCAAGGGCAATTATGTACGCGGGACCCTTCGACCGCGATACAACGGCAAGGGTTGATTACAAAAAAAAGATATATGGCGAAGTTAATTGGACAGGCGAAGAATCAGCAACACCACGAAACCGTTTCTATGCCTTTTATCACGCAAAAGACAATTATCCGTACACTTTTATTTTGGAAGATAATTACCGTAAGTTGCTTGGTTTTTTACCATGCAAGAAACTCGACGTTGATTCGGTAGAAGAAATTGTTGGCACCCATCGATATTTGTTTTCACAAAAAGAACTACATCAAAAACAAAGCCAGCACACATATCCCCTGCTTGAACGCTTTATGTCGATTCACCGATATTTGTGTTCACACGGTTTACCTTAAGCGGATTTACTAATTGACTTGAAGCGAACATAGTCGGAGACGCTCGCAAATCCACCTTGGGTGGCATCTACTTCCAATTGTTTTTTCTCTAAAGTGCTTAAGCGGATATTCAACTGTTCGTCTCTTTTCTGATTGCATGGGCGAGGAGGCACATCCCCATCTTCCAACATAACAGCAACAACTACTCTCATTGATTCATAAGTATTTTTTACACACTGAGAAACTGTTTTTCCATCATTCATTGCGTAGTACAGTTCGACACCGCGACCAAACCAAAAACCATCTTCTTTTACGAGAATGAGCTGGTACTTAGAACTGATTTCACCAGCACATTTCCAAATTTCTGGTTTAAACGGTTTACGAAGTTCTTGTGATGTTTTTCGCTTGCTTGAAATAAATTTCCTTCACTTTCCCTCGGTGCACTGGAACACTGAACGTCGCTTTACCTGCTTTTTTGAATATATGGTGAGAGCCGGTAATGTGGTGCAATGCCCACCCATTTTGTTCCAACAAACGACGAACTTTTGAAAAACTAATATCTGACGCCATTTACAGTGTATAGCACACACTATACGCTAGCCACAAAAAACCTGCCTTTTTTCTTACCGTTTTTTATGATTATTCCAAAATCGACACGAATAATTGAGTTTTATCTTTTTTAATCCATCAAACCTTAGAGAGTAATGCAATCCTGATTCACTGATCAATTTCGTGCAGAAGCTCCGATTACGTTTAGCGATAATCTATCCACCAATTATTGGATAGAAAAAGTTCTTCAATTATTAATAATGCCGTTTTGTGTGGTATAAACACGGTTTTACATAGCAAATTATCGTTTGATTTGTTATTTATCTTTTTTTATGTTATAATGCATTATATTGTTAGTCGCCTATGAGCACCCAATCTCTACAACTTGGTCCCTATCTGCAGGAAACTCTTGATGTCCCGATATCGTTTAGGAATTGGAGAGAATCTTCTTCTCTTCCTGTCTTGTTAAAAACACGTTATAGCTTTCAATGCTGTCGCTTGTATGACAAACAGATTCTATTCATGACCGATGGAAAGGGTGTTGAGGAGACGCCAAAAGCCATAAGAAAACAGATGTCAATTGTTCAAAACAAATGGGAACATGAAGTTGTTTATGTTCGCAATTCAATCACAGCATACAATCGTAAGCGGTTTATTAAACACCGCATACCGTTTGTAGTTCCTAACAACCAAATGTATCTCCCTAACATTGGAATAGACCTCCGCGAGTTTTACAAATCAAAGCCCAATAAAACAGAGTTATTTAGTCCCTCGACACAAGCTGTGCTCATCCATTCCCTTCTTGGTCGTAGTAGTAATAGTCTACACACCTCTACGTTCGTTGAAGAACTCGGTTATTCAACAATGACAATCCATCGGGCTTTTGATGAACTTGAGGGTTGTGGCATTGCTCATTCAAAACGCATCGGTAGAAAAAGAAGTCTACTTCTTGATGGTGGTCCTAGTGAAATCTGGCAACATGCAATTCCATTCCTGAAAAATCCAGTGAAATCAGGGTATTACATTCAAAAAACAAAAGAGAAAACTGGGCTCGTTTCTGGAATATCTGCACTTGCACGCTACTCGATGATTGATGGACCATTAAGCAAGATATTCGCTGTAAATCGTAATCAGTGGAATGATATAAAAGACAATCTTGAAGTCGTTCCGCTTCCAGATGAATCCACAGTTGAAATTGAGGTTTGGAGTTACGAACCTAAAATGTATCTCAAAATTAATGTCGTTGATCCTCTATCTCTATATCTTTCATTACATAACAATACAGACGAACGTATCGTGATGGCCCTAGAACAAATGGTGGAGAAATTGAAGTGGTAACAGGGTGACTTTATTCGTTGAATCAGTTGCAAAAGAAAAAATAGATCTTAAACCATTTAATCTTCAC
>JACNLO010000053.1 GCA_014381555.1 Planctomycetota bacterium | reverse complement strand
CTTCTGGTTCAACAAAAGTTGTACAGAATGTCGCAAGGTTTTGGCGCGAATTACCATCGAGCATAAGTTCATCATGCACGATTCGGTACGCGTGCCGAGGAGGAATATCACCATCTGGCATTTTGAACTTTGGCAGTTGTTTTGCGGTGAACTCTGAACCGTATGTTGGAGCTACAAGTTCTTCTAATTTTTCTTGATTTTTCTTATGAAGCATTATTCCAAAGATCCTTCTTTTTTCTCTGGCATCCATGATGGTTTTTTGAAGTGATTAATAATAACTGGTAACGATATAAAAATAAGGTTTCCTATAACGAGAAACCCAACGTAGAACGCGGGGCTTCCAACTTTAAGATTGCTTGGAGGGAAAAATAAAATGATGTAAGCGAAAAGAACTGCGAGCAAACCGATGCCCGCGATTACAACCATGCCAAAATTTCCGCCAGGAACTTTGAAAGCACGCGGCACATCTGGGTCTGAGAATCGCAATTTTATTGCAGTCGCAAAAAGAAGCATGTACATAAACAAATATAAACAAGCAGTCAAAGCCGTTAACAAGAAAAACGCGCTACTTACGTTTGGCATGAGCAAGTACACAAGTGATATTAAAGTTACGATTGCACCTTGCACCATCAAAATATTTACTTGGACTCCGCTTTTATTTACTTTTTGCAAAAATGGTGGAAGTTCACCTTGCTCTGCTGTTGCAAGCAAGCCGCGACTTGGACCTGCAATCCAAGCAGTCACACCACCGATTGCGCCAAAAGCAACAAGAAATCCAAGGACTGGAAGTAGCCACAATGAATGGAACTTGTCAAGGAAATCGTGCAACGCTTGCATAATTCCTGCTGTCAAACTAATTCCATCGGCTGGAAGCACGGCTGCGACCGCCAAAGAACCAAGGGTAAAAATACCAATAATGACAAACATCGCAATAAAGATTGCCGCAGGAAATTGTCCCTTTGGGTTTTTCAATTCATTTACGTGTACCGCGCCAACTTCCATACCAGCAAAGAGCAAAACAATACCTCCAAGGAATGCAAGAGAGTTTATGTTTCCAAAGTCAGGAAGAAACGCAGATGGGTTAGCCGTTGCGCTAAACTCAATTGGATTTCCGCCAAACCACCAGAAAAGTCCAAGAACGATAATTAAAAGTCCGGGCAAAATAGTTCCGCCAATTACACCAGCGGTTGTTAACCAACCTGCGGATGCAACACCTCGCAAGTTTACAAGTGTTGCTCCCCAGTACACAACTAAAATTACGACAACACTAAAGAATTTGTTATCTGCAAGAGCTGGATCCACAAAAAGGTACGCAAGTGCCCCTGCAGCAAACGCAAGAACAGTCGGATACCAAATTACGTTTTGAATCCACTGTAACCAAATTGCAGTGAACCCAAGTTTTGAACCAAACGCCTCTTTAACCCAAACGTAGACACCGCCATTTTTTGGCCACCCCGTTGCAAGTTCGGCGGAAACAAGAGAGACAGGAACGAGAAACAGAATAGATGCAAATAACAAGTAGAAGACCATGGTTAGGCCTTCTTTTGCCATCATCGGGAGCCCTCTCAAACTCATAACAACAGCTACGTTCATCATCGCAAGCACAAAGACACTTAAAGTTCGTTTAGATTTTAAACTTGCCACGGTAAGTCCTTTATATTAGTTGAGAATCCATTTGTGTAATTCTACACACATTTTACAGACCTACATCTTTTCGTGGGCGTGAAACGTAACTTGTTGGCTGTAGTTGGTGCTTGGGGTGTGCACCAGAAACAGTTTGGGATACGCTTTGAAATTGTTCGTTTCGATGCTATGCTCATTCAAATGAGATATGCACTATTCATTTTTTGTTTAGCACAAAACGCTTTCTAGGCAGATCTTACTGAGGTTGTCTATGAATCGCAGGGCTTTACTGACCCAACTGCTACTGTAACGATGCATATTCCATTGCTATTACAAATAAGCCAAACCACTGATATCAATCGAGAGGGAGCGGTGAACACATCAGATATTCTTGAACTCATTAGTGCATGTGAAAATTGCCCTGATTTGCCAGTGGACTGCCATGCTGATATTGATGCTAATAGCATTGTCAATGCAACTGATCTATTGACTATTATTGAGAACTGGGGATAACAATATTTACTAATCCTGTTACTCTGCACGCCAAAATGAGAATTATCGGTTTAGTTTTGTTGTTTGTCATTCTTTCGGGCTGTTCGATGGAACGCGTTCCTGCATCTGTGCAAAAGAATGTTCCAGTTTTTGAATATTCTTTTTCATCTTGTGAATTTCACACTTTTCCTGACGAAAACATTTCATTGTTGCCAAACATTCGTCTAATCGATTGTGAAGTAGATAATGAACTTGCACCTGAAACCGTTGAGTTTGAATTCACCCACAAGGGTGGAGAATTTTTTGGTAAACAAACTCGAAAATTGATAGAAGATATAAATGTCGAAACAAATGAATTTGGGGTGAACTACTATTTGAATTACGCACCTGACCGAGGTGTGCAGGACTCACTTGGAAGGTGGTGTTGTTGGAACCAAAGTTCTGATGTCCCAGATTCTAAAGCCCTGCTCCCTGACATACTCCGTGCTGTTCATATCGATTCAGATGGTGGAATGGTCTATCGTGCATCTTGGAACATTAGATCAGAGCCAAAGGGACTTGCGTACATTTTGTGCGGCCTTGGTGGGATGCAACATTCCTCCAAAACACTTGGAAGAGAACTGCTCAATAATGGTTGGGCTGTTGTCTATCTGTACACCGTGCTGAATGTGCCTGACTACAAGATGGAAGTTCCGCTTGAAGGAGTGGATCCTGTTTTGTCTGCCATTGAAATTTTTGAAAGCAAATATTGTCAAGTAATTACAGCAACAAAAGCCATACGAAAACGAATGGAAGAACAACTCCCATCTTTAGTTCGTGCCCCTCTTGTACTTATTGGCATCAGTGCTGGAGCGTTAAATACTCCTGCTCTCTTTAACGAATTGCAAGATGAAGTCGATGCAGTTGTACTCGTCGCAGGTGGAGCAAACTTGTTTGAAATAACGCAAGATGGAGTTTTTACGAATTGGAAATTTACAAATAACAACGGTAACTGTTTTTCAAACGAAGAACTCGATGCAATGAATGAACAATATCTTGCAACTCCATCGCGTGATCCATATTTTCTTGCCCAAACATTGTCGCATGACAACACGCTCATCATCCACGCAAAGTGGGATAAGGTTGTCCCCTCTGAAAACGGTGACTTACTCTGGGAACGAGCAGGCAAACCAGAACGCTGGATATACCCAAGCGGGCACCTTGGACTCTTTATGACATTTGGTTCCCATGCTCCAGAAATCGCACAGTGGATTGATTCAAAAGTTAATTAACCGCGAGTTCGCCCACCATTGTGAGCACTTTTATTAACCCATGGTTAATTTCTATCGCCGTACCAGAGGTTTTTACGTTTTTTTATTTTTCTAATTCCTGGAATCGAAACAAGGAAAAGTGTAGAAAGTATTTCAAAAGCAGAATGCGTTCTAAACTTTCTACCTGATGTCAGCACATGGTTTTTCTGCGTTTTAAACTTGCCAAATTTGTGAAGTGATTTTGTAAAGTGCACTTCTTCGGCGGCAAAGAACTTTGGGTTGAAACCGCCTGAATTTTCAAACGCCTCTTTCGTACAGAAAAAATACGCTCCTGCTGAGACCCTGAGAACTATAAATAGTATTTCCAAGGCCTTTGCTAGAATCGTTGCAAGCAATGGAATCTTTCCATCGAATCTAGGAAAACTTCCACCCGATACGTATCCTTTTTCTACCGCATCTACAGTTTCGTCTACTACTTCTTTATACACAATCGTGTCAGCATCGACGAATATGAACACGTTACCTGTTGCAATTTTTGCACCATCGTTTCTTGTTTGCCCTATCTGGCGGTTATTGCAAGAAACAACTTCCGCTCCAAGTTCTCTTGCAATTTCAGCAGTACGATCATCAGAAGCATCGTCTGCAACGATAATTTCAAAGTCGCGATTCATTGAAGATCGTTGAATTGATTTGATAGTCGCCCCAAGAAGTTTTTCTTCATTCCAAGCAGGTATGACAAATGAAAGTTTCACTAGAACTCATTTTATAGGACAATGACGCATTTACTGTAAAAACGGCACAATATTCTTGCTCTATGTGTCGTTAAGGTTATACTGAGTATGAAAATGTATAAACGTCATAGCATTTTTACAAATATGATTGCAATGGTGCTTGCATTCACCATGCCGCTTTGTTGTTGCATCGTCAATACAGCATCGGGCGCAACGGATGCTTGCAGTTCTGTTTCAGTACAAGATGAACAAGATTCCTCTTGCTGCAACAAGGTCGTAATCTCCTGTTGCTCTCAACAAGATAATGAAGAAGAGCCAGAACCATATTGCGGCGATTGTGGTTGCACAATCAAGGGAACAATATTCGTCCAAGATTGGACTCCACCCGTTGATTTGTTTGGCGTTGATACCCCTTCTCCATTCTTTATCGAAACTCAAAACCATCAGGTTAGTCGATGTGCAACTTCGTTTGCTCACGGTCCTCCTAAATACTTCCAGCACAATTTAGGGTTTAGTGGCGCGCCTCCAATTCGTGGCACGCTCATCCTAGAGGTCTAAACACAATTACATTCCGTTCTCTCCTTGTTTTTCTAAACAAGTGTTTTGTCATTGTGTAAGGACTTTTTCCATGCAACTATTACTGTGCAGGATTACTTATAAATACCTGCGTACAACAATTTATTATTCATCCGCCCTTCTGCTAACTGGGTGCGCAGCGTCAATTGACGCAACAAGAGATGTGCAATCTGCTCATTTACTTGCAATGGCACACCTTCCCGTTGTCATCGAAGAGGAGCAATCTTGGAGTGCAGATAAACCTCTTTCTGTTGATATGGCAATTGCGTATGCAATGACGCACGATGCCATTTTGCAACGCGAATTGGCAATCATCGTGCAACGAAGAGCTGAAATCGCCCAAGCAGAACTTCCTGCTAATCCTACCATCACTGGCTCGTTTGGCATTGCTGTCGATGGGCTTTCTGGTGCTCCACTTGTATTACAAGGCATTCAAAACCTAAGTTGGCTTTGGACTCGTCCAGACAGAATCGCTTCTGCAGAACAAACACTTCGGCAAGCAATTTTAACTGCAGCAAATCGTACTGTTGGTGTGGTTGCAAACGTAAGAATTGCACATCACGAAGTTACTACTGGACTTAAACTTATTCAATTAGCAAATGAAGACGTTGACCTTGCAAGTAAAATTTTAGAGATCACCAAAAAACACGTTAGTGCAGGGGAAGCTGCTGAAACAGAAATTGATAGCGCTACTATTACTTTCTTAAATTCAAAGCACAACCTAAGTAAATTACAAGAACAATTTGACATCTCTCTGTTAAATTTATTACACACTATGGGTTGCCCTGAAACGCAAAATGTATTTATAGTTGCTCAAGAACCAAAACCCACACAAATCCACCACTCTGAAGAATCATTACTTGCTTATGCAATAGAAAATCGACTCGATCTAGCCGCGCAAAGAGCAACCATTGAACAGCGCTCTGCTGAACTTGGCTTAGCAAACCCCCCGCTTATTTCTGGGAGTTTTATGTTGAATGAAAATTTTAATGGTAGAGAAGCCGTTTCTCCAGGAGTTGGAGTAACTATTGCTCTTGATGGCGACGCAAAGGAAGCAGTAGCGCAGTCAAAACTTAAACAAGAAGAGCTATCCTATATTGATTCAATGAGAACTGTTATCCGCGATGTGCGAACACTATTTGATTCGTTCATGGCATCAATAGAACAATCATCACTTGACGAAACAGTACTTTTAACAACAGAAACTTCGTTAAAAAGAGCACTTGAAGCAAGCAATCGAGGGGAACTCGATCCATTACTACTACTCCAAATGGAGAGAAGTAGCATCCAAGCAAAACAGGAATTGTTGCGAGATGAACTTCTTGTTTCCACAAACGCAATCAAACTCGAACAAGCCGTAGGCGGAACTTTTAAAGGAATGAACCAATGAATATTCCACAACCAAAACAACGTTTTATATCACGCCTTGGCATTCCGTTAGTAATTCTTATCATTACTGCAGCAATTCTGGTGTATGCAAGTTGGGAGTCTATAAAAGGTGCAAAAGAAGTCGAAACCATTACAGTCGTGATGCGTAGTGTCGAAACAGATACACCACAGGACTCAACTGCACAAGAGTCCTCCATCGTGCAAGCGCCGGGATGGGTCGAGGCAGAACCGTACTCTGTTTACGTTGGTGCTCTTACCGAAGGAATTGTCGAATCGGTTCTTGTTCTTGAGGGTGACACCGTTACAAAAGGGCAACCTGTTGCAACGTTAATTTCAGAAGATAACGAACTTGTACTCAAGACGGCTATTGCAAATGAGCAACTTTGGGAAGGCAAAGTCCGTGCTGCCCAAACAAAAATGGAAGAACTAGCAGATGAATACACTCGCAAGAAACCATTAGTCGAATCGGGCTCACTTGCAGAAGGTCCTGTAGAGCGACTGCGTTTACGGCTTCTAACAGAAGAAGCAAACGTTGCAATTGCACGTGCCTCTTTGCATGACGCAACAGTTGCAAAAGAAACCGCACAACTTGCTTTTGACAGGTGCACCATCGTATCGCCTATGGATGGAATCGTTATAGAGCGGCTGGTCTCTCCCGGTTCTGTTCTTCGGTTTGGAAACGACGAACACTCCTCTCACGTTGCGCACATGTATGACCCTACAAAATTACAAGTAAGGGCTGATGTTCCACTTGCTGATGCGTCGCAAGTAGATGTAGGACATCCAGCGCAGATAATTGTAGACGTACTTCCAAACACCACTTTTGATGGTGAGGTCTTGCGGTTTGTTCACCGAGCAGATCAGCAGAAAAATACTATAGAAGCGAAAGTGAAAATTCTTAACCCGTCACCTTTATTAAAACCAGACATGCTTGCAAGAGTAAAAATACTCCAACCAGAGCGTGATGTTAACAATAAAGGAACATGGACTGAACAGCATGTCTTTATTCCCAAAGACCTCATAAATGATTTTGAAATTCCAACCGTTTGGATTGTTGAAAATGCAAACAAGGGTTTAGGGCAAGCGAAAAAACGAACGCTTACTCTTGGCGATAAAGAATTCGATGGTTGGGTTGAAGTTCTTTCTGGTCTTTCAACTGGAGATCGAATTATTACGAACGTAACCAACCTTGTTGATGGTGACTCTGTTCAAATTATTGGAGGCCAACAATGACGCTCATACAATGTAAAAATCTTACTAAACATTACAAACGTGGTGCAGAACAAATTACACCACTTAAAAACTTGAACCTTGAAATCAATCGCAGTTCTTTCGTTGCACTCATGGGACCATCTGGTTCTGGAAAAACAACTTTGCTTAACTTGATTGCAGGGATTGACAGACCAAGTGAAGGCGAACTAATAATTGATGGAGCGCCGATTCATACTCTTGGCAGAAACAGTTTAGCCCAATGGAGAGCAGATCATATTGGTTACATCTTCCAACTCTATAATCTTGTTCCTGTCTTAACTGCGTATGAAAATGTTGAGTTGCCACTTCTTTTACATTCACTTTCAAGAAAAGAACGGCACACAAGAGTAGCCAATGCTCTTGATGTGGTTGGAATTAGTGATAGATACAACCATTACCCAAGGCAGCTCTCGGGCGGACAAGAGCAACGCGTAGCAATTGCAAGGGCAATCGTAACTGAACCGACCATATTGCTTGCTGATGAACCAACTGGTGACCTTGATCGAGAGACAGGTACTGCAATTATGGATTTGCTAAAGCATCTTCAAGAGCAGCAAGGGCAAACCATCGTGATGGTAACGCACGACCCACGAACAACTGAATGGGCAAACACGCTTCTTCACCTTGAAAAAGGACAACTTGTAGAGCAGGTGGCGACATGAAAATATTTCGCGTAATACCAACGGTTCTCAAACAAATTTGGAGATCCCCTATTCGCTCAACGCTCACGCTTGGTGGAATTGCAGTTGCGATGTTCTTATTCGTCATGGTTGAGTCAATGCGTACAGGCGTAAAAGAAGCAACTGAGATAACCGCTGGCGAAACGACACTAGTTGTCTATCGCGAAAACCGATACTGCCCCTTTTCAAGCCGTTTGCCACAATATTATGAAGGACGAATTAAACAAGTTGATGGCGTTGCAAGTGTAGTTCCAATTCAAATTCACGTTTCAAATTGTGGTGCTTCGCTTGATGTCGTTACGTTTCGGGGCGTTCCACGAGAATCCATTCAACATGCGCTTGCAAAGGATGGTGTCATTGTCAATGGTTCAATCGATTCATGGAAAAAACGCGGTGATGGAGCAATTGTTGGCTCTGGCTTAGCAAAACGGCGTGGTATACAAGTTGGAGACAGATTTTCGGCTGCAGGTGTTGAGGTCTTTGTCGCAGGCATTCAACAGACAGACCAACCACAAGATAAAAATGTTGCGATTGTCCAACTTCCATTTTTACAAGAGACAGTTCGCAAAGGAGGAACGGGAACGATAGTTACACAGTTCAACGTGCAAGTCGACAATCCCAATGAACTCGATAAAGTTTCGTCCAAAATCGATGATGTTTTTGCACACGATGAACACCCAACATCTACGTTTCCAGAGAAATCGTTTGTAGGTCGCGCTGCAAGAGACATTGTTCACCTTGCAGAAGTTGCAGGAATCTTAGCGTGGGGAGCACTTGCTGCTGTTTTTGCTCTTGTTGCAAACGCAGTTGTGCTTGCAATGCGAGATAGAGTTCGCGACCACGCTGTGCTTCAAACACTTGGTTACACCGGATGGCTCATCGGCTGGATGGTTCTCCTTGAAGGTGCCTCCATTGCGCTCCTTGGTGGAGTAATAGGTGGCTTTGCTGCGTATTTAACCGTTCAACTTGGTCAATTCACTATGACAATGGAAGGCGTCAATATTGAAATGTCTACAGGACCATACGCCGCACTCATGGGAATAGGTCTAGCACTAGCTCTTGGTATGTTTGCAGCAATGATTCCTGCGCTTCGATTAGCACGAACTGACATAGCAACTTGTTTTAGAGCAGTCTAAAGGAGCCACCATGAAATTATTGCCTTTTGAATACGCAACTCGAAACCTTGGACGTTCACCAATGCGATTACTGCTAACTGTTTTTGGAAGCGGGCTTGTTGTGCTTCTCATTATGATTGCTGGTGGATTTATGGTTGGCATGCAAACTACGCTTGACGTAAGTGGTGCAAAAAATAATATCATGCTTCTTGGCGCTGGCAGCGTTGAAAGTGTTGAACGAAGTGAAGTTGGCATGGACACAGCGGGAATAGTCGCTGGGTCTATAGATGGTTTTCGTAATCATGCTGGGATGGAAGGTGTGTCACCAGAAATACACATCCAAATGCCTATAGAAATAGACGGTGAAGACCGTTTAATTTTGATTCGTGGCATTCGTCCCGAGGCCTTTCTTGTGCATGACCAAGTGCAGATAACAAACGGGCGTGCGCCTAGAAATGGCAGAAATGAAATTCTTATTGGAAAACTTGCAACACGAACTCTTGGTTATGAAAATCAAGAAGATGCAGTTGGCGAGTCAATCATGCTTGACGATGATGAGTACACCATCACTGGTGTCTTAGAAGCGGGCGGAGGAATCGTTGAAGGTGAGATGTGGACTTCGCTTACGGATTTACAAGTTACAAGCAAGCGCGATACGCTTTCTTGTGTCATCGTTGCTTTAGACGAAGCCAAGCCAAGCGACCTTGATATGTTTGTAGCAAGTAGAATTGACCTTGAACTTGCTGCGATATCTGAAGACGAGTATTTTTCTGCTCTATCTTCGTTTTACAAACCAATAGAAATCATGGTCGTCATGACTTGTATCATGATTGCTGTTGGAGGAATTCTAGGTGGTTTTAATTCTACATACGCCGCATTTGCAAGTAGAGTCCGCGAAGTTGGCGCACTGCAAGTTTTAGGTTACCAGCGAGGTACTATTGCGCTCTCGCTCGTACAAGAATCCATACTCACTGCCTCAATCGGCGCAATCATCGCCTGCTTAATCGCGATGTTTGCGCTTGACGGTTTTACCGTTCGTTTTTCGATGGGAACATTTACTTTATCAATGACCGCAGGAATTATTGCTCTTGGCGTTGGATCTGGCTTGTTGCTTGGAGTCATTGGCGCAATTGCCCCTGCCCTTCGCTGTTTACGATTACCAATACCTGAAGCGCTTCGCGCATCAGAATAAAAAGGAATACAAATGAAACTACTACTTACAACAATCCTTGCGTCCATCCTTATTGGGTGTGGTGGAACAACTGAAAATAAGGCAACTGCGCCAGAGCAAGTAACAAAGTTGCCAGAGTCATTTTTTACAACTGAAAGACCAAGAGATGTAAAAGATCTTGTAGAAGTCAAAAAGACCGCCAAAAAAGGTGATGAAGTTACGTTTCTCTCTCGAATTGGTGGACGTAAAAATTCTTCGTTCGTCCCAACGCTTTCAATGATGATTGTTGCTGATCCTGCTCTTAAATCGTGCGAAGTGATGAGCGAAGAAGATCATTGCGCTACACCTGAGGATTATTGTTGCGAAGACCGAGATTTATTAAGAGCGGGTCTTGGTACAATTCGATTTATGGATGAATCAGGAGATGCTTATCCATTTTCAGTCGATGGTGATCACGGCTTGGAGATCTTAAAATACGTTGTCATTACTGGCAAAGTCCACGATATATCAGACAATGGAAACTTCATTGTGGACGCCAGCAGGGTCTGGGTCGGTGGTAAGCCGCTCTATAGCGATTTACGGGCAGGTAGCGGCGAATAGTTGGTGGAAGAAGAAGGAACGCCTGATACTATAGACACACATGGTAGGTTATAGAGAGAACAATGGTCTAAGAAGTTTTGGCCAGTTAATACGCCCATGGAGCGGGCAAATCACAATGGTTGTGGTTTTAGTAGGAATACTTGCTCTAGCAGACATGGTACTTCCTTGTGCACTGGCACTTCTTGTTGATGATGTATTTCCAGCACTTGCGGACGGTAATGGTGGCTGGGAACTTCTGACGATTATTCTAGCCTCGCTTTGCGTAATTTACGTTATGAGAAATGTGCTGTTTTTTATCAGCCGCATGATTTCGGTTAGGGTTAGTGAACATGTTTGTTTTGATTTGAGGCAACGGCTTTTCGATCACATGCAACAACTTGGAATGGATTTTTACAAATCAAATCGCCCAGGAAAAATTAGTTCGCGTGTAATGGATGATACGTTCAGAATTCAAACTTTCATCCAAGACAAATTACCAACACTGCTTCGGTACATCATTGAATTTCAAATTCTCTTAATCCTTTTATATGTTGTAAACTGGAAACTCGCTCTTGCAAGCACGATTGTCTTGCCACTCCATCTTTGGACGTACAAAAAGTTTTACATACCAATAAGAGACAGCCACCACAGGGCTCAAGAACATCTAGCAGAAGCACATGGAAACCTTGTTGAAACATTTATGGGAGCACAGGTTATTAAAGGTTTTTCTGCAGAAAAACGAGAATCAGATTCTTTTTTGCAAACTATCCGAGCAGGTAGAGAAGATCAAATTAAAACCAAACGGTTTCAGTTTGCACAAAAGGTAGTTGCTGACCTAATTGTTGGTGCGGGCACTGTATTACTCCTTGGATACGGTGCTTGGGAAGTGTACGCAGGAAGTATGACCATCGGTGTGTTTCTTATGTTTTTCTGGTACGTTCGTATGCTCTACCCTGCTGTTTTAGAAATTATTAGTGGGACTGGACATTTTTCACAAACTTCTGCAAGCGTAGACCGTGTATTAGAAATGCTTGACGAACCAGTTGATGAAATTGCATACGACATGCGTACCCGTACTAAGACCATAAACTTGGTCGGTCCAATCGAACTTAAACATGTATCGTTTGACTTTGATGAGAACACTCAAGTTCTACAAGATATAAACCTTTGCATTGATGCAGACGAACACATTGCAATTACGGGACCTAGTGGTGGAGGAAAAAGCACACTGATTAGTTTGATGCCTCGTTTTAACGACCCAACTTCTGGGGAAATCACAATCGGTGGACATGATATTAGAGACATGCGATTGCAGGATGTTCGAGGAATGTTCGGCGTGGCATTCCAAGATGCTTTTTTGTTCAACTCAACGATCCTTGACAATTTGCGATATGCAAGACCAAGCGCGACTGCTGACGAGATTATCGAAGCGTGTAGGTTAACTGGTGCCCATGATGTAATTGAGGGCTTACCAATGGGATATGAATCCCGAATTGGTGACCAGGGTGTTGAACTTTCCCATGGTCAGAAACATCGAATTAACCTAGCACGAGCCCTTGTACGAAAGCCACAAACTCTCATTATTGACGAAATAACTGCTTCTATAGAGACAACTGCCTCAATACAAATTATCAAGGATGTTCTGGACCACATGTCTGGTAGAACCGTCATAATAATCACTCACGATCCAGCAATCCTTGAACTCGTCAAACGTGTTGTGACCTTGGACAAAAAAACTATTATGAATGACCATACAAACAGATCACCAAACATGAAACATCCTGCTGCAAAACTTGGTTTGTTGCTTCTCTCTGTTTCTCTATTTTTTGGATGTTCAACAAGAACGACATCAAACTCTCTGGAAATGGAACAACCAACAAGTAATGGGATTGTTTTTGAGATAGATGATTCGATAGATTTCGAAGAATTAGCTGCTGCAATTGATGATGCAATTGGTGAACCAGACATAGTTACTTTCTCTCAAGATGTTCCTACACCAGTTCTATCAATCGATGTTTCACCAGAAGAAATTGCATCGCTCGTTCCAGAACAAGAGGACGGTGTACAGAAGAGGCACGTCTACGTACCTCTTGAACCAATGAACGTAACTGAAATAAGCGAGTTGATTGAACTCATCGCATCAAAATATAGTGACCAGGGTTATTTGAACTCTAGTGGAATGCTTGAAGGAGTCCTTTCTATTCCTCCAGAGGGAGTCACAGAGCACATTTCGATTGCAAAAAAAAGTTTTGATACTACTCACATTATCCGTCTTGGATACAAAATGTTTTTGTCACAGCCACCGCATATTTGGTGCGAAGGATTGCGCATCGAATGCAATGAAATGTTCAGAAATGATGATATAGATCGCATAACACAATTCGCAAGAGAATCACTTGACACATTAAATGCTAAGCGATCAAGTTTAAAGATTGATGATCTTGGAACCGAAATTGTCCAACTCAGTTACATTGATGCGCCTACGGCAATTGAGTTACTTCGCGGGTTTGGGATTTCCACTTTCTCTAAACCTTCAGAAATTCCAAACGATATTAACTGGTCTCAGCTCCCCTATGTTGTCTTAGTCCCCGAACCATCAAGCGATTTGACCGGTCTCGTTGGTGGCAGCGTATCTGGTGGGGCTTTCGGAATGTCAATGGTGCCAAATATTGCAAGCGACTTGTCTCCGAACATGATTGCGTCACCAATGACCCAGTTGATTGTTTTCTTTGATAAAGCACATCCAGAACATTTCAGCAAAATCAACCATCTTCTTAGTAAATATATTGATCGCCCAGCACGGCAAATTTTTATCGAGGGCATGGTCCTTGAAATAAATGATGATGGTTTAAAAGACTTAGGCATTGATTGGAATTTATCAAACACTCCAAATGGTGTTACTCGAATTAACGCAGGAGATTTAAATGCTGGAACTGGGACAAATACATTTGACGCTCTTCTCGAGGGAGTTAGCCTAAGTAATCCATTTGGCAATGCTAGCAATTGGTTACTTGGGATGGAACTCCGCGCGTTGTTACGGCAAGGCAAAGCCGAAATTTTATCTAGACCAAGTGTACTCACTCTTAATAATAGGCAATCTACAATTCGTGTTGGACAAGATATTCCTATCGCGACAAGCACTGCAGGAATTACAAATGCAGATATGCTTTCTTTTAACTTCAAATATCTTCCTACTGGAATAATGTTGAACATCCGTCCACGCATTTCTGCAGACGGCAAAGAGGTAAGTATGCTCATCGATACGGTTGTTTCTACAACTGTTCCTGGGCAAGATCTTGAAATTCGTGACAACGCAGGAACATTGCTTGCATCTGCACCAACAATTTCAAGCCGCAGGGTACAAACGTATGGGCGTATTCCTAATGACACCCCTTTTATTATTGGTGGTCTCGTTAATAAAGAAAATCATACCATTATCGATAAGGTTCCAATTCTCTCTAACCTCCCATTCCTTGGTGATTTGT
Organism: Planctomycetota bacterium; assembly: GCA_014381555.1. Taxonomy (GTDB): domain Bacteria; phylum Planctomycetota; class Phycisphaerae; order Phycisphaerales; family SM1A02. The sequence continues at coordinate 5,204 of JACNLO010000053.1, read as the reverse complement.
TTCAATCAGAACGATCAGAATCCTCGCGCACCGAAGTCATCATTGTGCTCACCCCACACGTTCTTCCAGAGAGTGAACACGCACTCAGTGCCATGCCCAAAGATGATCCGCGTTTTGACAGCGTTGGAAATGAACTCTTCCGAGATTCTTACCGCATTCGTGAAGATGACGTTTTTGACTTGGCCTTTTTAGAGAAAAACGAGCCGCTGATTATTTATCGCGAGATTGCTCAACAAATTGTTGATCAAAATTACACTTACAGAAACACTGCTGCTTTTGCTCCATTTATTGATGGTCATTTCCCTGGGGAATCAATATTGGTTACTCGGATGGTGTATGAAATTGTTAAGCGTCTCGGCTTGTCAGATTCAATTCCAGCAACTCGGCTAGCATTTTTCAGAACAGAACAAGAAGATAGCATGGGTATAGAGTTTGTTGACCAAGCCATGGCTCGTGCCGTTGGAAGTTCTGACCCAGATGAGTTCTTTGCTGAAAATCAACAAAAAGCTTTTACAATCACGTTTGAAGAAGGACGAACTGTTCCGTATATTAAAACTTTGCATTGTGCAAACGAAGAAGAGTGGAAGCAATTGCTACTCTCGCTTAACATGGATTCGCCCTCTGGAGCAAAGCGATATTCAATTGTTATTCATGATGCATCTGATTTGATTCGGTTACGTCGTGCTGTTGCTTTAAAGGATCTTGTTGCACTAAATAACGGCTCTAGCGCTCTCGCTCTCAATAGATTTCAAGTTGGTCAGTTTGTCCTAATACCAGATGAAGATCCAATGCAAGTTCATATTATCGATGCTGATGTAGCGAAATATTTTTATCACACAGAACATTACTATGCAGCAACTTTGAAAGAGATAGAAAAGTCTATCGAAGCTTTAGAAAACGCACTTAGCCAGATTCCCGAAAAGAATTAAAATACACCTGCCGTGTAAAAAACTGACCCTACGATAAGCGCTGTACTAACACGTATCATGTTATATAGGTGTGCTTGGTCATAAGGTATAGGATTTATACTCGCAAAAAAGAGAAACCCAAAAGAACTGCCGTTTTTCCTCACTTATCATGGTAAATCAATCACTATTTTACCGCTGTAATAATCCTTTGGATCACGGAGTGTTTTTTGGACGACATTCCTGTCACGAATTACTTCCTGCGACCCAAGTTGCCTGTCTTTATATTTCAAAATGATTGGTTTATCTAAATCAATCAATGTGTCATTTAAGTAGATTGTTATCTTGTTTACATCGGATTCGTGAATCGTAATGGTCTGGTCTTCAATGGATGCGACTATTTTTGTACGAGCTTTTGGTTCATCGACACCAAGCCAATAATATTGATTATGCAAAACGTCGTCCTGTACCCAAACTACTTTGTTGGGATAGGGATTACGAACAAACTTCGCCATCCATAGAAGCGCCATTGTTTCTTCCTTGTCCATCCAATGTCCCTTGTCCTTGTGAATTACTGCTTGGTGGGGGTAGCCATTGGGGTCAGCTTTTTGCAATTCAGAAAGTTTTTCTTTCCACTGCGTGCCTATTTTGTTACGGTCGTATGCTGAATCTTCTGCCCCAACGTGCAATGCGAAACCAATATTTCTCAACCCATCTGGAACTGTTTCATTTGGATGCCCTGCCATCATACCAGCAGCTGCAAGTCGATCAGCCATACGTGGCGCAAGCTGATACACACCATCGCCCCCTGCGCTATACCCAATGATGTACACCTTGTTTGGATTAACACCTTCAAAGACAATCATGTTTTCAATGAGTCGCTCGAACATTGGATCGATATGTGCTTGGTGCCACAGGTTCCATGTATCGGTAGGCGCTCTAGGCGCGACATATACACCTTCTTTCAATGTGTAAATGTGTTTTTGGTTTTCCCATTGTTGTGAGTTGACTTTATTTGGAGCACCACCCCCACCGTGCATCGAAATCCAAAGTGAACGTTCTCCAAAAGGAGCATCACCGTAAGTGGTGTACCAAATTGGCATTTTCATTTCTAGATGCGAAATAACTTTAGCGTCCATTTCTGCTAATCGCTCTTCTCTCAACTGCATCTTTCTTTGTTCCCAAAATTGTTCAGCAAAGTGTTGAACACCGCGCTTCGTCAGCGTTCCGACTTTTAGGTTAATTATTGACTCAGAGCCAACTAGAACCTCCGTAGCATCATCGCTCGAGTGAAATGTAAAGGCTTCACCTTTAGGCAATTTAAACGTTAAGTGATCGTTTGCATCAGCACTATCATTCTTTGTCTCTCCTTCAAACAACACTCCGCCTTGCGCGTCCGCGACAATAACTCGAACAGCACACCGACGCCCAGCACTGTCGGTTGCACGAACACGAATTGGAATAAGTTCTGTTTCTATATGCTCAGTTGCATATCGATCCGTAACATCAACAGCACCATAAGTAGTAACGTCGGGTAGCCAGACAAGCGGAAAGTGCTGCTCGCTCTCGTTCCATGAAACGGCGAATATTGCATGTTTTTGGTCTCCTTTGGTTGCTTTTGATGCTGAGCCATCAAACCAAGCAGAATCAACAACCCCAGTATCGGCTTCAGTGTAATGCCAACCGTTATCCCAAAACTCAATCCACGTGTGATTTCCGCTTTCGTTATACCAAAGCGGAGTACCAGTAAAACGAGCGGGTACGCCAACGCTTCGACAAGCATCAATAAGAAGAATGCTTAAGCCAGAACAAGACGCCATCCCTGCTTCAATGCTTTCAAAGGGTGACTGGTCTGCTTTTGGTCGCTCAGTCGAATAGTGAACATCAACCATGTTGTAAATGTTCTTATTTAGAAGGATGGCTGCTTCGGTTGGAGTCTCAGCTTCTTTCACTACTTCTAAAAATCTATCTCTAAAATCACTCCGCCAATCCTCTCTCCGTTCATTCACATTTGCATACGGCAAGATGCAATCGAAAAACATTTCTTCCGTAATTTGCTCTTTCCATGGAGCGTTTTCCCATGCCTCGTATGCAAGTTCACAATTCGTAAGCAAAAACTCCCCAGTGAGCGTTTTTAAATCTTCCTCAGGCATATGACTTATCAACCACGCCATTCCTGATTGCTGACTTTCTGGCACATCTCGAATCGCTTGTTCAATTTCTAATCGATTATCGCCTGCTATATCTAGTTTCTTCTGGTAATCCGAACCGCCTATCAGGGCTGCTAACAATATTACTGTAATCATGCCCTGCACTATACCTGAGGGTCATGTCAAGGGTCAGGCCCTCGACATGACCCTCGACATGACCCTACAATACGCCGCTTATGGAATGTGGGTTAATTGGACTTCAGGGTGTTGGTAAAACAACACTATTTACTGCTCTTACTGCACATAGTGTCGCGGTGCAGGTGGGTAGTATGAAACCGAATATGGGAATTGCCGCAATTCCAGATCCGCGGCTCAATAGAATTAACGAGTTTATCGTTGCAAAAAAAATAATCCCCGCAACGCTTCAAATTGTTGACCTACCTGGTGTTCCTTCAGGTGGATCTAACTTAAATGCCGTCCTTGCACACATTCGAAATGTTGATGCACTTTGTCAAGTTGTAAAATGTTACGACGATTGCTCGCCAGAAATCGATATCGCTTCGATGGATAGTGAACTCATTGTCGCGGATATGGTCGTTGTGGAGGGTGCAATTGACAAAGCCGATCGTACGGCGAAACATGGCGACAAAGAAGCCCAAAAACGGGTCGACGTTTTGTCAAGAGTGAACTCACTGCTCGAAGAAGAAAAACCAGCACGCGAAGGTGAATGGGATGAAAGCGACCGCGCAATCCTTAAAAGTTACGGCATAATGACTTCGAAGCCGATGCTCTACGTTGCAAATGTTTCTGAAGACGATGTGAGGGGTGATTCAGATGCGGCGAAGTATGTAGCAAAGTACGCACAAGAAAATGGCGGTGAAAGTGTAACTGTTTGCGCAACGCTTGAATCGGAAATTGCAGAGCTAGATGTTGCAGATCAAGTCGAGATGCTTGAGTCAATGGAACTTGTTGAACCTGCAGTTGGTCCACTTGCACGTGCACTCAACACTTTGCTTGGTTTAAGTACTTTTTATACAGCAGGTGAAAAAGAAGTACGCGCTTGGCCAATTCCCAAAGATGCCCCCGCCCCGCAAGCTGCTGGAGTTATTCACAGTGACATCGAACGCGGTTTTATACGTGCAGAGTGTTTTCATGTTGACGATTTATTTGAACTTACTTCAGAAAAAGCCATAAAAGAAGCAGGTAAATTACGAAGTGAAGGCAAAAACTACACCATGCAAGATGGCGATGTCGTAAACTTCTTGTTTAATGTTTAGGTAAATGGATATTGGAAAAATACATCCCGAAGTCTCCATCGACTCATTCACAAAACATGATGGCACGATTTTGTTTTTTAATTTTGTGCGGGCATTGATTGGAAAAACTAAAAATCCAAAAGTGCTAGATTTTGGCGCTGGGAGAGGTTCTTTTCATCACCTAAAATCATCTGTTTACAGTCATGAACTGCAAAATCTGCAAACAACTGGCGCTGAGGTGTGGGCAACTGATGTTGATGCAATTGTCAAAACACACCCATGCAGTGACCATCAAGTAGTTTTACAGATTGGTGAGAAATTACCATTTGATGACAACACATTTGATGTCGTCGTTAGCGATTTCGTGTTTGAACATATAGACAGCCCAAAGGATGTTGCAAGTGAATTGCTAAGAATCACAAAACCAAACGGTTGGGTTTGTGCGCGTACTCCAAACAAATGGGGATATGTTACGCTTGCCTCACGTATAGTTCCAAACGCACTGCATGCAAAACTATTAAAAAGGGTACAGCCAAAGCGCAAGGAGAAAGATGTTTTCCCTACGGTGTATAAACTAAATTCTCCTAGAGATATTCGTAGGAGTTTTCCTAGTTGCAGAGTGAAGTGGTACTACCACAGCGGCGATCCAGCTTATCATTTTGGATGTGGTATTTTGTACCGAATGTTGTTAGTACTACACAGGATGTTACCTCCAAAACTATCCACTTGCGCATGCTTTTTTATACAGAAACCAAACAGGAAATAACATAAGCAATCCAAATTCGTACACATTCTGATAGAGTACTTGACATGAGGAATTGGAAAAAACGTACTTGGGTTTTGTTTTTCGTAATCGACTTATTCGTGGTTATTCAATTTATTCCAGTAAATAG
>JACNLO010000065.1 GCA_014381555.1 Planctomycetota bacterium | reverse complement strand
GCAACTACTTTCTTTTCAAGAATCTGATCAGCGAATACAACACCAAATCTAAATGCTTCCAAAGATGCATACTTGCCCTTCATCACATCGATGAGTCGGTTGCCTTCAAACGGGAAGTACCCGTGTACTGTCAAAAACTTTTCGCGGAAGGATGCCTTTGTAAACAGTTCTGCAAGTTCTTCTGTTGTGTGCGAGGAAGTGTTGGAGAAGATTGCCGCCATCTTGTCGCCATCTGCGACTGCTTCGATTGAAGCAAAGATTTTTGCCTTAATGTTTGCGTCTTCCGTTGCAACTTCCCAAATTACATCGCAATCGGACAAGCCGTCGTATGAATCGGTGCAAGAGACACGTGACCGAAATTGGTCCATGTCTTCTTGACGAATCATTGCACCTTTGACTTCGCGAGCCCAGCCACTTTCAAGACGCGCGATTGCTTTGTCAAGTGCGTCCTTACTTACATCAAGAAGGACTACTTCGCACTCTGTTCGCCGTAGCAAATCGATTGCGATGCCTTGTCCCATAGTGCCAGCTCCGATGACTGCAATTTTTCGAAGCGAGTTAACTCGCTTCACTGCTTCATCAAGTGTTTTATCACCAAATATAAATGCTTTCTTCATTGTTAGGATGCCTTCGTGTTTCTAATAATCATGGCAATCCCTTGCCCGCCGCCAATACAAGCCGAAGCGCAACCTAATTTTGCACCGCGGCGGTCCATTTCATACATTAAGTCGGTAACTAAACGCGTACCTGTTGCACCAAGTGGGTGGCCAAGAGCAACTGCGCCACCGTTGACGTTTACTTTATCTCGGTCGAGTTCAAGTTCTTTTTCACAGCCAAGATATTGCGCTGCAAATGCCTCGTTAATTTCGTAAAGGTCAATATCATCTGTGTTCAAGCCAGCACGCTCAAGTGCTTGTCTAATTGAGGGTACGGGTCCTTGACCCATAATTCTTGGGTCTACACCCGATATACCGTAACTCACGATTTCAAACTGCGTGTCTAAACCAAGTTCGGTTGCCTTTTCGTGGTCCGCAACCAAAACAGCAGCCGCGCCGTCTGCAATTTCACTAGCGTTGCCGGGTGAAATTAACTTGTTTGGTGTAAAGCCGGGAAGTGAGGCAAGCGTTTCATAGTCAGTGTCACGAATACATTCGTCACTTTCCATGTGTACTGCGTGTCCGTTTCGGTCAACAGCGTCAAGAGCAAAAATGCCTCGCATTCGGTCGCCACCATTAAAGTGACTATCGCTTCGTGCAGCGCGAGCTCGTCTATGAGATTCCACTGCAAACTCGTCACATTCCTGCCTAGTCACACCAACTTTACTTCCGTATTCGTCTGCGGTGAGCATCATCGCCGTGTTTGCAACATCGTGATTCAATGAAGCGAGCATCGAGTCCTCTGATTTGCCTCCATCTTCAAACTCCCAAAAGAATGCTGACGATTTACGCTTTGCTCGGTTGATTTGCGGAGCACGCGTCATCGTTTCGCCACCAAAGCAAAGTACGACCCTTGAGTCATCCATATTATTTGGCATTGCAATTTGTTGCATACCATTGACGATGACTTGGATTCCAGATCCACAGATTCGCTGCACAAGTAGCGCTGGCATTTCATCACCAAGACCGCATCGAAGTGCGACATTACGTGGAAAATACAAATCCTGCGAGCCGGGGGCAGTAAATTGATAGACGTTTGCACCAACACAACTATCGATGTTTGTCTTATCGATACCGCTTCGGGTTATCGTTTCTTCGCAAGCGAGTACAGCAAGATCTTCAGCGGAGAAACCAGAAAGGGTTCCGCACTTTACGCCAAGTGGCGTTCTTGCTGCTGCTGCAATTACTATTTTTAAATCTTTTTCTTGAGTCACTATTGGTTCGTTCCTAATTCCGTATGTTTAGGTGATTTTTGATCCAGGGGGTTCGGGGGTTCTGGGGGTTCGGTGGTTCGGTGGTTCGGGGGTTCGGGGGTTCGGGGGTTCGGGGGTTCGGGGGCTAGGTTCCCTGCATTTGGTGTTTTGCGATTCGGATAACACGTTCACTTGGATTTGTTGCAAACATGTCGTGAATTTGATCCTCGTATAGAGTTGTAACTTTTTGTCTAACTACCTTTCCAGAAGGTGTAAGTTCTCCTCTGTCAAGCGAAAGAGGGTTGTCGGCGATAATTGCCCGCACTGGTCTTTGGTATTTCACTTCAATGACTGCATTTATTCGTTCAAGTTCTCTTGCAAACAAATCTCGTAGTGCGGGGATGCAAGAAAGTTGTGAGTCAAGTGGCAATTCATTTTCTTTAAGCCATGTACTTATGTTTTGCTGTGAAGGGAAGAGAATTACACCGATATAATCTTGTCCACTGCCAACTATGAGTGCGGTGCTTATGTATTCGGATTCGTTTGCGAGGGTAATTTCAACTCTTTGTGGGTGCACTTTTTCACCAGTTGTAAGTTTGAATGCTCCATCAAGGCGTCCAAAAATTCGCAGGCCATCTTTTCGAAACTCTCCAAGGTCTCCAGTATGGAACCAACCATTACGGTCGATACATTTTGCGGTTGCATCTTCATCATCAAGATAGCCCTGCATAATGTTTGGACCTTTAACGAGTATTTCTTGCGAGTCATCTATTTTTACCCGCACACCAGGAATCGGCATACCAACATGTCCGCTTCGCCAAGTTCCGTCCATTGTTGTAACTGTTACGCATGGTGATGTTTCGGTAAGACCCCAGCCCTCTAAAACAGGTATACCATGGCGGCGATAACCCGCCTCAACCGTTGCTGGAAGTGATGCACCAGCAGTAAATACCACTCGAAGCCGATCACCGAAAACCATTGCATCAACTTCATCGTTCTTTTTGCATTCAGAGAGAAGCATTTCGTGAACGCGAGGAACGCTAAAGAAAATAGTTGGCTCCCAAAGTTTCCAGTTCTCAACCATGCGGTCCATGTCTCGCCCTTTAGAATCATCAATTCCAAGAGTTGCGCCATTAAATAGCGTCATAAATCGTTCAAATAGTCCACCAAAACTGTGGTGCCAAGGCAAGTAACTTAAGAAGGTATCGTCTTCGTCAACGTCCCAGAGAAGTGATAGTGCTTTTTGCTGAGAAATTATATTTCTATGTGTAAGCCGCACACCCTTTGGTGGACCTGTTGTACCAGATGTGTACATGATTAAGCAAAGGTCGTCTCCGTGGACAAGATTGATTCGTTCATCAAGTTTGTCTGTTGGTGCTTCGTCATTTTCAAGTAAAGAAGAAAAAGCATCCGCATTCGTTAGTTCCACTTCATCCATCACCCAACTTTTTGTAATTTCGCTGAACGAACTAGCAACAACTTTATCGTGTTGTTTTTTGCAAGAGGAAACAGTGTATTTTGGTCTTGCGTGATTCAAGATGTAATCGACTTGGTTTTCTGGGTATCCCGCAAAAATTGGAACTGTCACGCCTCCGATTGACATAAGTGCCATTTCGAACATAAACATTTCTAGTCGGTTTTCGCTGAGCATTGCAACACGATCGCCCTGCTTCAGACCTTGATCAATAAGATTGTTCGCTATCGTAAAGACATGGTGAGAAAAGGCGCGCCATGAAATTGTTTGGTTTTCATCTCCTCGTCGATACCTAATAAATATTTTGTCAGCAAATGTTTCTGATCTGTTTCTAAGAAGTAAACCAAGTGATTCTTCATAGCCACCGAGTGGAATTAAACTTGTATGTTCTTCGCCACCACGAACTGCCCCAATCTCAGCATCCATCTTCCGAGGAGTTGATTGACAGTATGCAAGGCAACTGTTTTCAAGGAATCCCTTCGTTAAGTTAAAGCGCTCTTCGGGTGAAGTGAAATTCTGGTCGGTTGTTAGTTCAGTGATTCCCGCTCGTTGCCTTGCAAGATACGCGGCAACGAAGTAAATAATATTGTTTGCAATTTGTTTGACATGAGAGCAGCCCTCGTGTCCACCAATTCGGCGAGTAATTTCACCCATCACACCACGCTCAATACGCAAACCGACAAGTCGTTCTGCTGAGTTTTGCACTTCTTGGCACACAGGGAATGGCGTGCGTATCATGTCTAACTTACTTGCAATAATTTGTTCATTTGGAATATGAACCGTCAATTCTAAGTTTATAAGGTGGTTGCTATCAAGCATCGTTCCAACAACAACAAGATCCTCGTCATTTAACTTAAACAAATCAACGCCCATGTCTCGTCTAGCAATCAATTCCATGTTTTTTCGTCCTCCACCCGTATTTGTTTCTTCTTTCTTATGGCGAATTGCCCTTGCCATTGCTTGTTGTACTTGTCTTTTGAGTGAGTTGAACAACCGCTCTTCGGCTGCCATTCCTGAAGTCACCGCATATTCGATAAGTGGTTGCAAAATCCATTGTTCATTTGTAAAAAGTTGGACACTATCAAGACCAGATTCAAGTGCGTCGTAAAAACCCTTAAGTGAACTTGTAACGTGCCCACGATTTTTCAAAATTGTTTCTCGGTGTACCGACCAAATTGTTTCGTATGTTTCATCTTCTTGGTAAATACCGATTGCTTTCCCAACTCGATAGACGGCTTCTGTAATTTTTCTAACAAACTCAGTTTTCTCTGGGTCAGCACATAAATCACCCATTCGAACATCAAGAATTTTTCCGTCTTCGTCAACGGTGTGAATAAGACCGCCAACATTCAATACAGTCGAAATCATCGCTTTGTCAAACTCAAGGCGAGTTCCAGAAGTTCTTTCGTGATGGATAGATTTATAATCCTTTTCTGAAAGAATTGCTTGGATTCGTTCTGCTTCTAGTTCAGAACATCCAGCAAACTCAATCCAACCCTTACCCTTAACAAGATAAACCGAATCATCACCACTCCCCTTGCGACCGCCTGCTTGCATTGCTACTCCGCGAACTAATCGGTTTTGCAAAGCATTTGCCATGTCTGAAGTGAAGTTTGGAAGTCGACCCATGAGCCGTGATTCATTTAGTTGATCGGATGCCTCATTAATCATTCGCTCGGTACAGATTCCATTTGGCAGAACAAGAATAATTGGAACGTAATTCCTAACATCCTGCACAGATTGCATGTGTCCACGTGACGATAAATTTTCGAGGTACTGAATAATTTCTAACGTAAACTCGCCAAGTTGGTCTGGTGTACTGCACAAAAACAGAAGTTCAGGAAGTGCGTCACGCGAATCAGCGTCAAGTGGATTTGTAAAAACCCGATCTTGAATGTCAACCGCCCGCATCACATCGCCATCAAGATAACGAAGGATGCCATTTTTATGAAGTACTTCGGTGCTTTTACTTCCACTGCGTCCAACAAAACAGTCAGCGTTGGCGTGCAAATAGAAAGCAACGCCAAGCGCGCCGGGCGGATGAATGCCAAGTTTTCCTGAAGCGAGCATTTAGATTGTTTTCCTTACTTCGTTCATGGTATGACAATCGAGCGTAGTGATTTTCCTTCTTTCATTACATCGAATGCACCTTGAATATCATCAAGGGCGAAACGATGTGTTACGATTTTTTGCAAATCAATTTGACCGTTTTCGACCATCTTGATTAGTGGAACATATTCTCCGGGAGGGCAGCCGAGTGAACCGGTTATTTCCATTTCTTTGAACATGATTTTGCCAGCAACGATGTTGATCTTTTCGTGCGTGTATCCAACAACACAAAGTCGTCCACCGATTCTGCAACATTCAAAGGCCTCTTCAATGGTTCGAGGGTTGCCAATGACTTCGATTGCTATGTCAGCCCCGCCACCAGTCATCTTTTTCACTTCTTTCGAAACACGTTCGACGTCGCCGGCGTTAATTGTGTGGGTTGCACCAAACTCTTTCGCCCACTTTAATTTTTCATCGTTCATATCAACTGCTATGACTGTAGCTCCGCAGGCGGCTGCAATTTGAACAGCGTTGATTCCAACACCTCCACAACCGTAAATAACCACCGTGTCTCCGGGACGAACTTTTGCACGATTTTTTACTGCGTGAAATGGGGTTGAAAGAGCGTCAGCAATAATTGAAGCTTCTTCAAGTGGAATACAATCTGCAAGAGGTAAAACATCTTTTGCATCGACAGCGACATATTCGGCATACGCACCATCAAAGTGGTTGCCGAGCATTTTCATATCGCTGCAAATATTTTCACGACCAGCTCGGCAATAGCTGCAACGACCGCAAGTCAGAACAGCTGGAATAAGAACACGTTGCCCTTCAGCTAGATGGCTTACATTTGCCCCAGCTTTTTCAATAACGCCCGATGCCTCATGTCCAAGAACAATTGGTGGCGCTTTGAATGTTGGGATGCCGTGTTCAATATAGTGAAGGTCGGTGTGGCATGCTCCGCACGCTGCAACCTTAACCAAGATATCGTTTTCGCCAATATCGGGAACTGGGATATCTTCGATGAGCATTCCCTTTTCTGTTCCGTGAAATACTGCTGCTTTCATTTTTTGTCCTTTAAGAATGCGACCAATTCGCTTCGCGTTTTTCTAAAAATGCTGCAATGCCCTCGTGGGCATCTGCAAGTTTCATAAGTTCTTCCATGTATATTTTCTCTGCTTCGTCAAGGCGAGACATGACTTCTGACCTGTCAGCAACTGTGCAGGCTTTTTTTGCCATTTTGATAACTGGACGAGACAAAGTACGCAAATTCGACAAATATGTTTCAACATTTTCATCAAATGATTCAACCTCATAAACATGATTTACCAAACCAATTCTGTGTGCTTCATCTGCTTTGATGGTTTCGCCGCAAACAACAAGTTCGATTGCTTTTCGAGTTCCAATTTGCAAAGGTAACATTGCTGCTGCTACTGGCGGGAAGACGCCAACTTTTACTTCTGGTTGCCCAAACTTTGATTTCGCTGATGCAAGAACAATGTCACAGAAGCAAGCAAGTTCCATACCGCCGCCAAGAGCTGCGCCATTGACTGCAGCGATTGAAAGCGCATCACTTGAAGCAAGGCGTCTAAAGATGCCATGAAATTGTTTCACCATTTCATCTACTTTGTCTTCTGCGTGATCGCTGACATCAACGCCTGCGCAAAATGCCTTGTTCACTGCATTGAACACAATTACAGCAACATCTTGCGACATTATGCTATCGAGTGCTGCGTTTATTTCAGTCATCATAGGAATGTCAAGAACATTCACTGGTGAATTGTTGAGCGTAATTGTTGCTATGCCGTCTTGCACACCGCATTGAATAAATTGGTAGGTTGTCGTAGTCATCAGATGTACTGACCTCCGTCTACTTTGATTACTTCTCCAGTAATAAATCGAGCACGCTCGCTACATAAGAATGCAACTGCGCCTGCAACGTCTTCTACTGTCCCAATGCGACCAAGTAAAATTTCACTTAGCGCCGCTACTCTTTGCCCATCGGACATGCCATCGAGAATTTTGGTTTCAATCATTCCTGGCGCTATTGCGTTTACGGTAACGTTAAACTTAGCGGTTTCTTTAGCAAGAGTTTTTGTTAAACCAATAACACCTGCTTTTGCTGATGAATAATTTGATTGACCAAACTTTCCACGCAAACCATTAATAGAAGCGATGTTTACAATCGATCCCTTGTTTGCTTCTCTCATAAAAGGAATCGCTGCCCTGCAACAATTGAAAACACCAGTTAGATTGACATCTATAACCTGTTGCCATTCTTCGTCAGTCATTTTCCAACTTACATTATCACGGACGATTCCGGCATTATTCACCAGTACGTCTAACCCACCTTCGGCAAATTCAGAAATTGCTGCATTTACTTGAGCAGAATCAGAAACATCTACACAACTGTGCCAACTAATAGCATCATGATTACTTTCGGTATTGACATCTAATACGCCAACTTCATAGCCATCATGAGCAAGCATAGAAACAATGCCAAGACCAATGCCACTGCAGCCCCCTGTTACTAATGCGCGAGGTGGTGTCATAAACTTACCCGCCTTAACTTACGCGTTTGCTGGTACTGCTAATGTAGCACCACACTTACCGCAAAATTCAAATGACGTTGGAATACCCTTAGCACCGCAATCGCCACATTCTTGTGAGTATGGCCCCCAAAGGAACTCACTTGAACCGTTTGGATCTGCTGCCAAGTCGCGCATACCAACGTAGTCAGCTTTGCGTTTTTCAACGAATGCGGTCATACCTTCGTATGGTTCTAAACTTGTGTAGTGCACACTGAGCCAATCGCGCGCGTGCCCAACAGTTGAGTGCCATGCGAGGTCTTTCCAGAAATTAACTTGCGTCTTTGTGTAGCGAGTACATTCAAAGAATTTATTGATAATGATGTCACAAAGTTCAGCAACCGCTTCATCAAGAAGTGAAAGGTCAAGGGAATATCCGTCCTTGCCCTTCTTTGCAGCATTGATTTGTTCTTGGGTTGCGCGTGTTTCAAATGGAGAATCCCATTGGTCAGTATTCCAATCGGCAAGGTATTTCCTGCCATTTGTGAATGTAGTAACCCAGTTGCCATCCGCATCTTTGACTGTTGGCACAACCATATTCACTAAGCCCATTCCAAGGGATGTCCAAGATGGATACCTTTGATTAAGCATTAACACGCCGCGTGCTGTACGGTCACCAACTGTAACTGGAAGCCACTGTGTTGAACCACCACAAGCAACGGAACCAACATTCGTTCCAACTTGTGCAATAAATGCATGTTCGCCCATAACACCAAGATCACAAGCAAGTTGACTTTCATTACCACCGCCAACTGCCATACCATTAAGCCGTGCAATCACTGGCTTGGAGCAATTCAAGATTGATTCAATGTATGCCTTGAAGCAGCACATATATTTCCAGTAGTCACGAGGTCTCTGTGTATAACTTGATTGATATTCTTTTACATCGCCGCCTGTGCAGAATGAAGAATCGCCAACCCCAGTGAAGACAACAACTGCGATTGCATCGTCCCAAGAAGCATCTTTGAATGCAGCTTCTAGATCTTGCAAAGCGGGCGTGCTGTATGCGTTGTAATTAAAGGGACGATTGATTGTGATGTACGCAACGCGACCATCCTTCTTATACGTCACTTCTTCAAAGCCGAATTCGTCGGCACACTTTGAAGGGAAAAAACTCATTGTAAAACTCCTCTTGTCTTAGACCTATATATAGTACCCTTGAGAGTGGGTTGACATTGCGATACAAACACCCGAACGGGCGTTCGACAATTATAGCACGATTTTTGCTATTTTCCTCTGTGAATTCTCCTTTTTTGCGGTATTATTATAGAACTAACAAGCGATATCACGCTTAAAACCGTGTTTTTTGCGTTACAACGACGATTTGATAGGTACCACATGGGCAAAACCATTCCCGAACAACCGTTCGCCTCGCGAGCCAAAGATGACCGAAGTACTGCCCATAACAGCAGTTACAACGAACGCAATGACGCCATCATTAAAGCGGCAACAATGCTTATCGCCCGCGATGGCTACGAAAAGGCCTCTATGCGGGCTGTTGCTGCTGAAGCTGGTGTAAGCCCTGCCTCCATGTACCACTATTTTGACGGCAAAGAAGCGATGCTTTTTACTATCCTCTTTAGAGCGTTTTCTGGACTGGAATCAAATTTGCGGATGAAAACGCATCTCATTGAAGATCCACTAGAACAAATGCGAATTATGATCGCCGAGCATGTCATGTTTTTTGCAAACGACATGGATGGTCTTAAACTCTGTTCGCACGAACTTGATTCTATGCGTGGCAAGGCGTACGAGGAATTGCATCGTATCCGACGCTCCTACTACCATCACACGCGTGAAATCGTAAACAACCTAGTCAAAAAATATAACCTCAAGGTCTGTGATTCTCACGTTGCAACAATGTCACTCTTTAGTAGTTTGAATTGGCTGTACCGATGGTACGATCCACATACATCGAGTCGATCACCAGCTGTCTTAGGTAAACTGTTCTTTGAACAGTTTATAGGTGGACTTACTGGCAGCGAATTATTGCAGCAGGACAACGGAGAAGAAACATGATTGGAACGTGCCTTGGCGGATTAACCGTCTACAAACCAACAACATTAGAAGACGCTTTTGCCATTCTTATAGAACATGGTAGTGACGCTGCAATCCTTGCAGGCGGAACCGATCTTCTTGTTGATCTTCGAGTGCAACGAAGAGATGAACACCATCTTGTTTCACTTGCGAACATCACTGAACTTCGAGGTGTAACTGAAACAGAGAACGGCGTGTCAATTGGCGCCGCGACAACACTCAATGATTTGTTGCACTCTGATGTCATTCAACAAAACTATCCAGCAATCATCGAAGCAACGCAAGTCATGGGCTCAAACCAGATTCGTAACACTGGAACAATTGGGGGAAACATTGCAAGCGCTGTTCCTTCTGCCGATTTACCGCCAGTCCTTCTTGTGCTCGGTGCAGAAGTTGTACTAGCAAGTAAAGATGGAGAACGGACCGTTCCGATTTGCGAATTTTTCCAAGGAGTACGCAAAACATGCGTAGCAATTGGCGAAATTGTAAAGAGCATTTCTTTACCTAATCCAAGTGGCAGTGCTGTTTATGAACGGTTTGACCTAAGGCAGGGCAACTCGCTTGCTGTTGCAGCAGTTGCTGCAAACATCACTATGGATGGCGACACAGTTGCCGATGCGAAAGTTGCACTCGGCGCAGTAGCACCAACCCCCGAAATTGTTGAAGGTGTGAATGCCATCCTTTGTGGCAATACTTGCAACGATAATTTGGTACACGAAGTTGCACAACTTGCAACACAAGCATCGAACCCAATAACAGATCTTCGCGGCAGCGCACAATATAGACGAGAACTCGTTGGCATCTTGACAACACGAGCAATCAAACGTTCAGTGGAGGCAGAACAATGAAAACCCGAGTAACACTCCATATCAATGGCGACAAACGAGAACTTCTTGTCGAAAGCGGAGAATCTCTGCTCGATGCAATTCGTTACGGCGCTGGTTTAACCGGCACCAAACGCGCCTGTGGTGTTGGAGATTGTGGCGCGTGCACAGTGATCCTTGATGGCGAGCCAGTTAACAGTTGTCTTGTTTTAGCCACGATGGCTGATGGTTGTGAAGTACGAACGGTAGAAGGTTTAGCAAAGAATGGGATCCTATCTGGGGTTCAAGAAGCAATGGTCAAAGAGGGTGGAATCCAATGTGGGTTCTGTACACCAGGCATGGAAATGTCCGCAACTGCTCTCCTAGAACAAAACCCAAATCCAACTACCGATGAAATTAAAGACGCGCTTGCTGGAAATTTGTGTAGATGCACTGGCTATGGCGGAATCATGCGCGCAATGGATCGATGTGTAAATCGAAATGACGATGGAACATGTTCTAAAAAATCAGCACATGAGTCATTTGAGAAAAACACTAAAGAAAAACATGATACGGTTGGAATTTCCATTCCAAGAGTTGATGCAATTGACAAAGCAACTGGTCGTGCAATCTATACCGGTGATGTAGTGCTTCCAAATATGGTGCACGGTGTAATCGTTGGCTCTCCAGTTGCACATGGCATTTTGAAAAATGTAGACACATCCAAAGCACTCGCTATGGAAGGCGTTTTAGCAGTAATCACTGGCAAGGATGTGGATGACACACTTTACGGAGTTTCTCCAGCACGTTACGACGAACATCTTCTAGCAAAAGATAAGGTTCGCCACGTGGGTGATCCAATTTGCGCTATTGCAGCAATTGATGAAACAACTGCTCGTAAGGCGATGGACCTAATTGAACTTGACATTGAAGAACTGCCGGCAGTTCTCAATCCAGAACAAGCAATGGCAAATGGTGCGCCGCTTGTTCACGATCGCTTTGCAAACAATGTCAACACACACGTCAACCAAGAATTTGGTGATGTAGAAAAAGCATTCGACGAATCGTACATGGTTAAAGAAGAAACTTTTACTGGCAACCATATTTACCAGTGCCCCATGGAACCAAATACATCGGTTGCAACGTGGGACCCTGATGGAACACTTGTTTTGTATTCTTCAACACAAGTCCCTCATTATGTTCAATACATGATGGCGCATGTTTTACACATTCCACTTGGAAAAATTAGAATTATCCGTCCAGCAGTTGGTGGCGGTTTTGGCGGAAAGGCAGCGACGACGCCGCTTGATATTTGTTCTGCTCTCTTAAGCAAAAAAATCGGTCGCCCAGTTCGAATGGAACACACCCGAGAAGAAATGTTTAAGTATGGTCGTGGAAGACACAAACAACACATGACTTTCAAGGTAGGCGTAGATGAAAACGGTGTCATCAAAGCATGCGCTGCAAAAATATACTTGGATGGCGGTGCGTACTCTTCCTTTGGTGTTGCAACTGCGTATTACGCCGGTAGCATGATGCCAACTCTCTACCACATTCCAAACTATAAATACGACGGCTTTAGAATTATGACGAACAAGCCGGCATGCGGTGCGATGCGAGGACATGGCGTTCCGCAACCACGGTTTGCATTCGAATGTTTGCTCACGATGGTCTCGGAAGAAATGGGAATCGATCCAATCGAGATTCGCCGCCGCAATGCTATGACTGAAAACACAATGACGGTCAATCAAATGGACATTGGTAGTTGCGAATACTTAGCGACACTCAACGAAACAGCAAAAGAAGCAAATTGGGATGATAAGTATGGAACACTTCCAAGTGGTTCTGGCATTGGTGTTGGTTGCGGTGGCTTTGTTTCTGGTGCTGGCTATTGCATTTACCGAGGTCAAGTCCAAGTGCAATATGAAAAACAGCCAGAAAAATTCATCAAGAAATCAATCTTCCCACATGCAAATGCAATCGTAAAAATTAGTGAAGACGGAACCGCAGCAGTACTTATGATTGGTGCTGCAGAAATAGGACAAGGCAGCGACACGGTGCTTACGCAAATGTGCGCCGAATCACTTGGCATTTCCCCAGATAAAATTCGAATTCGCTCTGGCGATAGTGATATTTCACCGATTGACCTTGGATCCTATTCTTCAAGAGTTACCTTAATGGGCGGGCACGCTGTTTCGCGTGCAGCAAACGATGCAATCGACAAAATGCGACCGTATGCCGCAGCAATGCTTGGATGCGAAGAAGATGCCGTTCGAGCAAAAGATGGCAAGATGTTCGCTGATGGCAACGAAGTTGACACTGTTCTTTGGGAAGAAGTCGCAAGGCAATTCTTTAATGAGAATGGACCACTCGTTGGCACGGGTTGCTACAAACCACCAGATGGTTTAGGTGGTGATTACAAGGGAGCAACCGTTGGAACAAGCCCTGCGTATTCGTTCGGTACTTCAGTGTGCGAACTCGATGTTGATATGGAAACGGGCAAGGTCTCTGTCAACAAATTTACCGATTACCACGACTGTGGGCGAGCAATTAATCCACAAGCCGTGCATGGTCAAGTCGAGGGTGCGATCGTTATGACGACCGGCGAAACCCTAATGGAAGATGTTTGCTTTGATGACAAAGGGCAACTCCTCAATGGTGATTTGCATGGGTATTTGCTGATGACGATTAAAGATGCCCCTGATATATTTAGTGGGATCGTCGACTCATACGAACATCGCGGACCATACGGAGCAAAAGAAATTGGCGAGGGTTCAACTCTTCCAGTTCTTGGCGCGGTTGCTCACGCAATTGCAAACGCAACCGGCGTTTGGATTACTGACCTTCCAATCACCCCCGAAAAGATTTGTAACGCTATGAAAAAGAAAATTGCCAAGGAACAAGTCGCAGCGGCTACTAGTTAATACATGTACTCCTCTGCAATCGCAATGACGGTCATTCTTGTTGTCGCACTTGGCATCTTTACTTGGTCGGCATGGAAACGATTGCGATTGTTACTTTCTGCCCCCGTAATTTCACTGGGTAACATCGGCGAACGGTTCCGTGGGACGCTGCAACTTGCCTTTGGGCAAAAGAAATTGACTCGTTTTACTGTTGCAGGTCTCGCCCACAAAGCTATTTTCTTTGGGTTCATTGTTCTAATGCTTCGTACGCTTATTTTGATAAGCCGCGCGTACACAAATCAAGATGGTTTTGGCTTGTGGATTTTTAACGACGATACAACTCTTGGTTTTGTGTACAACATTATCAAGGACGTGTATGTTGTATTAGTCATGCTTGGAGTGAGTGTCTTTTTATGGATGCGACTCGTGAGCAAACCAAAACGATTAAAACCAAGCGGCGAAGCGTTGTTTATTTTGTGGGCAATTTTTGCGATGATGGTTGCGGATTTGCTCATTGATTTGCCAGTACCACCAGTTATTAGCCAGCTTGGTTTTTGGGTGCATGTCATTTTAATTTTTGTATTGTTAAACATCCTTCCTTACTCAAAACACTTCCACATCATTACTGCAATACCAAATGTATTCGTACGTAAACTTGAACCAAGCGGTTATCTCAAACCAATTGACGACATTGAAGGACGACTTGAACGTGAAGAGCCACTTGGCGTGCAATTCGTTTCACAGTTTGACAGAAGCGTCGTGCTCGATTTGTATTCATGCACTGAGTGCGGTCGTTGTACAAGTAGATGTCCTGCAAACAACACTGGCAAGGAACTTTCTCCAAGAGATATGCTTTGCGACATTCGCGACCATTTGTATGAACGCGCCGATGGTGTTGTTGCCGGTAACGATTTAGATGACTTAATCCCAAATGTTGTTTCAGAAGCCTCACTTTGGGCATGTACCACTTGCGGCGCTTGCGAAGAAGAATGTCCAGTGATGATTGGGCACTTGCAGCGCATTGTTGATATGCGCCGCCACCTTGTGCAAGAAAAAGGTGAGTTCCCTGAGCCGTTGATGGCAACTTTCCAAAACTTAGAAATGACAGGAAATCCTTGGGGTTTGCCACCTGAAGAACGTTTAAGTTGGACCGATGGTTTGAATGTTCCAACTGTCAACGAAGTTCCCGATCCAGATGTGTTGATGTGGGTGGGCTGCGCTCCGGCGATGGATGCGAAATCCAAAGTTATTGCACAATCCATGGCAAAACTATTAAACCTTTCGGGGGTCAAGTGGGCGATTCTTGGTGAACTTGAATCGTGTACTGGCGATGTTGCAAGGCGTGGTGGCAATGAATATCTCTTTGAAATAATGGCAAAGGGAAATATCGAAACGCTCAACGGTGTTGGAGCAAAAACAATTGTTACAGCATGTCCACATTGTTTTAACACACTTAAAAACGAGTATCCCGATTTTGGCGGTTGCTTTAATGTCGTGCACCATAGTGTGTATTTAGAACAACTCATTGCACAGGGAAAACTAAATCCAACGAGGCAACAGAACAAATCAGTTACTTTCCAAGACCCTTGCTATCTCGGACGGCACAATGGTGAGTACGAAGCACCCCGAAAGGTAATGCAATCTATCGGGCTCGATATTATCGAAGCACCTGCTTGCAAAGATCGCGGCGTTTGTTGCGGAGCTGGTGGCGCGCAGTTTTTCAAGGAACCCGAAGAAGGCAACGAGCAAATTAACGACAAACGAACGAAACAACTCGTCGCGACTGGAGCGGACACCCTTGCAACCGCTTGCCCATTCTGTTTGCGAATGGTGGCTGACTCTCTTGCAACCGAAGAACACAAATCAAGCACCATCGACCAGCACGACATCGCCGAACTACTCCTCAACGCTCTAAGTGACAGTCAATAAACGACCCGCGGGATAGTTTTTCTGAGTTAATCTGATTTTCTATGAGACAGTAACCAATCAACAATTCTTGGGCTGTAGGTTTGGTTGAAGCGTGGGCCATGCGATGCTCCATGAATGGTCCAGAGTTCAGAAACTTTTTTCGTTTCATCGTTTTTGTAACGCAGCACAGTCGTGTCCTCCCCCTCAACATTCCTTACTAAGTCAATTGTTCCACCTTGCTTTGGCACCATCTTGCATTGATTAAATCCCGCCCACATTTCAACAGTTTCTCGTGCACTTGGATAACACCGCCCATCCCAACAGCCGCCATCATATTTAATCGACTTGTCCTCTGTGCCATGCACTTGCAATACATGCACTGGTTCTGCTGGTACATGCTCGGTAGGATCAAGAAACATCGCACCGGCCAAACTTTGCACCGATGCAATTTTGTCAGCATGGTCACACGCCATTCGCAAAGACATAAACCCTCCATTGGAATGACCCATAAAGTGAATGCTCTTTGGATCTACAGCATATTGTGTTTCAATTAGTTCAACGAGTGAACGTAAATATCCCGAATCATCTACACCATCGTTTTCTAAATCGCAACACGCTTTCGTTGCGTTCCAGAACCGTTTACCTTCTGAGTTTTTTGTGCCATCTGGAACACACAAAATAAATTGTTTGTCATCCACAAGCCGAATCATGCGCCAATGTTTTTTAACGATTTCACTGCTTCCAGTGAAACCATGCAAAGCAACTATTAGTGGTATAGGTTTTTCCTTGTTGTACTCTTCTGGAATATAAACTGAGACTTCTCCACGCCCAGCATCAACTGTTACTTTTGTTTCGCCCCACGATGTAGACGCAAAAACAAGAAAAACTAGTGTGCAGTACAAATATCTCATGCGGGCTGTGGTGATTGTTGAAGTTGTTTGGTAAGTGCTGGAACGAGTTCAAACAAATCAATTACGCAACCGTAAGTAGCAACTTTAAAAATCGGTGCGTCAGGATTTGTGTTTATTGCAACGATTACTTGGCTGCCACGCATTCCTGCTAAATGTTGAATCGCGCCGTCAATTCCGCAAGCAATGTATAAACGCGGCGCAACAACAGTTCCAGTCAAACCAACTTGGCGTGCAACTGGTTGATAGCCCTCGTCCACTGCAGCTCGGCTTGCACCAACAGTTCCACCGAGTAAATGTGCAAGTTCATAAAGAGAAGCAAAGTTTTCTTCACTGCCCATTGGTCTCCCACCCGAGACAATCACATCCGCATCCGCCACGCCCATTTCATTGGTGCCTGATTCTTCAACGGCAGAAATTGTTTCGCGGTCATCGTGGTTTGTTTCAATCGTTTGAACTGTGGGTGAACCCGTCTCGTCAGTCGAAGCAAATGCGTTTGGGCGAACCGTAATAATATTCAAACCATCGCCTGCTTGAATAGTTGCGACAAACTTGCCGCCATACACTGGGCGAGTGCATTGAATCGAACCACTCTCATTTGAGACTGTTGTGCAATCGCCAATGAGTGATCCACCGCATCTAGCTGCAACCCTTGGGGCTAGGTCACGCCCAACTTGGGTTGCTGCGATGAGTACAGTAGTTGCTCCACTTATTTCAATTGCTTTCGCAACTGCGTCCGTTGCTTGAAGTGGCAAATACATATCCATCGAAAAGTTATACGCAGTACTGCACGGCAAGATAGAAACACATTCGCAATCGTTCATAACAATAGCATCTGTTTCACCGCCTAGTTCTTTTGCAACGGTAAACATCTGCATTGATGCATCTTGGTTTGGTTCAATTACTACAAGAATTTTTCCCATCAGAGAACCTTCGCTTCCTCGCGAAGAACGCGAAGTAATTCGGAAGCCATTTCCTCTGGAGAACCTTCTATCACTGTGCATGCTCCCTTTTCGGGTGGCGAGTTAAACTCAATCACAGCAGTCTTCGAAGTAATCGTCGTTGGTTCGATCGTTTCAAGCGGTTTTTTTCTCGCTTGCATTACTTTTGGCAGTGGTGGGTACCGCGGATCAACGAGAGTTTTATCGCACATGACAAGTGCTGGAAGTTTTACTTCAACCGTTTCGTTTGCTCCTGCAACTCGATGTGTCGCCGTTGCACTCTCATCACCAACTACAAGAGTAATCACGCTTCCAACATGTGGAATGTCAAGAAACTCGGCAAGTGCAGGTCCCATGGATTCAGAATCGCGAGATAGATTTGTTTTGCCGCAAAGAAGTAAGTCAAAGGTGTCGCCGCTTGTTTCAATCGCATCAGCAATACACTTTGCAACGTACAGATCATCGTGCCAAACATCGTTGCACACAATGTGAATACCACGATCTGCGCCCATTGCCATAGCGTGGCGAAGTGCGGTTACGGCTTCATCTCCTCCGACTGCGATGACAATAACTTCGTCAACGTCGTCTCGTTGTTCCTTGAGTTGTACAGCTTGTTCAACAGCATATTCATCATACGGATTAATCGCCCATTTGACCCCGCCGGAATTGATGTTCAAATCACCTGTAGTTAGTGTGCCACGGGGATCTGGAACTGCATTTGTAATCGCTAAAATCTTCATAATAGTCCACTAATTTTATCAGTTTTTATGTTTGGCGTAGTCCTCTGGCGTATCAAGGTCGATGAGCATTTCCTTGGCATTTTCAATTGGTAGTCGTGTGGCAAGTTCTGGGCGTTCTTCCCAAAATTGCCGCAAACCACCATCTCCATCCCACCTTTGAATATGGTCTACGATTTTCTGCGGAATAAACACTGGGTGCCCGCCCTTGCCACCACTTGTAGGGATAATTGCTCTATCACAATCTGTTGAAATGATTGATTTAACAACTATTTCGGGGACAACTGGATGGTCTGCAGCGTGCAATAAAACATCTCCAATTGATTCTTCCAATCCAAGTTTTATTGACTCAAGTTGCTGAGCATCTGGGTCACTTTCTACGACGGAAAATCTTCGTGCCCCCAACGTTTCAATAATTTTTTCTTTATCTGCGCCAAGAACCACAACCATCGAATCACAAAAAGGTGCAATTGCATCAAAACTTGCTTCAATAACTGTTCCATCGCCCCAAGGCAATAACTGTTTGGTTTGCCCCATGCGAGAGCCGCGACCTGCTGCAAGTAAAACGCCAGTAATTGTCATGGTGAACTACCGGGGCACAAGACCGTTGGTTCAATGGGTTTGTTTCTGCGTACTTCAACAAGTTGTGCGGCAATTGACAGTGCAATTTCACTTACGGTTTGCGCGCCAATATCCATGCCTATTGGTGCATGCACTGTTTTTAGAAACTCTTGTGAAACCCCTTTGTCTTTGAGTTCGTTAAATGTAAGACCAATCTTACGTTTTGAACCAACCATACCGACATACCCAGCACCCTTGCCTGCAACTGCGTGCAATGCAACCGCGTCGTCTCGGTGGCCACGCGTAACAATTACAGTGTATGTTTCGTCGTCATAGGGAACGCTTGCGAGTGTTTCGGCGATGTTTCCGTGAATATGTGTCGCTTCTTCTGGAATGAAACGCTTGAGCATATCGTCTCGATCATCAAAAACTGAAACCGAGAAATCAAGGGAGAGTGCATGCCGGCAAACGTCTTGCCCAAGGTGCCCCGCCCCAACTATATATACATGCGGTCTAGGAGGAAGATTTAGTGTCCAAGTTCTATCCTCTATTGCGAGTTCAAGTTTGGTTGGAACTCGATTTTGATACTCTTTAGCAACCGCAGCTAGTTTTTCCGCATCGGTTGCCAATGCAATCACAACTTCTATTGTTCCTCCGCAAATTAGCCCCTCTTTCCATGCAAAATTATGGTCAAGAGGAATGGTCTGTACAATCCCTTTGCCAAAAATCAGCGCATCTTTCGCAGACTCAACCACACTTGCCTCAACGCACCCGCCACCAATGGTTCCATGGGTTTCCCCGTCCCCAGAAACAAGCATAATCGCTCCTGCTGAAGCGGGCGATGAACCAGTCGTTTTTGCCAGCAAGCAAAAAGCCGCTTTTCCTCCAGAAGCAACTGCCTCTGCTGCTTTCTCTAATAATTGACCAATCGTAGCACTCATCTCACCCATCCTACATTGGGGACAACATTGGGGACAGTCCCCTGG
>JACNLO010000044.1:43388-69792 GCA_014381555.1 Planctomycetota bacterium | reverse complement strand
ACGATTTCCCCCGATTTTTGAAATTACTTTTCCTATATTTTCAAATATTTCCCACGGCCCGTCGCCCTATTTTCCAGCTGCAGCGAGAGCTCTTTTCCAAGAAGAACTACAGCCTCTATCGCTTTTGCAAAGATTTCATCGGATGGTTTCGTTGCAGCTGACTTCATTCTTGCTTGAGCAACTTGTGCAATATTTCGATAGGGCTCGTTTTTGGCTGGCAGACTATGGCGAACCATTGCCGCTTTTGGTGCGCAGAGCATAAGTGGATCGCCGATTGTATTAATTCTCCATGGCTTTGCGTATGCTATTTTATCAGCGCTCCACCTAGAGGCCATTAGAAAAGGAACCAAGCTCATAGTCCTTCGCATAATTTCAGTTTGAGGTACAAAACCCTGCAACATCGGTTCGTGCGATGAGCCGACGTACGCGTAGACACCACGTGACAACCAAGTTCCACCAACGCTCGCTCGATCTGTTGGCTTTTTAAGCGACCAACTATGTAAAAAATAAAGAGCTGCTGGCGTATTTAATATTGGAAGCCACGTCGGCGCTGTTCTCTCATCAGACATGTCAAGAAAATCTTGATTCCCCTTTGATGTGAAATACACAACATCCGCCCGAACCCCTCCAGCATCTGCAACTCGGAGCGAATCGAGCGTGCCCTCTATGGAGGTGCAATCTATACCGTACTTGGGTAGTACCTCTAGCGTAGTTCCAAGCCCATACGCTGCCCAAGCTTCATTGTGGTCATACGTATTACAAAACCAATAGGTGTCGCGTTGCAAAAATAAACTACACATCGCCATATACGCTGCGTCTTCTTTGGAACCAAAAATCCAACCCGTCCAAGCGAACCGATCTCCGTTTTTGTTTCTGCCAATCACATCGCTCACTGCAACTGGATTTTTTTTCGCACCCGCAAAATCTACTCTTGCCGGTAATGACATACAAACTGTAACAGCATCTACTTGGTCGCCAATTGTGCTAAACGCACTACTTGTTTTTAGGAGAGTTTCGTGCACTGCGTCTATGAGTGAGCCGGTTCTTTGTTCACTTAGTATCTTATGAGTTGGTCCCCAGTCGTTGTCCATAAAAGTAAGAAGCTGTCCCCGACCCGCTGCGAGTGCGACCGCTGCTGTTCTGGCAGAATCCTTGGGTGATGTGATAACTACCCCAAGTGGTGGGAGTTTAACTGTAGCAAGGGCACTTGCGACGGTGCCATCTCCACCCCAAGCACGTGCAACGGTTCGAAGCATAGAACCACTAAGGTCGCCAACTTTACCAATTGATTCTCTAATCCAAACTTTCTCAGGTGCGAATCGACGCACAAATTGCGATACTTTTGGTTCTTGATTAAATAAAACCGGCCACCTCTCCGTTGGCGACCAACGGGAAATTTCATCTAAATATGTTGCTTCGTCGGGAACAAGCACAACTTGTTTTACGACGGGGAGTTTGCGTTGTACCGCTGCAGTTTTTGCACCAAGAATCATTGCTGCTTGAAGCTCTTGTGGTGGTGGCTGTGCGTTTTGCGAGCATACAATTGCAAGTAGGAGTGAAATCATGATCGAGTTGGGTTTAACACAATGTTGTCCCTGCCGGGAACTATAACGTCAGCTATTTCAACGCACTCCTTGAAAGAGTCTTGCGCCATCTCTATGTCCGCGCAATTAGCAAGGACGATAGCCCTTGCCAAGTGTTCACTGGTTGCAACGGTATCTCCGCAAATCAAAATAGTTCGTTTTGGTGTCGGTAACAAAATTCCACAACTTCCCGGCGTATACCCGTGAAGTGGAAATAAGTCTACGCCGGCACATAACGCATCAGGTGCAACTTCAAAATTTGCAAGTAAATTTCTATGTTGTTCTAATAGCAGTGTGAGTTCGTCATCGCCGGAGGCTAGCTGCAACTCTTCGCTGATTGCTAGCGCTGCTGATTGAATTTCGGGTTCATGCATATACCATGTTGCATGTTCAAGTCCTCCAAGAGACCGTCTTCTGTCGGGATCAAAACTTGTAAGGAAAACATGCGTGATGGCGCTTAGGTCGAGCCCCCACCGTTCTTGAAGCCTTGCGTTCAACATTTGGGGTGGTAGAGATGGGTCAACAAGAAGGACCGCATCATCGCTTTTAATTACAGTAGTAGTAGCGTGACCGGTTCGCTGTGGTCCCGTTTCATTCCAAAGTGGGTTTGAAGGAAGTGTTCCGATGGAGACAATACGCCATTCCATAGTTATTCCATGTGCGCGTCTTTACCAAATGAGTGCAACAAACTTGCGGGATCATCTTGGAGTTTTTTAATTCGTTCTATTACAAGTGATGGAATAATACTTTCGAGCCGTTCAACATCACCGCCAAGTGCCGCAATTTGCCTAATCAAACTTGAAGATGTAAATGCATAGGCTTCGCCTGTAATGATGAAGACGGTTTCCATATTCGCAACTTGCCTGTTTGTAATTGCAAGTTGTGTTTCCATTGCAAGATCTGTAACGTTCCGTATGCCCCGAAGAAGAGCAGAGCCTCCAGATTGCTTCGCAAAATCTACGGTGAGCCCACTGTATTGCTCCACACTCACGGGCGCCAAGTCAGTATTTTCAGAAACGAGCGCATCAATCAGCGTAGTTGCTATTTCCACACGCTCGTCAAACGGAAAAAGGGATTTTTTGTCTGGGTTGTGACCGATGCCGACAATAATGCGGTCAAACATACCTCTTGCCCGTGTAATCACATCAAGGTGACCGCTTGTAATTGGGTCAAACGACCCAGCGTAGATGGCAATATGTTCACGCATAATGCTTAATTGTACGGTGAAACAGGAATAATCGTCATAACCCGAACGAGATATGGCGGCAAGGATTTGCTTTTCGTTCAAATGTATTGGAAAGTAGGGGCGAATCTAGTCTTCTTTATCTCCTCCAATGAAGGGGTTTGCACCACGCAGCAAACGAACCTTCTCCCATCGGTCGAGCCTCCAATCGGCCAAAAAAAGGACCCCCGCCATTGTTGGCGGGGGTCTGTTTTTTACATTTGTTTTTTAGACAGCGGAAACTTCGGGGAAATCAACGGTGGTGTCGTTAATGTGGTTGTACAAACTTGTGAACGTCATAACGGAGATTCCAGCTACAACTTCGATTGCGGCTTCTGTGTTAAAGCCAGCGTCCATGAACTCCGCTAGCGTCTCATCGCTTACATTGCCGTAGGTGTCGAGGGTTTCAGCTGTGAAATCGATAAGTACTTGCATTTTTGGGTCATCGCTTTGGCGTTTTCTGATGTTGACACAATCGTCTTCACTCAGACCAGTGCCTTGTGCAATCATTGTGTGCGCGGCAAGGCAATAATCGCAATGCATTTTTTCAGCAGAAAGTAGTTGCACCACTTCGCCCTCGGCTGGGGTGAGTGCGCCACCTTTGGAGCCACCAGCCCAACCCATGAATGCTTGAAGCACTGGCGCGTGTGCAGCGAGCCCTTTAAAGATGTTGATTTGCTTTGCTTTGAGAGGCCCGTTGAGCAAATCAGCGCCTGCGCCAGTGTCGGTCGTTGGGTCAATTGTTTTTAGTCGTGGCATCTGTATTCTCCTTCTTCGAATTACGTATTGCAGGTTACTCTGCGAGGTCAGCAAGACCCGCAGTTTCTAAAATCATTTTGAAATTGTTTGAAAAGACAAAATTGTCTTCGGGGAATTCTGTTCCCGACATATTGTTATCTATGTGGCTAAACAACAATTCAACGCGACCAATACGTTCCCAAGCTTCACCGCTTGCAACGCGCCTGTCGATTGTCCCCGAGGTTGACGCACCAGCCTCGTCGAGACGATTGATAGTTGTATCGTATCGAACGGTATCACCAGCAGTTACATCACAATCGAGTGATGCTTTTGCGATTTTTGCAAGAATAACTTTCTCTTTGAACTTTGAAGTTGATCCGACAAGGATGCCAGCAGTTTGCGCCACGCCCTCAATCAAGAGAGAAAATGGCATGATTGGTTTTCCATCTATTACGTGGTCGTGCAGTACGTCTTCCGCAAGCGAAACGTTTTTGATAGCAACAAGTCGTTTGCCCTCTTCGTGCTCAACAATGCAATCAATCCAAAGCCAGCGCATCGTTGTTATCCAGCGAGTTTAATCTCAACGAAATTCACAAGGGAATTTACGGTGATTAAATCGCCTATCTTTGAGATGTTTCGATCGCCCGCTTCAATTGCTGTAAAGTCGACGTGTGTCATACGTTCTTTTAGCATTGCAAGACCAGCATCGGTAAGATTCCCATCGGCCACCCAGTCAGGATTTTCGGTTAGGTTTTCTGGGAATAATTCGCCTTGAGAAATCTTAAAATCAAATGTTTTTTCAAGTCGAAAAACAATATCGAGGAAGTCGATAGATTCAGCACCAAGGTCAGCAGTTAAACTTGCATCAGGCGTTACCTCGTCTTCGTCTACACCTAGGGCATCGTCTAAAACTTCTTGGATTTTTTCAAAAATAGCATCGCGGTTCATGACCGTCTCCTGTAATTTTGTAGCTACGACATGCGAACGGGGCGTATGGTAAACCGTCCCGCGACCGCTGTCAGTGTTTCTTCGTTGTCAGTTTTAAGAACAGTCCCAGTACCCTTACAAGCAAACGATCCATCTGGGTTTTCCTTCACAATATTGACCTTGCACCGAAGCCGATCGCCTGGTTTGACCATTGCGCCATATTTGACGGCTTTGACTTCCCCCAAGACAAGGCGCTGGCCCCCCCTTGAGCATAATCTTGAGGCCGCTTGCACCAGCGCCTCGAGCATCATGACTCCTGGCAAAATCGGAAAACTTGGAAAATGGTCTCCAAGGTACTCTTCTGCTTGCGTTACCTGCTTTATGGTCACAATTGATTCGTCATTTTGTGCAAGTATTTGGTCTACTAAATCGAACTTCATACGGCGCGAATTATACGGTGGACAGCCTCTTTGGGACAGCCCCCTCTATTCGGGCGAAATTGGTGTCTGACACCAAAGTGGACTTGGCAAATGGGCGAGATTTAGGTATCCTGCGGCGTTCTGTAGCCCACATGCAATAGGGCTTTTGTTCCCATCTTAGAACTCTAAATCTCGGATACAAAAATGTCTCAAAACGGCACAATAATTCAAGTTATCGGTTCAACATTTGACGCGCAATTTCCATCGGATTCTTTGCCAGAAATTTACAACGCACTTGAAGTTGAAATCGATAGTGCGGGTGTAAAAACGAAACTTGTTGGAGAAGTAAACAAGCACTTGGGTGGCGGTCGAGTCCGCTGCGTTTCGCTTGGAAGTACAGACGGTCTTTGCCGAGGGCAAGAGTGCACTGATACAGGTTCACCTGTAACTGTACCAGTTGGCGAGGGCGTACTTGGTCGAGTGTTTAACTTGTTCGGAGAGCCTGTTGATGAACGCGGGGATGTTCCTTACGAAAAACGAATGCCAATTCACGCTACACCCCCACAAATTTCTGAACTCAACCCAAACTCTGAGATTCTCGAGACTGGTATTAAAGTTGTTGACCTTCTTTGTCCGTTCGTTCGTGGCGGCAAGATTGGTTTGTTTGGTGGAGCCGGCGTTGGCAAGACAGTTATTATTCAGGAAATGATTGCTCGAGTTGCTCGTGACTTTGATGGTTACTCAGTATTTGCGGGCGTAGGCGAACGAACTCGCGAAGGGAATGACCTTTGGCTTGAAATGCAAGAAGCGCAATTTACTAATGACCATGGCGATACAGTTTCTGTTCTTGACAAAGTTGCAATGGTCTTCGGTCAGATGAATGAACCACCGGGTGCACGTCTGCGAGTCGCGCTTTCAGCACTAACGATGGCAGAAAATTTCCGTGACGAATCAGGTAAAGAAACACTCCTCTTTGTAGACAATGTGTTCCGCTTTACGCAGGCGGGTTCTGAAGTATCCGCGCTTCTTGGTCGAATGCCATCTGCAGTTGGGTACCAACCAACCCTTTCAACAGAAATGGGTGAATTGCAAGAACGCATTACCTCAACGAGCAAGGGCGCGATTACATCTGTGCAAGCGATTTATGTACCCGCCGATGACTTGACTGACCCCGCCCCTGCGACAACCTTCGCCCACTTGGATGCGTTTGTTGTTCTTGAACGAAAAATAGCTGAAAAAGGTATTTACCCAGCGATTGACCCGCTTGCATCCTCCTCACGTATTCTTGACCCGCAAGTTGTTGGGCAACACCACTACGACGTCTCACGTCGCGTGCAAACAATCCTTCAACGATATGCAGATTTGCAAGACATCATCGCAATTCTCGGTGTTGATGAATTATCTGAAGACGACAAACTAACAGTTGCAAGAGCTCGAAGAATAGAACGATTCCTCAGTCAGCCATTCCATGTTGCTGAACAATTTACCGGTTTTCCAGGCGTGAATTCATCTCTTGAAGAAACCGTAGACTCGTTCGAACGATTGTGTGATGGCGAAGGCGACGATCTTCCAGAATCAGCATTTATGTATGTTGGGACTCTTGAAGACGCTAAAGCCAAAGCAGAATCGATGGCAGAAGCAGTCGCGTAATACGAATACACACCACAAAACACAGGGCTCGTAACAAATGTTATGAGTCCTGTTTCGTTATACACTATATGGTCCCAAATAGAAGGAACCAAACATGAAACTACATTTAACAACCCTCTCACTGGTACTTACAACCACACTTTTTGCAGATAGGCCAATACCACAAACCCCAGAAGAGTTAACAACGAAAGTTGAGAAGGCGTTTGCAAACGCTGATATTGAAATTGCAACAATTATTGCAATTCCAGATAACCAAAGAACATTCGAAAACACAATTGGTGCTCTCGATGACATGATGGCTCGGCTAGATAATAACTCTAACATGGAAGGGTTTATGGCGTACGTGCACACTGATGCATCAATTCGAGAGGCATCTCAGGGTGCGTCCCAGATGTGGTCAGACTGGGCGGTTGATTTTGGAACAAACGAAGAGTTGTACAACGCGGTAAAAGCATATGCCGACACAAATCCAAAACTTTCTGGTGAGCAGGCACGCATGCTTGAGCACACAATGCGAGACTACAAACGAAGTGGCATGATGCTTTCGCCAGAAGATCGGGAACAATTAAAAAGGATTAAGAAAGAACTTGGTAAGTTGGAAATAGAATTCGACACGAACATCCGGGAAGACAAAACAATAGTTCCAATTCTACTTGGTGCTTTGGCGGGTGTTCCACAAGATGTAATTGACGGAATAGATGTTGTAGACGGGAATTATCAGGTCACTCTTGATTACCCAACGTTCGGTCCGATTATGGATTACTGTTCGGTTCCTGAAACCAGAAAAGCGGTTCGATTTGCGTATTCAAAACGAGCAGGTTTAGAAAATGTTAAGAATCTTGAAGTCATTATTAAATTGCGTGACGAGGCTTCGGACCTGCTTGGCTATGAAACAACAGCTGACTTTGAAACAGAAACCAAAATGTCTAAAAACGCAAAAACGGTTGCAGATTTTTACAAAAAATTACGCCCCGTTGTTCGCAAAAAAGCAGAAAAAGACTGGGCGGAACTTGTTGCAGCAAAACGCGAAGATCTTGGTGATCCCACCGCAGAATTTTATCCTTACGACTTTAGTTACTACTATGAAAAGATAAAGAACAATAAATATTCAGTTGATTCCCAAAAGGTGCAAGAATATCTGCCACTCCAAAATGTAATGGGTGGTTTGTTTGAGATAACTCAAAACCTATATGGCATTGAATATCGAGAGGTGACAGAAAAAGCAGATGAACGTGGGACACCGCTTTGGCACGAAGATGTTCGTTTATTTGAGGTATGGGATATTAACACAGGTAAACAACTTGGCGAATTTTATATTGACCTGCATCCTCGTGACAACAAATATTCACACGCGGCGCAATGGGGATTGGTGCAACACAAGGTTTGGGAAGACGGAACAGAGCAACTGCCGGTTGCTGCGCTTGTGTGCAATTTTACAAAACCCACTGCAGATAAGCCATCACTGATGACACACGATGAAGCAGAAACCTTCTTTCATGAATTTGGGCACTGTCTTCACACCATTTTGAGTGAAGCAGAAATGGCCGGTTTTGCGGGCACGAGTGTTGAGCGAGATTTTGTTGAAGCACCTTCTCAAATGTTTGAAGAATGGGTGTGGACCACCGAAACCCTGTCGTTGTTTGCAAACCATTACGAAACAGGCGAACCAATGCCAACCGAACTTATCGAAGGCATGATTGCAGCGAAGAATTTACAAAGTGGTATTAAAACCGAGGGACAGATTTTCTTGGGAATGGTTGATCAAGCGTACCACACCGACGAGGATGGTATTGTTGATACTACTCAGGTTGGGTACGACATCCACGACATGACAAGAATGTACCCTCATACTCCTGGTTCGTATTTCCAAGGAAGTTTTGGACATTTGACGGGATACCAGGCGGGCTACTATGGATATTTATGGTCGCTTGTGTACGCTCAAGACATGTTTCAGCGCTTTAAAGAATTGGGGATGTTGAACCCCGAAGCTGGTGAGTATTATCGCGACAAGATTTTGTCAAAAGGTGGAACAGAAGATAGTTTAGATTTGGTTACTGACTATCTTGGACGTGAACCATCCATGGATGCGTTTTTAGAATCTCTTGGTCTTGGGGTGGCGCAACCAGTTGATGTGCCTGGTGACGAGGTTTTTGGGGAACCTGAAAAAACAGATTCTGGATTAGAGTTCTGGGTTATCAAAGATGGAGATTGTGGTGAAGAGAATCCAATCCAAACCGACAAGGTGAAGGTGCACTACACCGGCTGGCTTGAAGATGGCACAAAGTTTGATAGCAGTGTGGACCGTGGTGAGCCAATAACCTTCGCCTTAAACAGGGTAATCCCTGGATGGACAGAAGGGGTTGGTTGTATGAACATAGGCGATAAATTTAAACTTCGTATTCCTTCTGATTTAGGATACGGGTCACGTGGCGGAAGAACAATTCCACCAAACTCAACACTTATTTTCGATGTTGAATTGATCGACATCAATCCCGTTTCCCCTTATGCAAAGGTACCCCCAATGGAAGAATTACCAGGCGACACAGTAACCGGCGAAATTTCAACAAGTGACAGTGGATTACAGTGGTATGACATCACAGAAGGTGATGGCGTAACCCCCGAGAGCGCTGCAAGTACAGTCGAAGTCCACTACACCGGTTGGCTCACAGACGGCACTAAATTTGATAGCAGTGTTGATCGAGGCCAAACCATAGAATTCCCACTAAATGGAGTTATTGCTGGTTGGACGGAAGGTGTTGGCTCGATGAAGGTTGGCGGAAAGCGTAAACTCATCATTCCATCAGACCTTGGGTATGGTGATCGTGGCGCTGGTGGCGTGATTCCTGGTGGTGCAACACTAATCTTTGACGTCGAACTCATCTCCACAAAATAAACTATCCAGCATCTTTGGCTCTGTGTAATAAGCAAGAACGTGAAAGATAGCGACAAAACAACACAAGAACGCAGCAAACACCCGTTAATTGTCGGGTGTTTGCTTCTTGGAATAGCCGCTATTCCAGACGCTATGGTTGTTCCGGTGCTTCACGACCTGACTGTTGATAGGTTTGGGGTATCAGAGGGTGATGCGCATTATTTTATGGCGATAAACCTGTTTGGAGCTCTTGCTGCAATAGGTGTGCTTACACTCTTAAAACGGCGGTTTTCTACCTCAACGCTCTTTATCGCAGCTGCATTGCTGTCCACCGCGTTGATGGCTCTTATGGCGATTTCGACATCGTGGTGGCAGTTTTTAACGTTTAGGTGCATAGAAGGTGGGGCGGATTTGCTTTTGTTGTCCATTCCATTACGGCTAATCGCTCAGGCGGGCACTTCACAGAGATATGCCGGGAGAATTGGCGGGGGGTTTACCACAATGATGGTCGCTTTGGCGCTAGGTGCTGGTATTGGCAGTGCTATTGGCGGTGAATCTGCGGTAGATGTACTTTGGGCTGGTGCACTTTTAATGGCAATACTTACGCTAATTGCTTCGATTGCGCGTCGAACCCTCGACAACTTGCCGCCTTCTCCGCTTCCTGAGCCTCGTAGTTGCCCACTTATTCCTCGAGAATGGGTTGGATCAGCACTATATTCACTTGATCGCGGGCTTTCTGCACTTGTGTCCACATCGCTGCCAATTCTTCTCTCTTCTGGTTTTAATATCACCAAAGCGACCCTTGGTGTCGCCTTGGCAGGTATGTTTTTAGCATTGGCGGCTTTTTCATCTCCTGCGGGTTTTCTAGCGGATCATTATGGGGGTGGCATAATTCGACTTATTGCGTCTTCGATGTGTGGCATATCACTTGCTGCACTTGGTCTAATGTATTGGTTACCTCCAGAAATAATCCTAGTGCCGTGCCTACTTGTGTATGGAGTTGGGGCTTCAGGTCTTATGCCATCAGCTTTTTCTATTGCGGTTCGTCAAGATGCATCAACCCTAGTGTTTAGTTCACTGCAAGCGGCAGGTCAGGCTGGGTACGCTGCGGGTGTTCTTGGTGGCGGTTTGCTTATTACACTGATTGCTCTTCCGCCAGAACTCATGCTCTCAAGAATGTTTCCGATTGCAGGATTTTTGTTTATTTTGCTGAACTGTTTACTTTTATTCGTACTACAGGGCATGGCAAAACGATAGGGTAAGAGAAGTGAAAAAACCCATCGTCATTCTGATATGTGGCACTGCGGTGATTGTATCTATAGTTGGAGTTGCTTCATGGCTTAGTTGGCAGCCACAATCATGGTATGTACCCACAAATGCTCAATCTCAAGAGTTATCAGATTTAGCAGAACGTGCGGAATATAGATTGAATGAAGAGTTTCATAAAATCAGACCTCAAATCGAAGTCTGGAAAATACGAATTACAGATGAAATAATGAACGCTTGGTTAGCAACAAGATTAGATGGTTGGCTAACTCACGATCAAGAAATGGAACTACCACCTGAAGTTCATAACCCCCAAACACACACTACCATTGAGGGCATTTGGCTTGCTGCGATGATTGAGATAGATGAGAGCGATCCTCGACCAATCGCCATTTTATTGAAAGTTTGGATTCAAAACGGTAAATTTTTTACGAAGCCAGAAGCAATTCGCCTTGGGAAAATACCCATTCCTGTTTCAGTTTTAGAAAACGTGTTACCTGAATTAGAACAAAACACGTTTGGGATGGAGGCAATAGCACCACTTATGGATGACCGTGAGGTTGAGATTCTATCAATTGAATTCGAAGATGGAGCAATTGTTCTTACTTGTCAAACACTCCTCCCAGAGTAAACCCAACTCTCTACAATATGCGTCTTATGCCTACGATTACAATAGATGGAAAACTGATGGATTTTGAACAAGGTCAAACAATCCTTGAAGTTGCATTTAACAACGGAAAAGATATTCCGCACTATTGCTATCACCCATCGTTGAGTGTTGTAGCAAGTTGCCGAATTTGCCTTGCGGAGGTTTGGGCACCAAACCCCCGAAACGATAATAAACTTGAACCAATGCCCAAACTGTTGCCAACTTGCCAAACAACAGCTGGCGAAGGACAAGTTGTTTACACATCATCGCCAAAAGCAACCGCGAATCAAAAAGCAGTGATGGAAATGTTATTGAATCATCACCCTATTGATTGCCCAACGTGCGATCAGGCGGGGGAATGCACGCTGCAAGACTACGCATATGAATATGGACGAGGCGAACGAAGGTGCGACACTGAAAAAATAACACAGTCTAAAAAAGACATCGGTGATCATGTCATGCTGTATGGGGATCGATGCATTATGTGCACTCGTTGCGTTCGGTTCACGAACGAAATTACTGGAACAAGCGAACTTTACATTGACGGGCGCGGCGCGAAAGAATGTATCGACGTTTTTCCTGGCGAAGGCATTAACAACGAACTAAGCGGAAATGTTGTTGACATTTGCCCAGTTGGCGCAATGCTCGACAAGGACTTTATGTTTCAACAACGTGTTTGGTTTTTAAGCAAGGCGCCGTCTATCGACCCACTTACTTCAAGCGGCGATAACATCAATATCGAACACAACAACAATCAAGTTTACCGAGTAAAGCCAAGAACAAACTGGGATGTAAACATGTTCTGGATTACCGACGAGGTTCGCTACGGTTGGAAATTTGTCCACGACGAAACACGCATAACAGAGATGGACGAAGATGCCGAACTTCTCGCAGCGGACAAACTTCAACAAGCAGAAAAAATAGCCCTGCTTGTAAGTCCGATGATTAGTTGCGAAGACGCCTGGCTACTTGGAAACCTTGTTCGTTCAATAGATAAAGACGCAATCATTGGTGTTGGCCCAGTTTCAGTTCATGGTGAAGACAAGACATTTAAAAGCGGATTTACTATTCGCAGTGAAAAAGCACCGAACGCCCGCGGTGTTCAACGTGCGCTTGGAAACGCACTTGACTACGAAGCGTGGAAAAAACAAGTGAGCAATGCAGACACAATTGTTGTCACTGGAAATTATCCAGAAGCGTGGGACACCCCAGCCCCCGAAATTGCCGACAATCAAACGCTTATTTTAATTGACACACTTGCAAACAAGTTAACACAGCGAGCAGACGTATTTCTTCCTGGAGCGACTTGGGCAGAAAAATCAGGCACGTTTGAAAACTACGACAACAAGTTGCAACTGTTTGAACAAGCAATTCACCCGATTGGAGATTCCCAGCCCGAAGGTCAAATTGCAATGAACCTGCAAGCGCTTGTTGATGATATGGAGTCAACTATATTTAATGCGGCAACCGTTCGAAGACGCATGGCGGATGCCGGAGTTGCTGGCATGCTTGAT
Source organism: Planctomycetota bacterium (assembly GCA_014381555.1). Lineage (GTDB taxonomy): Bacteria > Planctomycetota > Phycisphaerae > Phycisphaerales > SM1A02. The sequence goes on along the minus strand of JACNLO010000044.1, from coordinate 56,952 downwards.
GTTGAATTGCCAAAAAACACCAACACAGTAGACACGGACATGCCGTTGTCTGAGGTGTAGTTACATTACTGTTTCAAATTCAGCGGTGAAGTGACGAAGTGCGGCGGGTTGTTTTGTAATTCGAACACCCTTAATGGTATCTTTGATTGTATTGATGTACTCAAGAACCTCGACCACGTAATCAATGTGGCTCTGAGTGTAGACGCGCCGCGGGAACGCAAGTCGAACGAGTTCCTTGTCCGCTAACTTTTCGCTTCCATCGGGCTGCTGGCCAAACATCACACTGCCGATTTCACTCGCGCGAATACCTCCTTCTTGGTACAACACATTCGCTAGCGCCCACCCAGGATATTGTTCTTGTGGAATATGCGATAACCACGTTTTTGCATCAAGATAAATGGCGTGACCTCCAGGTGGTTGAAGAATCGGTATCCCCATATTGGTTAGTTGTTCACCAACATACGCAACCGTTCTAATTCGATACGCCAAGTAATCTTCACGCAGTGCTTCGTACAAGCCAGTTGCAACGGTCTCAAGGTCATACCCAGCAAGGCCACCATACGTCGGAAAACCCTCGGTCAAAATTAACATCGATCGACACTGCTCTGCAAGCGCATCATCGTTCAATGCAAGAAAGCCTCCCATGTTTGCCATGCCGTCTTTCTTTGCACTCATTGTTGCGCCGTCTGCGAGCGAGAAAATTTCACGAGCAATGTCAATTGGCGTTCTGTTTTCATTGCCTTCTTCCCGCAATTTAATAAACCAAGAATTTTCAGCAAACCTACACGCGTCAATAAAAAACGGAACGCCGCGTTCTTTACAAAGTTCACTTGCTTCTCGGATGTTCCCCAAACTAACTGGTTGCCCACCATTTGAGTTATTGGTAATCGTCATCATGACCATTGGGACCTTGTCAGCCCATTGGTCAAGAATCGATTTCAACTCATCGATGTCCATGTTGCCTTTGAATGGCGAAATACTTTGCGTATCTGCACTTCCTGGGGTTGGAATGTCAACGGCGGTTGCGCCGCGCACTTCTATATTCGCGCGGGTTGTGTCAAAGTGCGTGTTGTTTGGAACGACTTGACCTTCTTCGACTGCAGCGCCAAACAAAATACGTTCGGCTGCACGCCCTTGGTGCGTAGGAATGATGTGCTTAAAACCAGTAATGTCTTTGACTGCTGATTCAAAACGGTAATATGATTCAGCGCCTGCGTAACTTTCATCGCTTCGCATCATTCCCGCCCACTGCTCATTTGACATTGCGCCTGTACCAGAATCGGTTAACAAATCAATCAACACATTTTCTGCTTTGAGAAGAAACACGTTATTTCCCGCTTTTTCAAGAGCGGTGATTCTTTCATCGCGGGTAGTCGAGCGAATCGGTTGCACCTGACGAATACGAAAGGGTTCAATTATTGTTTTGAATTCCATTTTTTCTTCTTCTCTTCTTATCCGATTAGGTTTTCAAGGATTGCCATGCGAGTTGCAACACCGCTTGTCACTTGCGAAAGAATTAAATTGTGCGGCGAACTTTCAATGTTTGCAACGCTGTCATCAATTTCTAAGCCACGATTGATCGGACCAGGATGCATAACCGCCCCGCGGAAGTTGGCAAATCGTTCTTCTGTTAACCCAAATCTTTCTCGGTAATCTTCGCTAGTGGTTGCACCACGCTCAAACTGCACACGAAGCATCATGACCCCAGAAACATCCGAAAGTACACTGTCGAACTCACTCGAAGTATCACAATTTGCATCATTGGGTAACAATTCATCGGGACCAACAAATGTAACCTTTGCTCCAAGTTTCGTTAAACCGACGACGTTTGAACGGGCGACTCTGCTGTGAGCGATGTCACCAACGATTGCAATGTGTTGCCCTGAAAGGTCGTCGGACCCGAAGTACCGAGTTAAAGTTACGGCATCAAGCAGTGCTTGAGTTGGGTGCGAGGTTGTGCCAGAGCCAGCGTTGATAACAGGTACTCCAACATTAACAGCAACTTCTTGAGGACCATTTTCTTCGGAACAACGCACAACGATTCCTGCAACGCCCATTGCTTCTAAGTTCAGTGCAGTGTCAACAAGTGTTTCACCTTTTGATGCGCTTGATGTTGCACCGAGCAAGTCGACGTAATCGCCTCCGAGTCGTTTGGTTGCAACGGTAAAACTGCAACGAGTTCGCGTCGAGTTTTCCATAAAGAGGTTGGCGATAATTTTTCCAGAAAGGGGTTCATCTGGCTCATACCGATCCCCCGCATCTAAGAAGTGTGATGCCCGTTGCATGAGCCCAAGCATGTCATCGCGACTCAAATCGTCCAAGCTTAAAAAATGTCGTCCATTCCACGCCATAGATTGCCAATTGTACCATTGCTCGGAATAATTCAAGTATGCGAGTGCCTTTTTTAAATTTCCGCTTTTTTAGTGCTTTGACGCACATACTGTGGTGGCTCTAAGATGGAACAGCGTTGTAGCGATTGTGCTACGCATTCTGATGATTCCCGAGGAACCACATCACACAATTATCTGAGGAGATAGAAATGAAATCAATATACATATCCGCATCGGCTTGTTGTTCTTTTGTTAATTGCCACCATGCTTTGCGGGTTGATGATGGATGTACAAATAATAGCACAAGATTTGTGCGTTTTTCAAAGAGAACATCCCAACTTTCGTTTGGATGTTCTCTTTTGTGTAGAATGCAAATCGTGAAGTTTTTGTTTTTATTATTGATTGCGAATACTTACATACTTGGTGGTTGTTCTTCTAAAACAGCTGGACCAGATGTTATTCTGCTTGATTCGCAAACATATTCCGCGGCGTTCGATGCAGCGGTTGCTGCGGCCGACGCAAATGGAATGAAACCAGTTCTTCTTGACCGTCGAAGCGGAGTTATTTCAACCGACCCATCAATCGCTGCGAGTTTTCTTGAGCCATGGAAACCACAAGCATCGACAGCAAGGCAGGGTCTTGAAAACACACTCGCACTTCAACGCCGCGTCGCTCGATTTGAATTTACTCCAATAACATCTTTACAGGTTCCAAGTATTCAGGATGAAACCCTACTTGGTCCCGACCTTTTATCTGGACTCGAGCAAGATTTAACAACATATTCAGGACAAATGGAATTGCGAGTTTGGGTTTACGTCGATCGTAAGTATACGCAAGGTATACGGCGCGGAACATGGTCGCTATCAAACGAGTCAGTAACCGAAGTTTTACCGGCCGAGCAACCGTGGGAACAAGTATCTGGCTCGTTCTGGGTACCAATAAATCGCGATGTTGTGAAAGAAAGAATGTTGCTCACGGCAATAAAAAGCGACATATCAGAGTAAATATTCAGATTATTCAAACAACTTATTCACAAACGTACTTTTGAAGTTGAATTTAAGGTGATTATGAGTATTCTTAACCTTAGAAAAGAATGCTGTCATTACCACTAAAAACCTGTGCTATCGTTGCAAGTGTATTGTTGTGTACATCTGTTTTTGCAGGTGGTGTTGCGACGAACCACGGTTTAACCGATTTGATTGACCGACTTGGTGCAGGTAACGAACCAACCGGAGCTGGTGTTGAAGTTGCGCAAGTTGAAGCAGATGATGGTGGCAATTACGGACCAGATACAACACACGAAGACTTTGTTGGAAAATCGTTTACGTACGTTAGTGGGTCGACGGGAGTTTCCGGACATGCAACAAACATAGGTAGGCGAGTGTATGGTTCTGGTGGTTTGGGATTGGCGCCTGGGATTACAAACGTCTATTTGTATTCAGCAAGTGGTTGGGTGCAAAGTAATTTTTTAAGGGTTGGCTCAGGTAGCAACCCATCCCCCCCACCGGGCGGAGTATCGATTTTTAATAACAGTTGGATTGGATCGTTCGGCAGTGATTCACTTGATAAAGAAGCTGTTCGCAGAGCTGATTGGGTGGTCGAAAGTTCTGATGCCATGATGATTGTTGGTGTTGCTAATAGCGGCGAACACTCTCCGTTAATGTCGTTTGGCTTTAATGGTGTAAGTGTTGGAATGCAAAATGGTGACCACACCTCTGGTGTTATTCCAAGTGGGTACGATTCAAGTGGCTGTCAATTGCCATTAATCGTTGCCGTACAAAGTACAACAAGCGCTGCAACCGGAGTAGTTTCTGCGGCCACAGCTCTCATTACAGAAACAGCAGAAACACATCCGAATACTTCAGGTAATTATTTTTCTGGACTGTCCGAGACAAAGAAAGCGTGTTTGTTAGCAGGTGGAAAACATCTTGCTGATTGGACGAATAACCCCGCAATATCAGGTCCAGATCGTGGTCGAACGACACAGCCAATTGACGAAATGTTTGGAGTTGGAACAGTAAATGTTGATAGATCGTGGGAAATTATGGCTGGCGGTCAACATGATTCCAGTACAAGTACAACCGATTTAGTTCCCGCTCCTCATGCTGGATGGGAAACATGGTTGCTTGGAGGAAATCAGAGCCGGTATATAAAATTTGATGTTGGTACTCTCGCCGACGAGGTCTCGATTCTGTTGACGTGGCACCAAAGTCCATCAAGTGGTTTTGGAAGTTACGCACTGGCCGACTTTGATTTGGTGTTGTGGAAACAACAAGGCGGAAAACTGATGAGTATTACCGGTGATGCTGGGCTTGGAGTGTTCGGAAGTGGTAACGTGGTTAGCGAAAGTTCAGTTGATAATGTTGAACATTTGTTTATTCGGGATTTGGCTGCCGGAGAATATGTTTTAGAAATTCAACGAGTTGACACATCATCGTCTTCTCGAGTTTTTAGTGTGGCATGGTTGTTCCCAGAGCAAACTGGAGTACCGGGTGATGTAAACGGTGATGGTGTAGTTGATGTAAGTGACATATTGATGCTTATAGTTGCTTGGGGAACTTGTGATGGATGTCCAGAAGACTTAAATGGTGATGGCTCCGTGAATGTAACCGACATCATTGAGCTCATCTCAAACTGGTAGTTTTGGGGACAGTTTTGGGGACAGTCTTGGGGACAGACAGTTTTGGGGACAGTCCCCTGGGGACAGTCCCCATAAAATCATTGGAAATACATCATTATTGACTCGTGAGAGTGCAATTGTTGGGGACAGTCTCCAGTTAAAACGCGGGGGGACAGTCCCCAACCAAAAAGCCGTGCCGATGCACTTTCTCTTGCGACCGAGAAAAAGCAATCTGTAAGTTAATAGTAGATTTTGTGTTCAATTAGTTATTTTGACATTATGTTGCAACACATGGCGAGACAAAAGAGAAACATAAAAAACGATCGTTACTACCACTTGGTGAATCGAGGTGTTGCAAAGCAGGTTACATTCTTAGATTCTTATGATTACAACGAGTACATTCGGCTCCTTGTTAAATCTTACAGAAAATATCCCCTCGATATTATTGCGTTTGTGCTGATGCCGAACCATTATCATTTATTGATACGAGCATTAGATCGAGAAAATGTGAGTCGTTGTATGCACTGGGTTAACGGAATGTATGCAAGGTATTTTAATGATAGATATGAGCGTACTGGGCATCTTTGGCAAAACCGCTTTTATTCAAAAGAGATTCGAGATGGAAGACAACTTGGTAATACTTGGATGTATGTGGATCAAAACCCATTGCGAGCAAGTATGGTCAATAATCCTACAGATTGGAAATGGTCGAGCGCTTATCTGCGAAAGTACGGTGATTATTTGCACTTCCTTTCAGAGCCCAACTGGTGGGGTAAGCCAACGGCTTCAAAGTGGTGGTCAAAAGATGAACTGGATGCAGAGGCACTAGAAAAAGTGCGAAGTTCTCTAAAACGCAAAGGTTTGGATAAAGCATCGATGTGGGAATAAGTTAGTTTCAAAGGGGACTGTCCCCTGGGGACAGTCCCCCATAGAGTAGGACATAATCGTTAAATAAAACTAACGAGGGACGTTTATGTGGGGACAGTCCCCAAGGGACAGTCCACCACAGGTACACTGCGTGCATGCGAAGGAGGACCTTAACCCCCAAAGTCATTATGATTGGTTTGTTTGCGTTTTTCGCCGCATTCCTTCTGTATCCAATTTGGCTCACCGTTCAAGGTGGTTTTGAGAGTCAAAACGGTGGGTTTACGCTGCATCACATTGCATCTGTGTTTCAAAATCCTGTCCTGCGAGATGGGTTTCTAAACGCAGTTGGAATTGCGGTCGGAACAACCGTTTTGTGCATTATTATTGCCTTGCCACTGGCGACACTTTCTGCAAGATATACCTTCCCATTCAAAGGGGTATTTTCTGCGATGGTTTTGGTGCCACTTATCCTCCCACCATTTGTTGGCGCGATTGGGCTTCATCACCTTCTTGGAAAATATGGCGCAATCAATACCATGCTTGTGGATATGGGTTTGTTTTCAGAGGGCTACGATTTTATTGGTAATGGTGGATTTTGGGCAATTGTGTTTATTGAAGCCCTTCACCTTTACCCAATTTTATATTTGAACGCAACAGCATCACTTGCGAACCTCGATCCAGCACTCGAAGAAGCTGCCGAAAATCTTGGCGCATCTTCTTGGCAGCGCTTCCGACAAATAATACTGCCATTGATTCGGCCAGGATTGTTTGCTGGCGCAACAATTGTATTTATCTGGTCGTTTACCGAACTTGGTACGCCACTTATGTTTGATTACCAAACTGTGACACCAGTACAAATCTTTAACGGCATTAAGGAAATGAACACATCGCAACAACCATACGCTCTTACAGCGGTCATGTTGTTCGCTGCTATCATGTTTTATCTTCTTGGAAAGATGGTGTTTGGCGGCAAGGCATACGCAATGTATTCAAAGGCATCGGTGCAATCATCCACAGAAAAATTGTCAACCTTTCGTGGGTGGCTTGCAATGGCAGTGTTTGCGACGGTCATTGGTCTTGCAATTTTGCCACATATATCAGTGTTGTTTACATCACTTGCTGTGGAGGGTTCGTGGTATAAATCGGTGCTTCCAACACATTGGACATTTGACCATTTCGAAGGCGCACTTAGTCACCAACTTGCAGTTGGTTCTATTCGGAATAGTTTGTTGTATTCCTCACTCGCCGTGGTGATGGACTTGTTTATAGGTATTCTGATTGGATACATCATTGTGCGAACAAAAATTCGCGGTCGCAACTTACTTGACGCGTTTTCAATGCTACCACTTGCGGTTCCAGGTCTCGTCATGGCGTTTGGATATGTGGCGATGACCTTGCGTTGGCCATTTGGTGAGGGTGATCCACTTGAGGGTATTATTGATGTGCTTGGAGCAAACCCTAACCCAATGCTGCTGCTTGTAATTGCTTATGGTGTTCGCCGTCTTCCATATATTGTTCGGTCAACAGTTGCAGGGCTTGAGCAGACAAGTGGTGAATTAGAAGAAGCGGCAATGAATCTTGGTGCTGGCAGAATTCGGGCTGTTCGGACAATTATTATTCCGCTAATCATGGCGAACCTAATCGCTGGTGGTTTGCTTGCCTTTAGTTTTGCGATGTTGGAGGTCTCCGACTCGCTTATCTTGGCCCAGCGGGAGTCTCATTATCCAATCACAAAAGCAATTTATATCCTCTTTGAACGGCTTGGAGATGGCCCGTACATCGCAAGTGCAATGGGTGTTTGGGGAATGGCACTCTTGGCAGTTACACTTATTGGTGCAAGTGTCCTTATGGGCAAAAAAATGGGAGCAATTTTTCGTGTTTGATTGGGGACAGTCCCCTGGGGACAGTCCCCAATCAATTCGCTCATTTTCATGGTTTACTGAACCCTATCGCCGATTTTGTGGGGACAGTCCCCTGGGGACTGTCCCCATTAATAGCCCCTTAATTGGTGGATGGTGCACTATAATGTTCGGTTCCAATGCCATACACACTTACACCTATGGAAGAAGCGTACGATTTAGATATCGAGACGCTTGATGAACTTCAAGGACGAGTTGAGAGCGACGATCGATGGATTCTTAACTTTGGTCCACAGCACCCCGCTACTCACACAACCCTTCGCCTCGTACTTGAACTTGATGGCGAACGTGTTGTAAACGCAACACCACATATTGGATATCTCCACAGCGGTTTTGAAAAACTCGGTGAACACCATAACTTTAACCAGTACGTTTGTACCGCAAGCCGGATGGATTACGTAAGCCCGATTGTAAATGACATCGCTTGGCATCATGCAGTAGAAAAATTACTTGATATTGATTTAACACCAAGATGCAAAGTGCTGCGAACAATTCTTTGTGAACTTGGTCGAATTCAAAACCACCTACTCTGCGTGGGCGCTGCGGCACTTGATCTTGGTGCGTTTACAGGTTTCCTATATGGATTTAACGAGCGTGAACATGTCTATGACATTATGGATTTTGTTTCTGGACAAAGGTTCCACCCAGACTATACCCGTGTGGGAGGTTTGAAAAATGAATTGCCTTGCGAGAAAACATTCCAAAAAATGGTGCATAATTTTATTGATGTACGCATGCCAAAAGCAATTGGTGATATTGAAACACTTCTAAATACCAATAGAATTTTTGTTGACCGCGTTGAAGGTGTTGGGGCAATTTCGAAAGAGGAAGCAACTGCATGGTCGTTAACAGGACCACTTGCAAGAGCGTCTGGAGTCACTCGCGATTTGCGAAAGGATGATCCGTTCCTTTGTTTTGAAGATAATTGGGATGGCCAAGGTTCAGAACCAGTCAAATTTGATGTTCCAATTGCAACAACAGGCGACTGCCTTGCAAGGTATCACGTTCGACTTGAAGAAATTAAACAATCCTGCCACATTATTAGGCAGTTGATTGACAACATTCCAACAGGGCCACTAAACGTTTTACCAAGTGGTGGCATTCACATGCCATCAAAAGATCAGGTGTACAACTCTATTCAAGGCACAATCCAACAGTTCGAGCTGGTTATGCCAAACCGAGGCTGGGAATCACCTGTTGGCGAATGCTACAGAGCAATCGAAGGGCCAAACGGTGAGTATGGATTTTTCGTGGTTTCAGATGGCGGACCCTGTGCTTGGAGAGTGGCACCAAGACCGTGCTCATTTATTAACTTCCAAACATTTGCAAAAATGCTTGAAGGTCACCAACTTGCTGACCTTGTTGCGATTCTTGGATCCCTCAACATCATCGCAGCAGAATTGGATCGATAAGGAAAAACATGGCTTGGACACCAAAACAATCTGCATCGTTAACCATTGAATCAAGAGAAGAACCGTATCTAACACCAGTGTTGATGGAAAAAATCACCAAAGACATTATGCCTCGATATGCAACTGGTCAAGGCGCGCTGATGACAACCCTTCACGAAGTTCAACATGAATACGGGTACATCTCATGGCAAGCAATGGTTGAGATTTCAAGGGTTCTCGATATTACGCCAGCCCAAGTTGCAGATGTAGTTTCTTTCTATGAAGATTACCACAGTGAACCAGTGGGTAAATATATTTTTGGCATTTGCCAATCAATCGCATGTGAAGTTTGTGGTCACCAAGCGGTAATCGACCACTTAAAACAAAAACTTGGAATTGATGTGCACGAAACAACAGAAGACGGAAAGTTTTCGTTGCTTGGAATGGAATGTATCGGTTCTTGTGATAACGCACCATGCGCTTTAGTAAACGGAAAACAATACAACAAACTTACAATTTCTAAAGTAGATGAAATTTTGAGTACTTGTAGCGAAGAAAAATGATGTCTGCTGAACACAAAAAACCTTTGATGCGTTGCCTTGGCGAATTTGTCGGGCATATTGTTCGTGCAGTAAAATCAGACACTAACTCACAGGAAGTGAACAGAACCATTGAAGAGAAAACTGATGGCAATGTAACGCTACGTCGAACAACAATTGATGAGATAGAAATCAAACAAGAGGACACAAAAAGTGACTGACCGTTTTCTCACAAGAAATATTCCGCGTAAACGCGAAGAACGCAAAACACTTTCGTTCAATGATTATGTTTCAGCAGGTGGATATCAAACGTTGAAACAATCCCTGTTGAAGAGACCAGAAGAAGTTGTTGAAATTGTTAAATCAGCCGAACTTCGCGGTCGCGGCGGAGCTGGTTTCCCTTGCGGTGTGAAGTGGACTTTTTTACCAGATCCCGATGGTGAATCACGTTATTTGTGCGTCAACTGTGATGAGGCGGAGCCCGGAACATTCAAAGACCGCTTGCTTGTAGACTTTGATCCACACTCAGTTATTGAGGGGATTGCAATAGCGTGTTATGCCTGCAAACTCGACAAGGCCTACTTTTTTATGCGTGGAGAATGGGAAACTCAAGCAAAGATTGTTCAAAACGCAATTGACGAAGCATATGAAAACGGAATCTTCGGTTCGCAGGGTTTAATGAATGGCGCTACAGATTTTTCTGTTGAATGTACGTTACACCGAGGAGCTGGAGCATACATTTGTGGTGAAGAAACAGCGCTGCTCGAAGCTGTCGAAGGAAAACGTGGGTGGCCAAGAATTAAGCCACCATTTCCCGCAGTAAGCGGTTTGTTTGGAAGACCAACAATTATCAATAATGTTGAAACACTTGCAGCGGTTCCTTTAATCGTAGAAAAGGGCGCAGACTGGTGGAAATCGTTTGGGTGCGAATCATCAATTGGCGGACCAGCAAGTTACGGATTAAAACTAATGGGTGTTTCTGGACACGTGAATAACCCAGACGTCTTCGAAGTTCCACTTGGAATTACACTTCGATCTCTTGTGAATGATTATGCAGGTGGAATGAAAAACGGGCGCGAGTTTAAGGGTGCTATTGCTGGTGGTGTAAGTATGGGCGTTCTTGGACCAGACCAATTTGATGCCGTAATGGATTTTGATATTGGTCCTAAGTATGACGTCATGGGTCTAGGAACAGCATGCCCAACCATCTTCGACGAAGACACCGACATGGTCGCAGTTGCTAGGAATATTGCAAGGTTTTATAAAAACGAATCTTGTGGTCAGTGCACCCCGTGTCGCGAAGGTGCTGACTGGATATATAAGTTGCTTTGCCGAATCGAATCTGGTGAGGGTTCAATGAAAGACCTTGATCAACTTTTGGAAGTTGCAAGCTCAATGGGAATTATTCCAGGTACAACAATTTGCGGTCTATCGGATGGAAACAACTGGGCAGTTCGGACAATTGTGAATAAATACCGAGCAGAGTTTGAGGCTCGTTGTAAGCCGTCTTTGGTTTCAGGAACCTCTAGAGCACCAGAAAACACTAATTCTGTAGTATAAACTTGTTTTAATGTGTATTGCCTGTATATTGCGTATAGAAATGGAAGAGTCTAAAGAACAACCTGACCAACCTCCGCCGACAAACATCACCGTTCAAGGTGATGCGGACATCAACTACAACTGGCTTGAAGAACATACAATTGCTGCGTTGTATTTTTTACACAAAGAACAGTCAGAAGTTGCGGTTCGAGTTGTAGATGATTCGTCTATGTCTGAACTACACGATAAACATTCTGGTGTTTGTGGAACAACCGACGTTCTAACTTTTGACCACGGAAGTACAGAAGATTCTGTGTACGCTGACATTGCCGTATGTATTGATGTTGCGGAACGAGAGGTGGCATCTAGGGGTCACGCAGTTGAAAACGAATTACTTCTTTATATTGTGCACGGTATTTTGCACTGTTGTGGTTTTGATGATCACGACGAAAAATCCCACAAACAGATGCACTTTGAAGAAGACAAAATTCTTTCTTCAATTGGTGTAGGTCCCGTTTGGAGCAATAAAAAATGATCGGAGTTCTTTGGATAATAGTAGTTGTCGCGATTTTTATGTGCACCTGGTTCGCAATAGTTGAACGCGCTATGACTATGTCTACACCAATTGTTTTGCGCCACGAACTAGAATTAAGAGGTAAACCACAACAAGGCATTTGGATCGAAGCCCAATACGAATCCGCATTGCAATCGATTTCGTTTATGAAGGGATTCATGTTTCTTCCTATTATTTCTAGTTTTGTTCTAATGTTTGGCTCTGAGCCAATAACATTAAGCGCGTTTTTCTTTGGCTCTGCAATTGGTTGGTTTTTGGTTTGGGTATTCGCATCTGTGATTTCGGGATCTATTGCACAATCGGTTCCGATTGGTTCTGTGACTCGAAGTTGGCTTGTTATTAGATTCGCCTCGTTGCTTAACCCACTTATTAGGTGGTGGATTGAAGGCGTAAACGAAATTGTTCGCCGTTTAACTGGGGCAAACCTAAAACAAAATGATGGTTTAAATCCAGTAGAAGAACAATTGCTTCGTTCGATTGAACACTCACAACGCGAGGGCGGTATTCCTGCAGAATCTGCAGAAATGTTAGAGAATGTTGTTGATTTACGCGATACCGATGTTGGCGAAATAATGACACCTAGAACTGACATTGAAGGCGTTGAACTAACGAACGATATTTCAGAAATACGCAAGTTTGTTTTGGAATCGGGTCGCTCTCGCATTCCAATTTTTGAAGAGAATCTTGACCAGATAATTGGCATCTTGTACGTAAAAGATTTAGTCGGATTTTTAGGTTCAGAAGCTAACGGTTTTGAATTAAAAAACATATTACGCAAACCAATCGTTGTGCCAGACACTAAGCCAGTGCAGGAATTACTCGCTGACTTTCAAACAAGTGAAGTTCACATGGCAGTTGTCATCGATGAATATGGCGGAACAGCTGGACTTGTAACTATTGAAGATGTGCTTGAAGAAATTGTTGGTGAGATCAGAGATGAGCACGATGACGCTGAAGCAGACGAACCAGCAATGGTCCGTGTAAATAAATCGCTTGTTGAAGTCGATGGTCGGTATAACCTTGATGATTTGAATGATGAACTTGGCATTGAATTGCCAGAGGATGAGGAATACGACACAATTGCAGGCTTTGTACTTGCTAATCTTGGGCATGTTCCAAAGGTTGGCGAAGTGCTTGAGACTCAAAATCTTGTTTTTAAGACACAAAAAGCGACAGAAACCCAGATCGAGCGGCTTTCTATAGAGTTTTCTAGATCTTCAGACTAACAATGCAATTAACCCATACTTTTTGCGTTATCTTGCCTTGACGCTCAAATATAAAAGGAGACGAGCATGAAACACGTAATAACAACCCTTGCCTTTCTTTCAACAATCAGTATTGTTGGTGGTCTTGTTGGTTGCAACAAAACGAAAAAAGCAACTGTTGCCACAACTGACTCAACTGACTCAACTGCGCAACTGGCCGAAATGGAAGTTGAGGTAGAGGTTGAAGGCGGTGAAATTGTTGTCATGGTAAATGGAAAAGAACAAGTTATAGAACTTTCGGAAATTTTAGGTGGCATGGACCTCAACAATATTGATGGCGAAATGAGTATCGCTGTTATGGCATTCGCAGATGAAGAAGGTGGTCCGAAGCACATTATGAAAACGATGAGTGGACCGGGTATGAACGGTGAGCATGGCGGACCTCCACCGGAAATGCGAGAGCACATGATGCAGATGATGCGCGGTCACGGTGGCGAACATGGTGATCATGGCGGATCTCCCCCAGAAATGCGAGAGCACATGATGCAGATGATGCGCGGTCACGGTGGCGAACATGGTG
>JACNLO010000044.1:0-43362 GCA_014381555.1 Planctomycetota bacterium | reverse complement strand
GATGCGCGGTCACGGTGGCGAACATGGTGATCATGGCGGATCTCCCCCAGAAATGCGAGAGCACATGATGCAGATGATGCGCGGTCACGGTGGTGAACATGGTAACCACTGTGACATTCGTAGCCAACAACCTAACCAACACGAAAAGCATGGCGAATGGAGTCCACATCACGGCGAACGAGAGGCTCCAGAAGTAGTTCAGTTTATACAAGAGCTTGGCATGCTAGGGGAGGTCTCTGCTCACCTAGAAGATGGTCAATCGGTTGCTTTGATGGGAATTCACATGATTCGCGATACTCTTGATGGCGAACTGCAGATGGATTCGCTGACCGCAATTATAGAAGATGCTGAATCTGGATCACCCTCTAGAAACGCAGCACTTATTGTTGCAATTCAAGCATTACAAGATGAAGGTGACGACGAAGCGGCAGCAGAACTTATGGTAGAACTTGTTCTTTCTAACTAAGGAGTTTTTTATGCCACTTAAGCCGTGCATCTAATGCTCGACGCAACGTGGCTTTTCTTGGTTTATCTAAATCGCGACAGATAATTTTTAACATGTCGACAAGCCTGTGAAAATCGTTTACTGATATTACTTCAGGAGCGATTTTCGCGGGTTTGTTTTTTTGTAAAACACCATCGATATCTTTCATGTTGTGGTAGTTGCCCAGTGCTAAACATAAACAGGTTGAAAGGTAACCAAAATCGCAGAAAGCAGTGGACTCGCACGTTCCACCAGGCATAAGTTTTCGTTGCCACGAAAAATTCTTTTGTGCGTTCATGATTTCAGTAGCAGCGTTCGTAAGTTCAGGACCAAACACGCTTGTTTTATCACCTACACGAAGAATTGGGCCGTCGCCAATCGGTGATTCTGGAAAACTTCTTGATGTTTCAAGGCAGAGTAACCGTGAAGATTTTGGAACTGAGCGATGTTTAGCAGCGGCAATTGCCCCAACGAACCCTATTTCTTCTGCACGAGTTAAGAGAACACCAACATTTCCAAGTGCAGGAAGTTTTTTAATATTGTCTAACGCGCAAAGTGCCGCCGCGACGCCAGCAAGATCATCACAAGCAGGTGCGTGGAGCAATCCGTTTTTTACAACGGGCGGTTTGAAATGCCATCGAGCAACATCGTCTTTGAGCAAAATACCCGCAACGCCCTTTTTAAGTTTTACAACAACCCGCTTAAATGGTTTTGCCTTCGCATCAAGTGATTGAATTGTTCCAATGTAGCCATTATCATCGTTATCAAAGACCTCAACCCTTGCACCAACAAAGTATGCGTCGTTGACACCTCCACGAAACTCCATCTCAAGGTGCAGTTCGTCGATTTGTTTGCGGACGACGAATGCTGGATGGTCGAGATGTGCAGTTATATAGATTGGCTTTTTTGTTGATTTTCGAGTTTGCGTAATAAGCAAATTCCCAAACCTGTCTTTTTTAAGCGTGATGCCACCCTGCCGTTTAGCCCACGCTTCAATCCAATCAACCACTCTCCACTCTTGTCCAGCAGCAGTCGGAATATCAGTAATTTCCATTAACCATTTCAAATGCTTGTTCATAACTTTATTTTACTGCGTTTTTGGGGACAGTCCCCAGGGGACTGTCCCCAAAAAAACTTGCCTAATTCGCTTTTATTAGATTTGTATTGCAGATTTCATGGGGACAGTCCCCTGGGGACTGTCCCCATGTAAAATACGGTGATGGCGTTAGCGACTATTGAAGAAGTGTTGGAAGATTTGCGGCAAGGCAAGGTGGTTGTCCTTATTGACGATGAAAATCGTGAAAACGAAGGTGATTTTGTCGTTGCTACCGAGCATATCAACACCGAACTCATCAACTTCTTTACCCGAATCGGTGGTGGGTATCTTTGCGTTGCAATGACTGGTGATGATTGCGACCGACTGGAGCTTGGGCCACAGGTTTCGGACAATACGAGTGTTCGTGGTACACCTTTCACGATTAGCGTCGATGGGCACCCGCGTCACAATGTTTCAACTGGGATTTCAGCGGCTGACCGAGTAAAAACTCTTGAATTACTAGTTGACCCAAACTCTAGACCAGACGATTTCGTCCGCCCGGGGCATATCAATCCTCTTCGCGCGCGTAACGGTGGTGTGCTAGCAAGAACAGGTCAAACCGAGGGTTCAGTTGATTTGTGTAAACTTGCAGGGTTAAAACCATCCGCAGTTATCATCGAGGTTGTTAAAGAAGATGGTGAAATGGCCCGTGTGCCCGATCTTGAGAAAATTTGTGAAGAACACAATTTCAAAATGTGCTCCGTTGAACAAATTATTGAATACCGCCTTGCCCGTGAGAGTTTGGTTAAACGAATTGAGCCAACGTGCGGCACTCCAATTGAAACCCCATACGGCACATTCAATTTATTTGCGTATCACAGTGCTATTGATGCTGTTCCTCACCTTGCGCTGACTGTTGGCGGAGTTGGAGACATGGATGAATATGGCAGCGCAAAACCAATCGAAGAACCAACGCTTGTTCGAGTACACCGACGTAATTTATTGGGCGATATTTTTGATGCTACGGATCATCCTTCTGGCAAGGAGCTTAGGGCTTCGTTGAGAATGATTTCTGAAGAAGGCCGCGGCGCGCTCATTTATATGCGGCCCGAACAATACGGTGACGAATTTATCGACCGCCTGCAAAAAATTCAACGACCAGAATCAGATGTCAACGTTCCAGACCTTACCGTTTCTGAACAGCCGATGGATCGTCGCGATTACGGCACAGGCGTACAAATAATTCGCGACTTAGGTTTGAAAAAACTTAAACTACTTACAAACCACCCCAAACACCTCACCGCGTTGCATGGTTTTGGTATTGATATAGAAGAAGAAGTTCCGATTGCAACAAACGGCGATCGTTAGTCACGATTCCCAAACAAAACAGCTAATCGGAAGCAAAGTTTCACGGCTTCGAGATAAATCCAAACAAGCGTGACCATCAAAATAAATGCACAAAACCACTCCATTTGTTTTGGTGCGCCTGATTTAACCTGTTTTTCAATCATGCCAAAATCGATGATGAGCCAAAGTGAAGCTACCCCAAGAATCAAAACATTTAGACCTATGCCAATTAGGGCCGCGTTGCCACCTTCCATCGCAGATCCAATCGAAAGAAACGGCATCTGAGCACCAAAGAAAGACATCACGAATGAAATCATGTATGTAACAAAAATACCAAGAGTGAGTACGCTTACCGTAGCAACAAACTTTTTGGTGGGCTGCAAAATGCGAAAATAATACAAAGCAAGCATTGAAATAAGAACGCTGATAGTAATAACGAACGCTTGCAAAGCGAGACCGCCCATTGCGGTATATCCCATTTGTTCAAGCGCGCCATCTAGCGCATGAGTGAGAACTCCAAGAAATGCCCCTTGCACCAAAGCGTAAATCCAAGCGGTTTGTTTTGCACGAAGCGGATTGGCCATAATCATGAAATACACTACAAAGATGGCGATAATGCCCGCAATGGCCAGTGGCCAAGCAAGCCCCGGTTGATTTTGTGTAAGCCAAATGCCAAACATTCCACCCGCTATTGCAACGGAAGTCAGCATTCCTGTCTTATTAACCACACCACCAACAGATGCAGTATCAACGCCACCAGCCGCTAGCCCCTCATCCCAGACATTGTGGTTCCTTAGCGCGGGATTACTGGTTTCTAACATGTTTTTTCCGAGTCTCATAATGGTTCCTCTAATGGTTGTGCGATGGTATTCTACCCGTATTCACCTATGAAAACAAAAGAACTCATAAAAGCATTTGAATCCTTTGCACCGACATATCTCGCCAACGATTGGGATAATGTTGGGCTCCTTGTTGGAACCCCCGACTGGGAAGCAAACAATATTTTGTTAACAATTGATTTAACCGAAGCGGTTTTAAAAGAAGCAATTGAATCAAAAATAGACTCAATTGTTTCCTACCACCCACCAATTTTTCATCCATTGAAATCTGTAACAGACCGTTCCTTCAAAGAACGAGTAGTACTTGATGCAATTGCACATAAGATTGCAATATATTCACCACATACATCACTTGATGTTGCGAAGGGTGGCGTAAACGATTGGATCGTTGAAGGAATTGGAAAGGGTGACGTTAGAGCACTAAGACCATTTGGCAACTTGCCTCCAGATGAAGAATGCAAACTCATTACATTTTGTCCCGAAGATAAAGTAGAGGAATTGCGTCTCGCATTATCGAGTGTCGGGTGTGGTCGAATCGGAAATTATGAGCAATGTTCTTTTGCAACTTCTGGTATAGGAACTTTCGTTGGTGGTGATGGATCTAACCCTACTCACGGTGAAGCAGGAGTTTTGCAAGAAGTTGCTGAATGCAAATTTGAAATGGTCGTTTCAAGGGACTCACTTTCACTTGCAATTCAAGCAATAAGACAATTTCATCCTTATGAAGAACCAGCACTTGAAGTACATGAACTTGGAGAACGACCCCGAAGAGAAATGGGAGTTGGAAGGAGAGTTCACCTAGATCAATCTTTGCAAATTGACGAACTTGCCAGAAAACTCAAGAAGCACCTTGGTATTGGATATGTTCGTGTCGCCCCCGCTGCAGGAAAAGATGATCGCTCAAAGGTACAAACAGTTGGTTTGTGTGCTGGGGCAGGTGGATCAGTTTGTTCACTTGCAATAGACGATGGATGCGATGTGTTTATTACTGGCGAAATGACACATCACAATGTTGTTGCCGCGAATGCACGCGGATGTGCGGTAATGTTAACTGGGCACACAAACAGCGAAAGGGGTTATTTACCTACGCTTAAAAAACAACTTTCCCAACGTATTCCAAAAGCGAACATCTCTGTGAGTACTGCCGACATTCCGCTTTGGACGTATTTTTAAGAAAGCAGTTTTTTATATTGTGGGCAAGTTATAACATGGTCATTCACCATGCCGATTGCTTGCATGAAGGCATAGCAAATTGTTGGGCCGACAAATTTGAAGTTGTGCTTCTTTAAGTCTTTTGCCATTGCCTCGCTGATTGGTGTTGAGGTGGGGATTTGAGAATCAGTCTTCCACTTGTTTAACATTGGTTTGTGATCGACATGTTTCCATAAAAACGTATCGAAAGAACCCTTCCCGTTATCCATAATTTCAAGCCACGCCCTAGCGTTTGCAATAGCGCCATTGATTTTGGCTTGGCTTCGAATGATGCCAGCATCTTTGAGTAACCGATTAACTTGCCGTTTACCATATCTTGCAACCTTTTCAGGGTTAAAGTTATCAAACGCAGCCCTAAAATTTTCGCGTTTTTTCAACACGATAATCCACGACAATCCTGCTTGAAATCCATCAAGGCAGAGTTTCTCATATAGCGCCTTGTCGTTGTGTTCAGGAACTCCCCACTCATCATCATGGTACGAAACATAGGTGGGGTCATCACCACACCACGAGCACCGTTGCATTATTTATCCCCAAACAATTCTTCAAGAAGATCCATTGGGTTTGGACCCTCTTTATCATCACTGTTAAACACATCGTCGATAGCATCACCAATTGCAGTAATCGCCACACTTTGCAAAAGTTTATTGAGATCAAAGTTTGGGTCTACTTGTGTGACTGGGTTATCAATTGTTCCAGTAATCAAAATTGGCACATCAATATCGGTCGCAAGATTGCGTAATTCTTTGATACTGTATCCAAGACCAGTAAGCGGAACAGCCGATCGAATATTGAGTTGACGATTCACAAAGTTAATAGTTCCTGAATATGGAATAGAATATTTATTTACAAGGGTAAGGTTGAACTTTTTATATGTTGCAATCCCTTTGCGGATTTGAATATGTATCGGATCAAAAAAAGCTGGGACGATTTCAACATGTTTTGTGTTGAACATAGGTAACAATTTCATAGTGACAGAACTGCTGTCAAGAGCGACTTCGCCAATGTTAATGACAATATCTGCGTTAAGGGAAGCGATGTCGCCATCGAGAGATGTTGAAACATTAGACGCATCCATTTGGACAGGACGCCTGACTGTACGAATATCAGACAGAATTGGCCCGAGATCCTTGAGAAGGTGTTGAGTGAGTTGAGGAGATAGTTGTAATTCACATTTTGTTGTAGTATTTGGAAGAGTAGAGAAAGAGTCAGGCAACAAACGGAACGAAGATTCAAAAGTAGCATTGGGCGAAGTGCCACTAGAGTAGATGACAGGATTATTTAAAACATCCATTGCTTGCACTTCAACTGACAATGGTGAGCCAAACGAACGGACAAGTAGTCGATCACAGTTCCACAAAGTGTCAAGAAGAAGTGTGTCAATACCAGTTGCGATTACATTGGCATCAAGTTGTCCAGCGCGGTCTCCAACTGATTGGCGAGTTGTTACTCCACGAACAGTAATGTGTTTTTCTTCCACATCAAGTGAAGAATCAAATGTTGAGTTTCCTTCAAGGTCAATAGAACCTATTTTTGCTTTTAAAATAGATTTGCTCTTAAACATCCCATCAAACAAATGGGATGTTTCGGCTTCGCTTAAATTAACTTTTAAAACAGCATCTTTTACTCCAATAACGTTTGTCCCATCAAGTTGCACCGTTCCAATTACTTGCGACTTGTCGCTAATAAGTTCAACATCTATGTTGTTCAATTCAAGAGAGATATTTGTTGACAGAATTGGACCTGTATATTGAAGATATTGAGATTGCTCTTCATCTACAAACTGTTTAACGGTGCTAACTGGAACGTTTGAAGCAGTAATAGTTCCCCAGCCCCGAGGTAACTGTCGCGTTACCGTTTTCCAAAGGTCGTCAATACCATCAAGCTTGTTTTTGTTTTTTGAAAAGAGAGAAATTGAAAAGGTAGAATCGGAATCGTTTAGACGAATGGAACCGTTTGCTGAAATGTTTCTATCACCGATAGATGCAATAACATCAGATTGTAAAGATTGAATAGTGGTACCTGTTGGAACATAATCCAACGCACCTTCCAAATCAATGTGACCAACACACTCTGGCGTTTCGGAGGAACTAATACCAGAAGGAACAAGTTGGTCAAGATGGATAGTTGCTATCGCATTTCCTTGAAACACATCTTTGGTTAGAGTTTGTACTAGTTTGGTATGAAGATCAGCAACAACATCAAGGTCGTTTATAACTCCAAGATCTGGATCATAAATACACGCAACCTGTAACCTGTCAGAAGTAAAGGTTACACGAACAGGAGGGCCTTCAGATAATCGATCGACACGCAAATTCATGGTGTTACCAATGTCTCGAACAGGATCAATGTCATAGAAATGAAGAATCGGCGAGAGGATTGTTGTGGGAACCGAGGTTAAATTAATGGTGCCAACAATCTCTTTGTCATTGAACACGAACATATTCTGGGTGTCGGTGGTTGAAAGTAATTGAGTTTTGATGGTGATTGTTCCCCGAGGCACATCATATTCTGACAATTTGCCAGCCATTGAAACATTTATGGAATCACTTAGTTTTGGAGAAGAAATCTGTCCATACAACTCAATGACAGACCATCCTCCCTGACCCTCAATTGTTGGAAGGTCAGCATTTTCGATTATAAAATCAAGCGACGCACTCGCGTCCCAATTAATAGCGCCCTGCTCAGTGAGAAGATCTGGTGATTCCAAAGAGCACGAAATCGTGCCATCTACATTTGTTGAAGCATCTAGGAGTAGTGAAAAAACTCTTCCTGGATCAATTCGAATGGAACCATTAACGTCGTGATACTTAAGAGGCTCTTCACCCTCAACTGTGAGTGAATCAAGGTCTAGAGTGAGAACGATGTTTGGAATCGTAATGTCTGTGGTTGTAGCAATGGGGACAGTATTTTTTGGTTCAACCACTGCTGGAGTAGTTTCTTTAGGTTCATCTGGTTTTTCTGTGAACGGAGTAATAACCAAATCTCCACGCACCGCTACGTTGAACACGAGGTCTTTTTGGATAAAATCAATAAGAGTATGGGAGATTTCAACATCAACATCTGCTGTACCAAGTTTATTTTGAATATGTAGCCCACTTATTGTTTGTGGACCCGACCAAGTGATGTCGACAGATGCCGCAGAGTATGAAGGGTTCTGAGCAATTTTTTCGGCAATTAGATTTGCAGCAATTATTGGGATTCCGAAATATGCTCCCACCGCTAAAGCAGCAAGCGTTCCAAGGATGATTGAAATTACCTTCTTCTTCATAGAGTGTGCATGATACCCGTCTGGTATCCTGAGGCGAGATGAAAAAGAAAACGGTTCACTACCAAGCATTTGCAAAGGTCAATTTATCCCTCCAAGTTGGCAAGCCAATGGACGATGGGATGCATTCAATACTCTCTAAGATGTCCCCAATTGCGTTTTTTGATGAACTTGAGCTCACTAAGCTCGATTCATATGCTCTTTCAAGATATGCAATTATCTGGAATGAGAATGCTCCGGTCAAATCAGAGATTGATTGGTCGGTATCATCAGACCTTGCTGTTCGAGCTCACCACCTTCTTGAGGAAAAAGTAGGGACCACACTTCCTGTACAAATGAAATTAGAAAAACGGATTCCAGTTGGAGGCGGTCTTGGTGGTGGCTCAGCAGATGCTGCGGCTATGTTGCAAGCGGTGAGTGAAATGTACAGTTTAGATGTAGATTTGAAGGAAATCGCTATGGATCTTGGTTCAGATGTTCCATATTTTCTTCATGGTGGAGCATGTGTAGTTCGTGGAATTGGAAATGAAATAGAACCAATTACTCTTGAAACAATTCATTTGGTATTAATCATCCCAGAGTACGGCTGCTCAACAGCGGCGGTCTACAACGCTTTTGATTCGACTACAGAGCCAGAAAGCAACAGTGGAAACGATCTTCTTGCACCCGCGTGTGCTGTTGAGGACCGGCTGTCTAAAGATATTGACCACCTACAAACGTTGACTGGGCACGAAATACACCTCTCTGGGAGTGGCTCAACAATGTTCATAATCTGCGATAATGCACAATACGCTACGGCGCTTGTTCACAAGATTGAAGAAAACACCAACCTCGTTGCAATTGCAACGCACACGTGTTGAAACGCACAGGAGAATGCACCATGACCACAATGATGATTACAGATTTTGTCCCCGCAGATATTGATGCCACTACCTGGGATAACTTACAGCCCTACTACCAACAATTACTTGACCGCGAATTCAAGTGTTCTGGTTGCCTAGAGCAATTCCTACTTGACCGCAGCGAACTCGACGCAGCCGCAGCCGAGGCAGGGTCTAATCTCTATATCGCAATGACATGCAACACTGAAGATGAAGGTGCAAAGAATGCATTCATATCTTTTGTTGAATGCGTTGAACCTGAGCTGAAAAAAGTTGGCTTTGAATTAAATAAAAAAGTGGTTCGAAGTGAACACATCGGTGACTTGGATAAAGAACGATTCAGTGTATTGCTTCGTGATTGGTTTGCAGATGTTGAAATTTTCCGCGAAGAGAATGTTCCACTTCAAACCGAAGATACAAAACTTGGTCAAGAATATGCGGAATTATGCGGTGCGATGATGGTGGACTTTGATGGCGAAGAACGAACGATGCCACAAATGGGCGTGTACCAACAAGACCAAGATCGAAGTGTTCGAGAATCAGCATGGCGAGCAGTTGCAGAGCGACGTTTGCAAGACCGCGACAAAATTGATTGCATCTTTGACAAGATGGTTGTTAATCGAGACAAGACTGCTAACAATGCGGGTTTTGAAGAATATCGTGGATATATGTTTGCAGCGAAGCACCGTTTTGATTACACCCCAGACGACTGCATTGCATTCCACGAAGCAATCGAACAAGAATGTATGCCGATTGTCCGCAAACTTGCAGAGGAGCGTAAAGAAGCACTTGGCGTAGAAACGTTGCGGCCTTGGGATATTGCGGTTGATCCACACGGTAACTCTGCTTTAAGACCATTTGATACGGCGGACGATCTAATTGAAAAAACCTCAAAACTATTTCACCGAATGGATTCTGGGCTTAGTGAAATGTTTGACTCAATGCGTGATGGCGGATATTCCCTTGACCTTGCATCAAGGAAAGGTAAGGCCCCCGGCGGATACCAAGCAAGCCGCGACCGTCAACGAAAACCTTTTATCTTTATGAACGCTGCGGGCTTGCCACGAGATCTCGATACGATGGTTCATGAAGCGGGCCACGCATTTCATTACATGCTCTGTCGTCATGATGACTTGGTGTGGTACCGCGGTGCACCAATTGAGTTTGCAGAAGTTGCCTCGATGAGCATGGAATCTATGGCGTACCCCTTCTTGGACGAGTTTTATTCTCCCGATGAAATAAAACGAGCCATTCGCAAACACCTAGAAGGAATTGTTAGCACATTGACATGGGTTGCAACGATTGACGCATTTCAACATTGGATTTACCTGAATCCAGAACATTCTCGCGAAGAACGAACAGCCCAGTGGTTAGAACTTGGAAAACGTTTTGGAGGAAGTGTGGATTGGTCTGGTCTTGAATCAGAACAAGAATCCGTTTGGCACCGACAACTACATCCTTTTGAAGTCCCATTCTATTATGTTGAATATGGAATTGCGCAACTTGGCGCATTACAAATGTGGCTGAAGTATCGAGAGAATCCAACAGAAGCAATTGCATCGTACAAGAATGGTTTGTCCCTTGGTGCTAGCCAGCCCCTTCCAGTATTGTTTGAGGCTTGCGGATTGAA
Source organism: Planctomycetota bacterium (assembly GCA_014381555.1). Classification (GTDB taxonomy): domain Bacteria; phylum Planctomycetota; class Phycisphaerae; order Phycisphaerales; family SM1A02. Next base: position 32,665 of record JACNLO010000044.1, on the reverse strand, counting down.
ATTTGACTTTTCGTCCAACATGATGTCAACACTTATGAAAACTGTTGAGGAAGAGTTAGACAAACACGCGTAACCACAATGTCTCTTGGTGGTTTTCATTCCATTTTGTATGTTCTCAAAAAAGCGAGAGCGGTGGGTGGTATTCGTGCGCTGCGAAGAGCAATGCAAACGAAAAACGCCTGCAAAACCTGTGCTTTTGGCATGGGTGGGCAACGTGGGGGCATGGTCAATGAGGCTGGGAAGTTTCCAGAGTTTTGCAAAAAATCTGTTCAAGCGATGGCTGCAGATATGCAGGGTGCAATTACACCTGAGTTTTTTGAAAAATATTCCATTGCACAACTTTCAGCAATGTCTTCAAGAGAACTTGAATCGTGCGGTCGCCTTACGACACCAGTTATTGCTGGCCCACTTGACATGCACTACAAGCCAATTACTTGGGACGAAGCGCTCAAAAAAGTTTCTACAAAAATAAAAGAAGTCGATCCCGCACGCACCTTTTATTATTGCAGTGGACGATCAAGCAACGAAGCTGGTTTTTTGTTACAACTTGCAGCAAGAATTCGTGGGACAAACAATGTTAACAATTGTTCGTATTATTGCCATCAAGCAAGCGGTGTCGGTTTAACAAGTGTGACAGGTTCAGGTACAGCGACTGTACAACTTTCTGATTTATCAAAATGCGACATGGTTTTTTTGATTGGTTGCAATCCATCATCTAACCACCCTCGGCTTTTAAAATCACTCGTTGATCTGCGAAGACGAGGTGGAAAGGTCATTGTTGTTAATCCACTTAAAGAAGCGGGACTGTGCAACTTCAAAATACCAAGCGATTGGCGAAGTTTACTCTTTGGTTCAAAGATTTCTGATTTGTACGTGCAGCCAAACATAGGTGGTGACACATTTCTTCTCATTGGGATGATAAAGTGGCTTTCTGAACATGGCTTTATTGATTGTTCGTTTGTAGACGAATATGTTGATGGTTTTGATGAGGTGCTTGCACAAGCAAACGAAACGACTTGGCAAACAATTATTGAACAAAGCGGAGTTGAACAATCAGCAATAGATAAAATTTCGCGTTTATATTCCTCTTCATCGAACACAATCTTTTGTTGGGCGATGGGAGTTACTCACGTTCAAGGAGGAGCAGATAGCGTTCGTATGATTGCAAATGTTGCAATGGCTCGTGGAATGCTTGGCAAAAAGGGTGCCGGATTGCTTCCGCTTCGTGGTCACTCTAATGTCCAAGGCATGGGTTCGGTTGGTGTTGTTCCGATGCTCAAAGATGCGATGGTAAATGCAATTGAGGAACAATTGGGCGTTGCGCTTCCGACAACAGATGGTTTTGACACGATGTCTGGCATGAAAGCGGCACACCTAGGCGAAGTTGATTATGCAATGTGCCTTGGGGGAAATCTTGTTGGTTCAAACCCAGATACTCGGTTTGCGACGGAGGCAATGTCGAAAATTAAACTTGTTTCTTATATGTCTACGACCTTAAACCAAGGGCACTTTTCAGGTCGTGGACAGGAAACAATCATATTTCCTGTGCTTGCTCGAGATGAAGAATCACAATTAACTACACAAGAGTCGATGTTTAACCTTGTGCGTCGAAGTTCTGGAGGCGACGCAAGGCACGAAGGACCAAGAAGTGAAGTTGTCATCATTGCAGATATCGCAAAAGAGGGCGCAGGAAAAATCGATTGGGAACAATACAAAAACCACGAAGCAATTCGCACTCTTATTGCAAAGTGTCTTGATGGCTTTGATTCCAACGAAGAACATCAATTGTGTGGTCGAACATTTTACGAACCAAGATTTAGTACAGAGTCAGGTAAAGCAATGGCACACAGAGTACATTTGTTAGAACCACGCGCCATTACCAATAACACCCTGCGTCTTATGACAATTCGCAGTGAGGGGCAATTTAATACAGTTGTGTATGAAGAGGAAGATGTGTTCCGAAACCAAACTCGGCGTGACATCATCATGATGAACTCAAACGATGCGAAAAGAATGAACATTAACCAAGATGACCGTGTTGAAGTGTGTGGCGAAGCTGGCACCCTTCAAGTTTATGTTCGGTTTGTTGATATTTCTGAAGGAAATTGTGCAATGTATTTCCCAGAAGCAAATGCGATTCTCTCAAACACCGTTGATGCTGAATCTCGCACTCCCCTATACAAGGGAGCGTTGGTTTCGATTAAGAACGGTTAAAGTCCCTTGCCTAGCAATCTGCGAATCTTAAACCTCAAATTTCTCACTGGAACTCTACGTAGTTTTCCCCTAAGAATACGATCTTCACCCCCCCCAGTTTTGGGTTTAATACTTCCTTCAGGGATATACCAATTGTTAAAACATGTACGTTTAACAAGTTTATACCCCTGGTTGGAAATTAATTTATGGGTTTTTAAATCAAGTAAATGATCTTCAATCAAGAGTAATCGTGGCTTCCATTTTAAAAGTGAAAAACCTCTCAGAACATCATTCTGTGTTCCTTCTACATCGATTGAAACAAAATCGATTTGATGCACATTTTGATCTTCTAGTATTGAGTCAAGTGTGCAAATTTTGACGGTAATGTGTTCATCAACTTGGCTACGTTTATCTAAGAATTCTTTAGATAATGTTGATTTACCACTGTCTTTAGCGATAGTGAATGTTGCCTCCTCTTGAGAGTCGGGAGCACCACAAGCTACCTCTATGACAGTAGATTCCGGTCGTTTGTTTGCAAGTTCTACGCATAGAGCTGGTATTGGTTCTATCAGAATACCATTCCATCCAATTCTTGCAAGGTGCCAGGTTTGCGAAAGGTCAAACGGATCGTTAGCACCAACCTCCACAAAGATCCCGGCGTTTTCCCCAAGAAACTCTCGAACAAGAAGTTGCTCTGCTAGTTCCTCACGCAACTTTATATTTGGTTCATCAGAAAAATGAGTTGATGCAATCGTACGATAATATTGATTCATAATTTAAACATCCTCTTAATATCATCAGCCGAGTTACAACTCATTAGAGTGTTAGCTTTATTAATTGTAAGTTTGATTTCCTTGTGTGGAACTTCCGCAATGAAACCATGAATTGAGCGGCCGCCAGAATCCAAATACTCACTGCACGTTTGTAGTTGTTCAGACGTGATATGCAACGGCAAACCAAGCAACCGGTTTTCGAAAGAAAACACTGCGCTGTTGTGGCATTCGAGCAATGGTCGAACATCTTTATTTGTGATGGACGGCATGTCACACCCAACAACAAGATAGTTTGTGTCAATTTTGGAATGGAGCAGTGCTTCGATACCAGCGACGGGTCCATGTTGTTTACGCAAATCATGAATGCAGTGTTGGCCGTCGATATCCCCACCTAAAATTACTGTTCGCTTGCCGACACTAGAAGCAAACTCCAACATCATTTCGAGCATCGTTTTTCCGTTTGGAAGAATAACCTCATGCTTGGGCGAACCCATTCTTTTACTTTGACCACCAATCAAAATTGCAACGGTATGTGGCCACATGAGTATTAGTTTGCTTTTTGTATTTGGATTGACTCACCCCTAGCGAGTTCACCCTCAGTAATAACTCTCGCTAAGTATCCGCATCTACCAACAATGTCTTTCTTTAAATCAACACCAAGTGGATCAAGGACAAAACAAGGCCGTCGACCTTCTACTAGTTCGATCACGACACCACCTGAAAAAGTTAATAAATCGCCTGGCTCTAATTCTTGCACATTGAGGTTTTCTACGGTGAGGTTTTCTCCAACGGCACCAGGGCTGACATCGTATCCTTCTGCTTCAAGTTGATCAAGAATCTCTCGGTCGATTAAACTAATAGCCCTGTCTCGTGATATGTGCTTATCGTGATCTCGGCCGTCACCATCTAGACCGTCAAAAGAAACCACACAAGAATCGATCGGAAGTTTTGGAATTCCGCCTTTTGATACGTTAACCGAGAGCACTGTTGCCATAAAGTGGACTATACTCAACTTGTCATGATTTACCATGCAATCACGATGGCTTTCACCTGTTTTTTACTATTTGTTGGTGAACCAGAATCTCCAGAACTAATCCCTGTTGACGCGGGAGTTGCTGATAGGGGTTCATTGAGTAGTTCCCTGCACGTAGAACAGGTTGATTTTCGACAAGACCATGCTTTTGAAAGACTGTACAAAGTGAAGGGCAGCTCGGATATTTATGTTCGTAAATCGGGTGGTTTGATGGCAATTTTTAGAAGTTCAGAATATGTTCAAACACCGTCAGGAGATATACCAATTGTTCCCGCTGGCACTGAGTATTGCATCGGTGAAATACCACAGAGGCTCATGAAACAACTTGATGAATTACAAGAGCCACTGCAAAGTCCAGATGAAATGATTCAACCTCAGCGGATTTCAGCCGAGGAACCAAATGAAGAAGCAAACAAAGTGTTCAAAACAGAGAGAACATATCGATCAATTAAGTTTCTTGAGAATGAAGCATATCGAAGAAAGCGGCTGACCTCGTTTGTGTTGGAAGTTGCAATAATGAACTAATTACGCGGCAGTTGGTGCGCCATCATCAGTTTCCAGCATTCCCATTATTGAAGCAAGAGAACGCAGCCGTTCTTCAGCTTCATCCATATGCATCAAAATATCGTCGTATCGCTTACTTCTTTCAGTACTGAGAAATGAAGCTGCTGCAGTTGGAAATGGGAGCGAGTGTCGGTTGGATTGTTTTAGCGGATCAATATATAGACTCATGATTGCGCCAATCGAATATTCCGAAAATGGACGTGGGTGAGAATGTTTCATTACAAGAGTGTGAATCGGGCACTATTTAGATGGAATGATGCGAGATTATGTAGAAAGTTCATAAGCCCTTATGCACAACCGATACAAACCACCCAAATTGACAATGTTGAAGTGGTGTAAAATATGAAGTTCTATGCGTACATCAGCTTTGCAATTAACAGAAAACTTTGCTCCCTCCGATAAAGCACTCGTTCCGATTGTTGAAAAAGTGGTACATGACGAGAGCCTTACAGCAGAAGATGGATTGCTGTTGTATGAAACTACAGATTTGTGGTCGGTTTGTTCTCTTGCAGATTCTGTTAGAACTAAATTACACGGCAACAATGCTTTTTACAACATAAATAGGCACGTTAATTATTCAAACGTGTGCGCGTTAAGTTGCAAGTTTTGTGATTTCTATAGGAAGAAAGATCAAGAAGGTGCATACGCGCATTCACTTGAGGACATTAGTAACGAAGCAACACAGGCCCGTTTAGCAGGAGCAACGGAAATGCACATCGTCGGCGGATTGCACCCGTGGCTCCCCTTTTCTTATTACACACAAATGCTTTCAACCATAAAAGAAATAGCACCAGACATTCATATAAAAGCATTCACTGCGGTAGAGATTGTTCATCTTGCGCGAATTTCAAAACGCGGTCGCGACGGAATTGCAGGAATTGCCTCAGTAATAAACGATTTGGTAGATGCCGGCTTGGGCTCATTGCCAGGCGGAGGCGCGGAAGTGTTTGATGAACGGATACACGATGAAGCGTACCGTGGAAAAATAAAAGGCGAGCAGTGGCTTGATGTTCATAGAGTTGCGCACGAGTTAGGATTAAATACAAACGCAACAATGTTGTATGGCCATATTGAAACTCGTGAAGATCGAATCAAGCACATGCTGACAATTCGTGAAGAACAAGACCGCTCAATTACCTCAAGTTCTTCTGGCACGTTTCAGGCATTTATCCCATTGCCATTTATTCCTGGCGTAAGCGAACTTTCTCATTTGCCAGGACCAAGCGGAATTGAAAATCTAAGAACCATCGCTATTTCTCGATTGATGCTCGACAACGTTCCGCACATTAAAGCATTTTGGATTATGCAGACATTGCACATGGCTCAACACATGTTGCAGTGCGGAGCAGATGACATTGATGGGACAGTGATGTGGTACGACATTACAAAAGTAGAGTCGAACACAACGCATCAGGAAAGTAGCGCAGAAGATCTTTGTAGAGCGATACGAGATGCCGGCTTTGTGCCTGTTGAACGAGACACCCTGTACCGCGAAATTGAACGAGATGGAAAAAGCTGGAGCGTCCGATAACCACACTAAGCCGCAGTTTTTACTTCGTCAAATTGCATTGAAAACAACGCCTTTTGTCGCTGATCTCGTTGAGCTGCTAATAAATCAGAGGCCCAGTTTGCAATGATTCGCCGAAACTGGAGTGTGGAATACGAAACTGCAGCATTGGCTTGTAAGCTGGTTGGTATTTGCAAAAGAGGATGGCATGAATTCTGGTTAGACATGCTAAGCACATCGGCGAATCTATACCCACTCTTTTGAGGAAGAGAGACTTTTATGAACTCTTATGATTTTGGCTTGAAATTGAACGAGTCTAGGATGCCTTCGAATTGGTCATTGCTGTAAAACGAGATGGTAACCTTGCCACTTCCCTTTTTGCTTCCAAGCGAAATAGCAACCTGGGTACCAAGGTGTTCCCCAAGTTGGTCACCCAAATTGTTCATATACATTTCAAGCGGATCGGCACTTCGGGAACTTTTCGACGCACTCTTTGCAAGCTTTTTGAGTCGCCTCTCAAGTTCACGAACGGACCACTGTTCACTTGCACACCGCTTGGTCATAGCTTTACACGTTGAAGCATCTGGTATGCCAAGAAGAACTTTTGCGTGTCCCATTGAAATCCTGCCGTCCCTAAGAGCATCTTTTGCATACGGCTCTAAGTCGTTGAGGCGCAGGAAGTTAGCAACGCTTGAGCGGTTGATTCCTAGTTGTGTTGCGATTTCTTTCTGGGTGACATTGAAGTCAACAACAAGCCGATCGAACGCCTCCGCCCTATCGATTGGGTTTAAGTCTTCTCTTTGAAGATTTTCAATGAGTGCCCATTCAGCGGATGTCCTCTCGTCTATATCTCGAATGAGGGTTGGCAATTGCGTAATCCCAGCAAGCGACGCAGCTCTCCATCTGCGTTCACCGGCAACAAGCTCAAGCTTTTTTTGTCCCTCAATCCTGCGGACGATAATTGGTTGCATGAGTCCGGCGCTCTTTATGGAATCCGCTAGCGCGGTAAGACTCTCATCATCAAAAACCTGGCGTGGCTGACGAGGGTTAGGTGTAATTTGCGAAACCGATATATAAACAATACCACCACCAACTTGAGAACCTGAGGAATCCAACCCAGTCGGGTTGGCAATGCCCCCCTCTTTGTTGTTTTTTGTATTGACAACAGGTTCAGGCAGAGACAGCCCATCACCATCAACCACATCGCTAGATCTCGGTGGACTAACGTCCACAGCTTTTGATAACAAACTGTCAAGCCCCTTGCCTAGTCGACGCTTCCGATTCCGTGCTGCTTTAGCCATTGGTTACTCCTTCAACCATACTGCATGCGTGTTCCACGTGGAACACGGTTTTTAATGAACAGGTGTTATCTCATGTTCCACGTGGAACGTCAAGTCCGTTTGGAGCAAATAATAGACGAAAAACCACAAACAAAAGGTCCGATAACATGCGCCAGCATGGTGCAATCTAAAGAGGAGGTTGAAAGTGAGAGCAAGTAAGCGTAAGAAGGCAGTATTATCACGTAAGATGGCAGCAGTACGCCAAAATACACGGGTTTACACCTGTAGTGGAACTACATCTTTTGGAGCGACAGAAAGGTGCATTTGATCACCGACTTTACCAAGGTGGCTTGGGTTTGCCTCCATAACACGAAGCACAATATCCCCGTTCACCTGCACTTTGTGTTGGGCAACTTCACCGAGATAGATAGTTTCGACACAAGTGCCAGAAAAACTATTAGTACCAGCGGGGGAGTCGCAAACGGCTATCGCTTCTGGGCGAATAGAACAAATAGCCTCTGTACCGGTTATCTGTTTTGATGCACTAAGTTGACCAAAAGAGGTAACCAAACCATGATCGGTAACAGAAGCATGGACAAAATTCGTTTCACCTATGAATTCAGCAACAAAAGTTGAGTTTGGCTCTAGATATATTTCACTTGGGGTGCCAACCTGCTGCACTTTACCGTCCTTCAAAATGGCCATACGGTCAGCAATTGAAAGAGCCTCCTTCTGGTCGTGTGTGACATAAACCGTTGTAATACCTAGAGATGTGCAGATGTTTCTGATTTCGCTACGCATCTCTAATCGTAATTTTGCATCTAGATTCGAAAGCGGTTCATCTAACAAAAGGACCTCTGGTTCTACAACAATTGCTCTTGCAAGTGCTACTCGTTGTTGTTGCCCGCCAGATAGTTCGTTTGGCTTACGATTAGCAAGTTGTTCCATATGCACTTTTGAAAGGGCTTGAAGCGCCTTTTTTCTTCTATCTTGAGCAGAAACTTTCCTAATCATCAAACCATATGCAACATTTTCAGCAACGGTCATGTGTGGCCAAAGCGCATAACTTTGGAAAACCATGCCAGTGTTACGTTTGTTTGGGGGTGCATGAGTGACATCTTTGTCTCCAAACATCACAATTCCCTGTGTTGGATCAATAAAACCAGCGAGCATTCGAAGAAGGGTGGTTTTGCCACAACCAGATGGTCCGAGGAGGAAAAAGAGTTCGCCTGGCTCGATATCAAGGTCGATTCCAGCGACCGCAACAGTCTGGCCGAATTTTTTTACAAGATTTTTCAAATGGATAGCTGTCATAGATATAAACAATACCAACACTTCCCACACATTGCTTGTATGAATGAGTAAAATTGCCTTGAGTTTTTAATCTCTCGAAAACGACAAATCAATGGATAATGCAGCAGTTAAAATTAACCAACTCCAAAAATGGAGAGCAAGAAGAAACAAAGATTTATCAATAGATTCTTCTATCAACACATTTTGCAGGTCGCTAAAAAAAGCAAATAAAAAACTCGTTCAAATGCAAGAAGCGTGGGATGAACTTCTTCCAGAACAATTAAGTCTTGTTGCAATCCCAGTTTCATTTAAGGGTGGTATTCTTGAAGTTGTCGTCGATGGTTCACCAACAGCATTCAAAATAAATCGACTCGTTCGTTCTGGTTTGCTTCGACAACTTCAACAGCGATGCAGCGGAACATTAAAACAAGTCCGAGTTCGAGTTGAGCGGTAACATTTTGCCTTCGTCTTTTTTTGCCCTGAGCCAGATTGTCTCAGAGCCAGGCCTTGAATAAAAAACAATTAGGCGAAGACTTTATTTTCCTACACAGAATGTAGAAAATACTTCTCCAAGAATTTCATCAGGGGTAACGGTTCCAGTAATTGATCCCAACGCATTTAACGTTTCTCGTAAAGAATTTGCGCACAGTTCAGAAACAGTAAAATTATCTTTTGCTTCCAAGAGTGACGCAAGCGCGATTTGTAAATATTGTTCGTGCCTTGGAAGAATTGCCAGAGCATCTTCGGATGGTGATGTAGCACTAGACAACATGTTCTCAACAGTAGATTTTAATTGTTCAACACCTTCTCCTGAAATGGCGCAAACGGCGAGTTGTTTGGAACCGTTACAAAGATCAGATTTTGTGTGAACAATAATAGTATTGTCTAAGCGAGCAGGTGGTGGTTGTTCAGGAGCAACACACCAGATAACAACGTCAGCATTTTCTAGTATTCGCTTTGCTGAACGCTGAACAGATGCTGACAGTGAATTGTTTGGGTCCTCAAAACCAGCAATATCTGTAAGTTTTGCTTCTTTGTTGCCAAACCAAACCGGTTCTTGAATTACGTCTCGAGTTGTTCCAGAAACCGCAGATACCACAACACGTTTGTAGCCAAGCAATGCGTTGAACAAGGTAGATTTTCCAGCATTAGGTTTGCCAGCTAGGACAACATGAGGAAGATGCTGTAATGTTGCCATCGAAATTTTTCCATTCAGAATTGATTGAATGGCACTTGAAACTTGGTCGATTGAGCCCAAAAGATGTTCTTCGGTAATCGCAACAACACCATCTTCATCTGTAAAGTCAATCCCAGACTCTACAAGAGAAAGTGTTTTTGAAATATTTTCAGATAGCGGAGAAACCAGACCGTTGAGTGTTCCTTTGCGAAGTAGTGCGGCACCACGAAGTTCACCATCATTGTTTGCTGAAATGGAAGCGCAAACACCCTCGGCTTCAGACAATGTCATTCTCCCGTTAAAAAATGCTCTGGCGGTAAATTCACCAGCACCTGCTAGTCGACCACCAGTTTCTTCAACAAGCCGTTGTAAAACTGATGAAATAAGAAATTGATTATTTGGAATGGAAAGTTCGATTGTGTCTTGACATGTATAAGAGGAAGAGGCTGGGAAAGTTAAACAGAGGATTGGAAGAGAGCCTTCTGGTAAATCCAAACGACCTGTTACAAGTTGCCGATTTTTGGGAACGATGCCAAGTCGTTTAACACTTTCAAAAACATTGTCCCCTGTAATACGCAATAGCGCACGAGAAGAGTTCCCGCGAGGTGAACTCACAGCAACTATTGTGGTGTCCAAATCCATCAACGACCTCGCTAATCACGCTTCTTGAAAGTACGTTTCTTTGCTTTGTTCTGAACTTTCTTTCTTCGAGCATCCATAGCATCTGACCAAGCGCGGCCCTGTTTATCTTTTATTTTTCGACGTGAGGTGCTTGGTTCTCCCTCAGGTTTTGGTTCAATTGGGATGTTTTCGATGTGTTTTCGGATCCGTCGACTTTCCAAAATACCAACCGAACTCGAAGTCAAGATATAAAGTGTTAAACCAGAAGGTGCGGAATAAAGCATGACAGGGAACAGAACAACCATCATGACACGCATGATTTTTTGCTGTGATTCTTGTTCTGGAGATGTCGCCATACTTTGTGGAGACATGTATTTTTGTTGTACGAAGAAAATGGCACCCATTAATATTGGAAGAATGTTAATCCCAGTGATATTCCAAAACAGGAATTGTTTTGGCTCACTAAATTTCCCAAAAAAGTGATCTGCCGAACTCAAGTCAGCGAGGAATGGCCACTCACCAATCAATTGGAAGACACCAAAGAAAGCCGGCTCTTGTCGAATATCAAACATGAAATACAACAAAGCGTATAACGCTACCCAAATTGGCATTTGCAAAAACATTGGCAAGCACCCAAGCATTTGGAATGGATTTACTCCATATTTTTGCATCAATGCCATTTGTTCTCGTTGCACACGTTTTGGGTCATCAGGAAACTTTTTCTTCAGTTTGTCTATTTCTGGCTTCAGTTTTTGCATCACCTTGCCAAATCGCTGCATGTTGATTTGTGATTTTTTGGTAATTGGATGCAAAATGCCTCGCACAATCAGTACGAGCAGGACGATTGCAATTCCCCAATCAAAAACAACGTATTGATCCAAAGTCGTTAGAACAACAGCTAGAAAATCAGCAAGCCACTGAAAGGTGCATATTGCGCACATACTTGACATTTGATAGAGCACTAAGTCGCGCATGTTTAGTGCAATATATGGTTCCTGGGTATCAAGGACCGAACGTTTCAATGGTCCCGCATAGACTCCCATTGATATGTCGTACAAACCACTGCCTGCGATGCGAGTTTCGGGACCCCACAAACCAGTGAATACGAGTTGCTCTTCATCAACACCTTCTACACTGCTCGTGATTTTTTCAACCTTGTTGGTGAACACACGATTGCCTTCACCTTCGTTGTTTATATTTGGAAATACAGCTAGTGCAAAGTATCTATTGGTAGAGGCAAACCAAGAAAGTTTAAAACCATCTTCAATCGTTTCATCGGTTGGCCAAATTGTCAATTCATGTTCTTTTGTGACATCCGTAAACTCAAGAAAGAAATCGTTCGACTGAATTGGTGCGGCCTGACCAGGATCAAATTCATCACTGAGTTCCCACCCAAAACGAAATCGCCGTCGATCCATGTATCGAGAACGATCAACAGTTAGGGAGGGAGGTCCATATTGGAGCCATCTGACAACAATGTCTTGAGAAGTTAGGTTCTGGACAGATTGTTCTAGGTGTAATCCATATTGATTATTGAGTGTCCAAGTTCGGTTAACCGATGCAATTTTATTTTGCTTTGCATCGATAACAGTTGCAATAAACGTAACACTGTTTTTAGTTTTTGATACTAACTCCCAATTCTGTGCAGAGTTTAGCGGAAGTTTTTGGTCATTAATGCTTAGTTGAAAAGCACAAAGCACAGATTTGTTATTGGAGAGAGCGTTTTCTTCGGAGGTTAGTAAATATAGATCATCGATTGGAGGTTGCGTGCCCCCATCTTTTCTGTAATGCTTCCAAGCAAGTTTTCCATCAACAGTTTCAAAAATATTTGAAAAGCGAATCGAAGATATGCCAGCGCCCACATGTGTAAAATGCACCTCCATTTGCCAAGACTCGATGTCATCTAAAGCCCCAAGAATAATTGGACTCGAGTTTACATCGTGCGAAAGGACACTCAAAACCTCAAACGGAGCAATCTCTGTAGCATCTTTTTTGGTTTCTTGAGTAACAGAAACGCTATCTTTTAGAGGAGTGTTTTGTTCTTTTTTTGGAACAACCTCTGCCGGCTTGTCTTCGGTAACTGTTTGCTCAACAACAGAGGCTTCTTGAGATTTAAGTAGTGCCTCTTTTTCTTCAGCTCTTTTTGATCCAAAAATAATAACAAGCAGAACACTTGCTGCTAGTGCAAAAACAATGAATGGGATTAACCGCCGACGAGACTGTGGTGTCATTTTATTTTATTTCCCATGTAGGAATTACCGACCTTCACGCAACCGATCTCCAAGCCAGTTGCTGAGATCAGAAATTGCACAAATTTTTTCTCGAACCGTTTCGATATCGTAATCAAGACGGAAAAAATCAACTGTGTGCGCTTCATCATCAAGAATTGCATAACTTGATCGAGGGTCAAGGTCACGGGGCTGCCCCACAGAACCTGGATTAATGATGATGTGTTTTTCATTCTCAAAATTAAACGTTCCGTCAATATCCTCTGGAGGATAAAAGTCTGGTTCATCTGTAAATATTCCGGGCACGTGTGTATGGCCCGACATAGAGTGCTTGGGAATTCGTTCAAAAATTTGTTTCATTTTTACAGGTGAGTTAATAGCATCATCAGGAAACAAATATTCGTTGATTGGTCGGCGTGGAGTTCCGTGCACAGCGAGGAAATCACCCATTTGTGTACGTACCCGAAGTCCGCCCAGAAACTCCCAGCGACGTGCGGCTACCTCTTTATCCTCTTCAGCATCGAATTGTGCTCTGGTCCAATACGCTGCCTGTTCTGCTGCGGCATTGAAATTCGTTGGTTCATAGAGTGCACCATAATCATGATTTCCAAGAAGACACCAATCACAGATATCAGCAATTTTATCCACGCATTCTGCGGGGTTTGGACCATAGCCAAGCGTGTCACCAAGGCAAACGATTTTATCGACAGAGCGGTCACCGATATCCTCAAGCACTGTTGTTAGTGCTTCTAAATTGCCATGAATATCACTGATTAACGCTGTTCGCATGTGGAGTTCTCTTTCCTGCTGAATCGCGAATGATACCTTAGACCAGGAACATTCGACAGGTATCCGATGTACGCTGTACATAACAGTGTACATAATAGTCGTAACCTATTTGTGGACAGCCAGTTACAATCCCTCTTTCGAGGCTTGTTTTCCACGATAAAATACCATTTTTCATACTTGATTTATCCATTACTAGGAAGGTTTGTATTTTGACATCTCAGCGGCATTTTGATTTAATTGTTATTGGCTCTGGACCTGGTGGATATGTTGGAGCAATTCGAGCAGCCCAACTTGGGTTGAAGGTTGCTTGTATTGACCGTGATAAACTTGGTGGCGTTTGCTTAAATTGGGGTTGCATTCCATCTAAGGCGTTGTTGCACGGTGCGGAGGTTTACGATGAAGCCGTGAATCACGGCAAAGATTGGGGCATAACGATTGGTGAGGTTAAGGTTGATTGGGGATCTTTTATTGGTCGCAGCAGAAAAATTACCGAACAATTGAACGGTGGGGTCGGCTACTTATTTAAGAAAAACAACATCGAACACATTCAAGGGCACGCACACATAGTTTCTGGAAACAATGGAGTGACTCCTTGTGTTGTGGAAGTTAAAACACCAACGGGCGACTATTACAATGGCGATGGCGGAGAAGTTTATGAAACAGTTACAGCAGACCGTGTACTAATTGCGACGGGCGCAAAACCACGCGAGTTACCTTTTGCTCCTTGCGATGGCAAAACAATTCTAAATTCATCACATGCGATGACACTTGAAGAACGGCCAGAGTCATTGGTAATTATTGGCTCTGGTGCAATTGGTATGGAGTTCGCTTACGTGTACAACGCGTTCGGTACAAATGTAACAATTATTGAAATGCTTGATCGTATTGTTCCTCTTGAGGACGAAGACATAAGCAAACTTGCACAACGTGCTTTCAAAAAACAGGGGATGACCATTCATACAAGTGCTTCTGTGAATGCAATTGAAACTAACGAGAGCGGTGCAACCGTTTCCTTCACAAAAAATGAAAAAGAAACATCGGTAGATGCACAAAAAGTATTGGTGGCAATCGGTGTTGGTCCACGTTGTGATGGTCTTTTTGATGATTCTCTTGGTATGGAACTGCATCGTGGGTATATAAAAACTGATGCTAAAGACGTCGATTCCCCAACATATAAAACGAGCGTTTCCGGGATATTTGCAATCGGCGATATCATCGGTCCACCACTCCTTGCGCATGTTGCATCTGAAGAAGCGGTAACGTGTGTTGAACGCATTGCAGGGCATCACACATTTGGACTGGATTACAAATCAATCCCTGGTTGCACATACACAAACCCACAAATAGCATCAATTGGCATGACTGAACAACAAGTTAAAGATTCTGGAACCGAATACACCAAAGGGGAGTACTCACTCAAAGCACACGGGAAAGCGATTTCAGTTGGCGCTGCAGACGGTGTTGTAAAAATACTTGCGAGTAAACCGTATGGAGAAATTCTTGGTGCACACATAATTGGGCATGATGCAAGTGAACTCATTGCTGAAATTGGTTTGGCGATACGACTTGAAGCAACTGTCGAGGATATTATTTCTACGATGCACGCGCACCCAACGATGGCAGAATCTATTCACGAAGCAGCCCTTGGCACTGAAAACAGAATGATTCACAATTGAGTTTTAAGTATCGCGAAACAACTTTGGATAATGGCCTGCGAATTGCTGCAGAACATTCCACTTCAGCGGTGACTGCAGCGATTGGTTTTTTTGTTAAAACGGGTGCTAGAGACGAAACCGCAAGGTTGATGGGCGTGAGTCATTTCCTTGAGCACATGATGTTCAAAGGCACAGAGACGTTAACAGCTGAAGAAGTTGACCTTGCCTTTGACAATATTGGCGCAGAACACAACGCATTTACTTCGGGTGAAATGACGGCATTTTGGGGAGCAGGGTTACCCGAAGTTCTTGGCGATATTCATCGCACGCTGGCAGATATTCTTCGACCCTCAATCCGGCAGCAAGATTTTGATGATGAGAAAAAAGTTATTCTCGAAGAAATTGCGATGTATGACGACCAGCCGTTTTGGGTGTTGTACGAAAATGCGATGGAGCAATATTACGGAAAAAACCCACTTGGGCACCGTGTTCTTGGAACTCCAGAAACAATTACAGACATGCAACGTGACGAATTAGCGGGGTACTTTACACAACGATACAGCGCTGATAACACAATAGTAGTGCTTGCGGGGAATCTTGATTTTGACAGAATGGTTGAAGACATTCAACAATATTGTGGTTCGTGGGAGCGTACTGGTGCAACCAGAAATTATCCTGAAGTTACTCGTAACGAGGGTACGTTTGAAAAACATATCCCAGACTTACAACAGCACTACCAATTAATGATGATGCCAAGCGTATCATTTCAAGACAAACAAAAACATGCAGCTGCTGCGCTTGCAGCAATTCTCGGTGGGGGCGACGGTTCCCGTTTGCACTGGTCGTTGGTAGACACAGGGCTTGCTGAAGAAGCTGCCACAAGTGTGGACATGAATGATGGGTATGGAGAACAGCTTGCATATGCAGTGTGTGACCCAAGCAACTCAGAACAAGTTGCAGAAATAATGAAAACCGAAATGAAAAAGGTTACTCAAACACTTACAGATAAAGATTTGGCAAAAGTTGTTGCAAAAGCTGGAACAGCAGCAGCAGTCGCAAGTGAACGCCCTGCAGGAAGAATGCAACGGCTCGGAAATATGTTGACAACATCAGGTTCATATATTTCCTTAGAAGAGGAACTTGAAGCGATAGAGTCATTAACGCTGAAGGATTTGCAAGAAGTTTCTGAAGCCTTCCCTTGGGTTCCAATTTTCGAAGCTTCCACGAAGCACAATTAAGATGGCTATTCTTTCTGACACTGCTATTTGTTTACGTTGTTGGGACTTTTCAGAAACAAGTCAAACCGTGAATTTGCTTACGAAAGAGCACGGCATGATTCGTGGTATTGCTAAAGGGTCAAAACGTGATAATGGTTCGTTTTCAGGTGGCTTCGATCCATTGACTCGAGGCGCAATAGTTGCTCGGATAAAAACGAACAGTGATTTAGCAACATTGACAGAGTGGCAACTTGAACATGTGTGGTGGACAACACGCAATGACCTTGCGGTAAATCGTGGAGCAATTTACATGGTTGATCTTGTTGGCAGAATGTTGACAGACCAAGATCCACACACGAATGTTTATGACGCATTACTTGAAGCTTTGAACCGGATGGATGACGGACATGACATTGATTGGCCACTATTGCGTTTTCAGTGGGCACTTCTTGTTGAAACGGGGTATCAACCAACGCTTACAATGAACAAAGAGGATGAACCTGTTGTTGCATTTAGTTCTCGAATTGGTGGTGTTGTAGAGGACACTGGCGAAATCGATCGAGTTCGCGTGCGTAAAGAAACTGTCGAAGTTCTTCGGTTGCTTCAAAACCATGGTCCGATGCAACCAACATCTCCAGACGTGCTTCATCGAGCAAACCGCCTCCTCGCTCATTACCTCCGTGACATCATCGGAAAAGAAACCGCTGCCATGCGATGGATGTGGCAAGAATAAACTATCCCGCAGGTCGTTTATATCTGGGGGCGTTTATTTTCATCTCAATGTATGTGTGTGAGAGCCATTTTGTGATTTGGGTATACTTATCGTTGTGACGAGAATTATTTCATTGTTAAATCAGAAGGGTGGGGTGGGGAAAACCACGACCACTGTAAATCTCGCTGCTGCGATTGCGGCAGCTGGGAATACGGTTTTGGTTATCGATCTTGACCCGCAGACACACCTTGGTTTGCATTTTGGCATAGATGAAACTGCTGCTTCCGTCTACGACCTCCTTATGGATGAAACCGTATCAGCGAAAGATGCTGTTGTTAGAGCACGAAAAAATATTGACCTCATAACTAGCGAAGTTGACCTTGCTGCAGCAGAATCAGAACTAGCATCAAAAACCGACCGGCATGATTTGCTAGCTCAGAAGTTAGCACCTATTAAGGATAAGTACGACTACATATTGATTGACTGTCCGCCAAGTTTGGGGTTGCTTACGATTAACGCACTAGCTGCTTCAAAAGAATTAATAGTACCAATGCAAACTCACTTCCTTGCACTACAAGGAGTGAGCCGTTTGTTTGAAACGGTACAAATGCTTGTTGGTGGCTTAAACCCAGAATTGCAAGTAACTGGAATTGTTCTCTGTATGCATGAAGGACATACTAATCTTGGCAAGGAAGTAGTTGCAGACCTTGAAGAGTTTTTTGAAACATCGAGAATGCAAGATGTCCCATGGCGAAACTGCAAAATTTTGCAGCCACCAATTAGAAGGAATGTAAAACTCGCCGAAGCACCGAGTTTTGGTCAAACTATTTTTGATTACGAACCAGATTGTGCAGGAGCAAAAGATTATCGAAAACTTGCAGAGAGCGTGATGGCTGCAAACCTTGTTGCTGATGTTGAATTAGTCAATGAACACACATGAACCAGCGCTTCGTCATTGGCGGGAGGCGTTTTTGTTTTGGTTTGTTTGGGTATCTGTAGCAACTCATTTTCCTCAAAGCCCACTAACTGGTGAAGAACCGTTTTTTGAATCACCAGACAAATTGTTACATTTTCTATGCTTTGGAATTCTTGGGTTTTTGTTTATTCAAACGAAGTGGGTAAAGAACACCTGGTTGTGCTGGGTAATTGTGGGATTGTGGGCACTTTTCGATGAAATGACTCAACACCTTCTCCCAATAGAACGTGAATTTAGTTATGAGGATTTGATTGCCAGTGAACTTGGTATCACATCGTTTATTTTGTGGACAGGTGCGCTTTCGGGCGAATCTGTTTCTCACATTCGTGACACTCTTAAAATTATTTTATCAAAAGCAAAAAACTGGACAATCATTTTATTTATCGGGTCATTGGTTACAAGTATTACAACGCTGTCGATTTGGTATTTACTCAAAGAAATGCTCGGTAAACAATATTCATCGGGTGCTCTTTTTATTGCGTATATCGTTGCAACTGGCTGCGTCTTTTGGTTTATTGTTAGAAGAGGTGGCTTGCAAAAAGAGGTTGCTCGACTTGTAAAAGTTATGCTTCCAACCGTTTTATTGACGATGGTTTTTGTAGCTATGGCAGGAATACTAGTTTCGTTTACATCATTTGAACCATGGGTTATCGCAATGTTGGTGCTTATGATGGGTACGAGGGTTGCGTGGGCTAGAGCAACATGACCAAGCGAGATAACCTAGAAAAAAACACAAGGACAAATTGGTCGTTGACACTAGTCAGTAGGGTGATGGGGCTTGTTCGAGATGGCGCAGTTTCGAGACTGTTCGGCATGGAATCGCTTGCTTCAGCATTTTATTTTGCGTTTTTAATTCCAAACGTGTTTCGTCGCCTCTTCGGCGAAGGAGCACTCGCTGTTGCGTTTCTTCCTAGCTATTCAAAACTTCACCACGAAGACCCAGAACTCGCGAAACAATTTGCAACCCTCACCATTTCTAAATTAATTGTTCTGCTTGGCACAATTACAATTGTGGGAGAATTATTGCTCTGGTGGCTTATTTCAATGCAGACTGAATCGAGCGATTCACTCGAACTTGCAATGATTATGCTTCCATACATGCCACTTGTGTGTTGTGTTGCAATTTTCGCTGCGATGTTGCATGTGCACGACACATTTGGTCCACCGGCAGCTGCTCCAATACTTTTGAATGGTTTTATGATTGCGAGCTTGTTTGGGTTCATTGGTTACTTTGCGAATCCACTTAATCACATGATGGCGGTTGGTGTTTCTGTTGTTCTTGCAGGATTAATACAGGTTGTGTGGTCACTCCTTGCCATTCGTAAGTTTGGTTGGTATTCAAGAGAGACTTGCAGGGTGCAAAACGAGTTTTGTGTCATGAAGCGTAGAATGCTCCCAATGATCGTCGGGCTTGGAACAATCCAAATCAATACGCTTCTGGACGGACTTATTGCGAGTTGGCCAACTTTGGTGACCGATTCGTCTATTTTTGGTTTTCAATATCCACTTGGTGTTGGAGCAATGGGGTCACTCACGTGGGCTCAGCGGCTCTATCAATTTCCTCTTGGGGTTTTTGGGATTGCCGTCGCAACAGCAATTTATCCGCTACTAACAAAGCAAAATAAAGACACAGAATCATTTACTAATACTATGCACCGAGGACTACGACTTGTTGTCTTTGTTGGTTTGCCCGCAAGTGCGGGGTTAATATTAGTTCGTAATCCACTTGCCACCGTAGTCTTTCAAGGTGTGAATTTTACAAACCAGGATGCTTTAGTTGTCGGCTCTATATTACTTGGGTACGCACCTGCTGTTTGGGCGTATTCAATGATACATGTATTGACGAAGGGTTTTTATGCAAAAAACGACATTATGACCCCAGTAAAGGTTGCTGTATTCTGTGTTGCGTTAAATTTCCTGTTGAACATGACGCTGATTTGGACTCCACTTAGAACAGCTGGACTTGCGTGGTCGACAGCAATTTGTGCAGTCATTCAAGTGAGCGTTCTGATGTTTTTGATTCGAAAACACGTGTCGTCTCCGGTTGACCAGACAGTAGTCCGTTCATGGTGTACAACTGCATTGTTGACGTTTGCAATGGGTGGTGCGGTTGCGCTGGTTATTCAAATGTGGTCTCCAACAGCGGGTGTTTGGCACTCCACAATAGTGCTTGTTTTGGCGGTATTGGTTGGTGTCAGCTTTGTAGGAATTGGTAGTTTTTTGCTTCGTAAACCAGAACTCAACTGGATTCTAGGTCGCACCAGATAGCCGTTTGTTTCTGTTAATTTGGTCTAGTGGAATCCGGTACGCTTATTAATACGCTAACTACCATGCACATAGTGCAAAATCTGTTTTCGTTTTGTTTTGTGGTATAGACCCATCAATGTTGGTGACTTTTATTGTGAGATGGCGTATCCTTCACAGAATGAATAGTTTCAACGTCAAGATACGTCGTAATTCCAACGGTTTTACAATTGTAGAGTTACTTGTGGTTATCGCGATTATTATTCTAATAGCAGCGATGCTTATTCCTGCTTTGGGCAAAGCGTTTGCTACAGCAAAATCTAGCGAAGATAAAACTAGGCTGAAGGGTATTCACGCAGCTCTTGTTCTTGATGCAACTGGAAACGATGGTCGATTTCCATTACCTAGTGATGTTGGCAAGGACCACCCCGAGCTTGATCCAACTCTGTACGATTTTACAGATACAACATCAAATTTGATGTCAATGATGGTTGCTCGAAATTATTTCAAAACAGATTTTTTAATTAGCCCTGTAGAAACAAACCCTCACGTTCAAGATATTAATGCCGAGGATCTTGTGTACAGATATGATGATATTGATGGCGAGACTGTGTTTTGGGATGACCAATTTAATGCCGACGTTTCTTCTGGTTCTGCTTCTAGCCTGGTTCACAATTCTTATGCACACCAAGCACTTTGCGGTCAACGGATTAGGCTGAAGTGGCATTCTGGTTCAAGTTCCTCAGATCTAATTCTTTCTAACCGTGGGCCAGAAAGTTCAGTTGGTCCTGGTGGTACACTCGTCTATGACGAAGAAAGTAATTCGCTTCGATTCCATGGTGAGGATAAAATTTGGAAGGGTGGTATTGTTTCTGGCGATGGATCAGTAAGAATCGCTCAATCATATCTTCCTGAAGGTATTGCATACCAACCCCTCGACGGGTCACCGTTGGGACCAGACAATATTTTCTTGAAAGACTGGTCTGATGTTCAAGTTCCATTCCCATTTCCTGCTGATGAAATTGGATTATTTTCTGGTGACAATTGGATGGTTATTTCTACTGTGAACGATGTATTGCCTTCAAGGGCAATCGATTTTACAGCTGTGTGGGACTAATCAATAAATAAAGTGTTTGACAAGTATTTTCGATTGGTATAAATCTTATTTGGTTCAAGTTTCACATCCGAATAGCCGTAATGGAGGTTTCTAGATACGTGTTATGACCACATCAAACCAAAAAATCGTTGTTACAGGTGGCTCCGGCTTTATTGGGGCATATTTTTGCCGTCTACTTAAGCAGCGAGGCGATGAGGTTGTGGTTCTCGACTTAGTCGAGCCGACCGACTTGAGCCCGTGTGACAGGTACGTTCATGGTGATATTCGTGACGAGACCGCAGTTCGAGACGCGTTTGAGGGCTGCGATAGTGTGATTCATCTTGCCGCTGCCCACCATGATTTTGGAATCGAGGAAGAGACGTACTACTCGGTAAATGAGGGGGGGCTTGAAGTGATGACATCGGTGATGGATGAACTCGGTCTCAGGGATATCGTTTTCTACTCAACAGTTGCTGTCTATGGAAGCGCTCCTCCGCCAATAAGTGAAGAGACAACCCCAGAGCCAGAATCGTTTTACGGCAAGTCAAAACTTAAGGGCGAAGAGGTGCTTCAACTTTGGGTTGAGAAAGGCGATGGTCGAAACTGTTTGGTCATTCGCCCGACCGTTACGTATGGTCCAGAAAATTTTGCAAATATGTATTCGTTGCTTCGGCAAATTGACAACGGCAAGTTCTTCTTTGCAAGCGGGTCAAATAATATAAAGAGTTTGTCATACATTGAAAATATTGCAGACGCCACTTTGTTTTTAATGAGTAAAGAGGGTTTGAAGCCATTTGAAATTTTTAATTACATTGACAAGCCCGATCTTACAAGTGTCGAAATTGCAGAATCCTGTTACGAATCCCTTGGCAAAAAACTTCCAAAGTGGCGACCACCAACTTGGTTGTTGTTGCTTGGTGCAAAACCGTTCGATGTTATTATCAAATTGACTGGTAAAAATTTACCTGTTTCCACAGCACGTGTAAAAAAACTGTTTGTAGACCAAACAAAATTTGAAGCACAAAAAATAATTGATGCTGGTTTTAAGGCAGACGCAAGTGTCCGAGATGGCATTGACCGAACTGCTAAGTGGTACATGGCCGGTGGCAAAAATGAATCTGCACAGTGGCACCAACCCCCAAAAGTTATTGTGCGTAAATAGAGACTATGTTCTTGATTGCAATTCGTGCTCTAGCAACTGTGCAACCGTCACCCAATTAAAATCGCCAAGCAGGCGGGACCACCGCCTATCGCATTTTTTAAGGTTTAAGTAGTGCCGAAATGTGTGTTGTTTGCTTACACCTTGCACGCGTGGTTGATTTCCGTCAATTTCCCAAGGATGAATATAAAACACGTATGGCTGATTCTTTTTGAGGATGCGGCGTACGCCAGCGCGGAAGATATTGTATGGAAGCAAGCGAAAATACCCACCCCCTGCCCAGGGCAGTTGTTTACCCATTACATCTAAACACGACACGCAAACCTCATGAAAGCCATCGCGAATTTCTTGAACAACAATACCGTCTTCCATGCCAGTTAAACTGCCGTAACGGTCGTGTGCAATAGTAGGAAACGAAGAAGAGTCGTATGTGTATCCCTCTTCTTGAAGAATGTCAATCGCCCAGTCAGTAATAGAAAAACAAGGTGCTCGATATCCGACCACTTGTTTACCCGTCAAGTTCTCAAGCAACTTTTTTGCTTCGCTAATATCTTTGCGGAATTCCTCTGGGTTTAAATCGTACGCAAGTTCATGGTTGTATCCGTGGCTCGCAATCTCATGTCCAGCAGCAGCGATTTTCTTAATGGTTTCTGGGTGACGCTCAGCAATCCACCCAAGTATAAAACAAGTGCACTTTACGTCGTGTTGTTCTAGCAATTCCAACATTCGTTCGACATTTTGTTCAACGCGGCGATCTTTCGATTCCCAGAGGTCTGAATCAATTCCAAGATTTTGAACCTGAAACCAATCCTCAACATCTATTGACATTGCCGAAAGCGTTGTCTGTTTATCTTTCCAACTCACAGCATTTTGTGCCCGCGTTTACGGAGAGCGCGAACATCCATTGGCTTTGGAAATGAAAAGTACGATGCGTTACTCATATCAAGTGGCGTTGCGTCAAGTTTCCCGCTCTGAATATCGCAAAGCACACTCATCATGAGCCTAGCGCCTTCTTGTTTGGTTCCAACTATGACTCGGTCGAGCGAGTCGTGTTCTTTTAGTGGGAACTCTTTTGTTTTGATGATTCCTCCAGCGTCCAGTTTTTTAGCCATTTCATGCACGGTAATGGTTGCGTGCGATTCACCATGCAGAAGTTGCCAGAAGTTTGGCATCATTCCACGGTAAACCGGAAGCCGCCCGCTATGAATATTGATGCATTTGATTCGTGGAACCTCAAGAATTCCATCCCTGAAAATTTCTGGGGCAGCGACCGAAACGATGACGTCGGGCACGAGACTAATTGCAGTTTGGATATATTCTTGAGAATTGACCGAGTTAGCAGGTACATCTTCGATGCCATAATTTTGAGCGAGCGACGCAATTGATTCTCGTCTGAGTTTTACCCCGACAAATCGCAAACTCAATCTAATAAAGTCTAGCAAACCGTAAAATCGAAACATCCGCCATGCTGTCTTCCATATTGGCTCGTGAAACGCATCAACAACAGTGGTTCCGATAATATCTAGTTTATCATTCGGATATTCCGCAAAAAAAATCTTGAAGAACTGAATGACATATAGTGGATCGTCTTCGGTCACGAATAGAACACGTAGACGGTCGTCTGATTGATGGCTTGTTTTGCTGTTTTGCGAACTCATGAATGTGTTTCTATGTAGTAATGTGCCCGAAGGGTCATTCATCGACTCATTTCGGGTTTCGCATCATAGGAATGATAAGTTGAATGTGTGTTTGTGTGCCCTCATTATTCCGATAGTACTACCCTGAGACTTTATGGAAACAGAGACTGATAACTCGACTCAAAATATCGCAGAAACGCAAAAAACTGCGATGGAACAAGCCCCACCACAGAGGCGAACTGTTTGGACTCGTAAGCAGAAGGTGGTGCGTCTTTTATGGGGCACATTTGGAAGAATCCTATGGGTCTTCTTGCCACATGCCCGCTCATCAGTGCTCCGACTTTTTGGAGCAAAAATCGGTCGTGGATGCACGTTTGCTAGAAGTGTTGAAATAATTATTCCTTGGAATTTGAAAATGGGCAACAATTGCCATTTTTCTGAACATGTGATTCTTTATACGCTCGGGACAATTTCGCTCGGTGACGATGTTCGTATTGATACGAAGGCGCATCTTTGCGCGGGAAGTCATGACATGCGCGATACAACATTCCCATTAACACGTCCACCAATTTCGATTGGTTCAGATTCATTTATTGGAATTGATGCGTATGTTGCACCAAACGTTTCACTTGGCGAAAATACTATTGTGCACCCTCGAGCAAGTGTCTACCGTAGTTTTGACGGCGGATGTGAGTTGCAAGGAAATCCAGCGAGAGTTGTTGAGTGAGTGGAATCCGGCAAACATTGTGGACGTATGTTGGCGCACCCATCTTTCGCCTAATACCTCATCTCGCGCATCCCATCCGTACAAAACTGTTGCAGACGTTTGGTATGAAATGTGGTCGTAGAGTAAGAACACGCAAGGGTGTTACGATTGATAAACCATGGAATGTGACGGCTGGTGATTTAGTTGTTTTTGGCGATGGCGCGACTGTGCGTGCGACCGAACCAATACAAATAGGCAAGCGTTGCGTGATTAGCCAATATGCAATGTTAATTACACAAGCAGGTGATATGGAAACTTCTGGCAAAACAAAACTGAGCGCGCCAATTACGATCGAAGACGATGTGTGGGTAGCGACCGATGCGGTTGTCATGCCTGGTTCATATATTGAATCTGGCGTTGTTGTTGGTGCGAGGGGAATGGTTGAAGGGCGTCTACCAAGATGGACAATTTGTACTGGAGAACCAGCAACTCCACGAACCGACCGCGTGTTGTATGGGAATAATTAATGTCGAACATCGAGGTTATCATCCCAGTTAAGAACGAAGAAGTAAATCTTCCTTACGCACTTGCAAGCGTTATTGGCTGGGCAGACCGTGTTTGGGTTGTAGATAGCGAATCAACAGACAATACCTGCGAAATTGCAAAAGAGGCTGGCGCAGAAGTGGTCGTGCAACCGTGGCTTGGTTATGCGAAACAAAAAAACTGGGCACTAGACAATTTGGATTTAAAAGCTGATTGGATTTTCTTTTTGGATGCCGATGAAGCAATTCTTCCAGAACTCCGCGATGAGATGCTTGCAATTGCTTCAAAAAATATTGATGAAGTAAAAGAATCTGCATTTAACATTAATCGTTACTTTATTTTTCTTGCAAAACGAATTCGACACTGCGGGTACTACCCAAGTTGGAATGTACGTTTTTTTAAACGTCGCAAGGCAAGGTACGAAGAACGTGAAGTGCACGAGCATATGGTTGTTGATGGCCTGACAGGTTCTCTGCTAGGGCACATGGAACACTACGACCGCCGAGGGTTAGAGTTATACATGGCAAAGCATAATCACTATTCAACACTTGAAGCAAAAGAAATTTTGCAACAGTCTGCAACTAAAGACGATACTATTGACGCAAAGTTTTTTGGATCCGCCCAACAACGAAGACGCTGGATTAAGCGTCACATTTATCCACGACTTCCAGCACGTTGGCTTTTTAGATTTTTCTGGATGTATTTGTTACGCTTTGGTTTTCTCGATGGAATTACCGGCTTGCGCTTTTGTTTATTTATTTCTTCGTATGAATTACTCATTTCACTAAAAACGGTTGAACTAAAACAAGAGGAAATGTCGCATGGCAAGTGAAGATAGGCACATAAGCCCCTACACATTTCAGGAAAAACTTTGGCGGATGCTCTGGGCTATTGTGCAAGCAACACTTTTTCGATATTCGTTTCACACTTGGAATAGGTGGAGAATTTTCTTGCTGAATTCGTTTGGAGCTGAAGTAGACCCTACGTGCATAATCCGTCGAACAGTAAAAATAGAATGCCCTTGGAATTTAACTGTGGGGCCCAACAGTTGCCTAGGAGATGGTGTGATTGTGTATTGCCTCGGAACAGTAACAATAGGAGACCGCGTTTCAATTTCGCAATACGCACATATTTGCGCTGGTTCTCACGATTACAACCAAGAAGATATGCCGCTACTTAGACCGCCAATTACTATTGAAGACGATGTTTGGCTCGCAACAGATTCATTTGTAGGACCTAACGTAACGGTTGGTGAGGGTGCTGTTTTAGGTGCACGCAGTGTTGCGATGTCTAACCTTGACCCGTGGACGATTTATTCTGGTAATCCAGCTGTTTTGTTGAAAAGCCGGGAGAAACAAGGTAAGTAAGTACGAATTCTGTAATGAATTAATTGTGGTTCAAGAGAATTTTTCCGAGAACTTTGAAGTACTACTGGTGGATTTAGCTTTTATAGTTCTGCTGGATTGAGTAACAGCCGAAGAGCTGGCACCGTATCGACGACGGGTGAATATCCTAATACATCAGAAATTGCACCGATATCTGCTTGAGAATGTTGCACATCTCCATTACGAGCACGATGATATGTCACTTGAACATCCTCATCGTTTGCCATGGTTCTCACCAATGTATTTAATGACATCGCAAATCCCATCCCCACATTAAATACAGCTCCGCACAATGGCTCTGGGTGATAAGCTGCAAGTAAGTTTGCATGCACAACATTTTCAACAGCAGTGAAATCTCTTGTTTGTGTACCATCCCCATAGATTATTGGTGAACGGTTTTGCTGAATCGCATTTTTAAACGCGCTTACAACCGCAGCATATTGCGAGTTTGGATCTTGTCTTTGACCAAACACATTGAAGTAGCGAAGCGACACACCATCTATTGCAGAAATTTTCGCGACCAATTGTTCCCCAGCAAATTTAGACTCTGCATATGGTGATTCAAGAGAAACTTGATCACGTTCTGAACTTGGCAATTTTGGATGACTGCCATAACATGCCGCCGATGAAGTGAAAACCAATCGCCTACACTTGGCATCGTTTGCAGCTTGTACAACTTTTTCTGTTCCTAAAATATTTGTGTTGTAACATTCTTGTGGCTCCTCAATGCTTTTGGGTACCGAAACGAAAGCAGCCAAATGAAAAACGAAGTCACAACCATCGCTAACTTCTTGCAGTAGATTATCATCAAGAATTGAACCTTCGATAGACTCTGCGTCAATATTCAGAAGATTTGATGCACGTCCAGTACTAAAATCATCAAGCACCCGCACTTTGCAGCGAAGAGCTGCAAGATGTTGTGTAAGATGCGAACCGATGAAACCAGCACCTCCAGTTACAAGTGCTGTTTTTCCTTCAAAAAAACCGTTATACGCAGAATAATCCATCACTCTCAACATATCGTACCAATTATGCAGCTGCAACTTTATAACTCGCTAACCAGAAAAACAGAGGTTTTCGTTCCGATTGATCCAGAACAGCGGGTCGTTACGTTTTATTCGTGTGGACCAACCGTGTATGACTTTGCGCATATCGGAAATTTCAGGGCATTTCTAAATGCTGATGTACTGCGAAGAACTCTTGAATCGATTGGATACAGTGTGAATCAAGTGATGAACATCACTGATGTGGGGCACATGACTGATGATGATGTTGCTGATGGTGGAGGCGAAGATAAAATGGAAGTAGCTTCAACACGTTTAGCAGAAGCAAAAAAATCCGGCACCCTTCCAAAAGAAACAGACGTTGATCCTACAGACCCTCTTGCAGTTGCTGAATATTATGCGTCGGCGTTTATTGATGATTCTAAAGCTCTTGGAATGAAAATAGTTTCGGATGTAGAAGAAAACCAAGACTTGATGCCTCGTCCAACTCAGTACATTTCACACATGATCGAGATGGTACGCTTGCTTATCGAAAAAGAGCACGCGTATGTTGCTCAAGACGGTGCAGTATATTTTGATGTTCAATCGTTTCCTGCTTATGGAAGACTCTCTGGCAACACGATGGAAAAACTCCGCTCTGGTGAAGGTGGTCGCGTTGATATGGAAACTCAAAAAATCAAGCGAAATCCTGCAGATTTCATGTTGTGGAAACCAGACCCAAATCACTTAATGCGTTGGGAAAGCCCGTGGGGAGAAGGGTATCCGGGTTGGCACATTGAATGTTCTTCAATGGCAACAGTCCTCCTCGGTGACGTAGTTGATATTCACAGTGGTGGTGAAGATAATATTTTTCCGCACCATGAGTGTGAAATCGCGCAATCATGCTGCGCTACGGGCCGCGATTCTTTTGCGAACTATTGGTTTCACACAAGATTCCTTCTTGTTGATGGAGGAAAGATGAGCAAAAGCAAAGGGAACTTTTATACCCTTAGAGATTTAGTTTCAAAGGGCGCAACTCCTGCAGCGATTCGTTTAGAGCTCATTCGCACTCACTATCGTTCAAACGCAAACTTTACATTTCAGGGATTAAAAGATTCTCAAAGACAAATCGATCGGTGGAGACGGCTCGCAACATGGCTTTGCACTCATACAGATGTCAAAGTAAATGAGACACCATTGCAGGATGCTCTAGAAAGATTTATCACTTCAATGTGCGATGATCTTAATATTGCAGGAGCAATTGGAATATTGAGTGAAGCAGTTGGTTTGTATTCCATTGATTGCAATCCTGACGAGGGAGATGGACCAAGTACATTTGGGGATGAGCTTAAAGCGTTGCACGATATGGACGCAATTCTTGGCGTGATTGAACTTGAAGATGAAGTTTGTATAAAGAATTTAGACGTGTCAAAAATAGAATCACTGATTGAAGCACGCCTAGATGCTCGTACAAATAAAGAGTGGGCACGAGCGGATGAACTTCGAGACGAACTCTGCGCTTTAGGCATAGAAATCAAAGATGGCCCTGAAGGTACTTCGTGGTCAAGAGTCGTTCAATGAGCAACTACATTCCAACTATTGGATTAATGGGTGGAATTGGTTCTGGGAAAAGCGCAGTTGCAGAAGCGTTTCGTTCGCTTGGCTGCATTGTTGCAAACGCAGATGAAAACGCAAAAAAAGCCCTTCTAGATGAGGATATTCGGGAGCAGCTTGTTTCGTGGTGGGGCAAAGATATTTTGGATGATGATGGCTCAGTGAGCCATGAAGCACTTGCTACGATTGTTTTTAAGGACACATCCCAACGTCTTCGGCTTGAATCCATCCTCCATCCTCGAGCAAAACAAATTCAGGAAGAGCAATTCAGATTAGCTTGCCATGGCACTAAAGCTCTCATTATTGACGCCCCATTGCTATTAGAAGCGGGTTTAGATGAGCAATGTGACGCCATTGTTTACGTTGATGCCTCTCTTGAAATTCGTCAAAATCGAGTAAAAAAATATCGTGGATGGTCTATTGATGAAATCAATCGTAGAGAAGCAGCCCAGTTGCCACTTGACACGAAGCGAAATAAAGCCGATTATGTAGTCATCAACGAGGGCGAGTTGGACGAGGTTCACAACCAAGTCAAACAAATACTTGAAGATATACACAATAGGCGACCAGTTTAGAATTTGGCTTGATACGTCGCTAACACAAACCCCCTTTAACAAAGCAGAAAAAAACAGTTTGTTTCACCTTTGATGGTGATACATAAAAAGCAATGCCCCTTTTCGGGGTGTCAGGAGAATTTAAAAAATGGCAAAGAAACGAAGACGACGAAAAGGTAATCGAAGTTCAGAAGGCGGCATGTCGACAATGACACTCAAGCCCGGTGAGGTTCCAACAGACGAGGAACTTGAATGTGAGGCAGCGTCTTTAGATTCTAAACTTACCGAAGCGGCGCAGAAGAAGTACGACAAAGCCAAAAAAGAGGGTTACGATTTAACCGCACTTCAACACATGAAGAGTAAAGATCTTGGTGAAGTCGCAAAGAAAGAAAAAGTAGAAAACTGGGCAGAGATGCCAAAGCAAAAGTTGGTTTTCGAAATTCTAAAAGCGCAAGCAACCAGGCAAGGGTTAATGATTGGCGAGGGAACACTTGAAATTATGACTGATGGCTACGGGTTCCTTCGTTCTCCCGAATATTCCTACGTCGCTTCACCAGATGATGTCTACGTAAGTCCTTCACAAATTCGCAGGTTTGGTTTGCGAAAAGGACAAGAAATTCGCGGTCTTATTCGACCGCCGAAAGAAACAGAAACATATTTTGCGATGCTTCGGGTTGAAGCCATTAATGGTCGCGACCCTAAAGATGTCCACGACATTGCAACTTTCGAAAACCTAACCCCCTTGCATCCAGATTCAAGAATTCATCTTGAAACTGAAAGTGATATTATTGAAACACGCGTGATTGACTTGGTTTCTCCAATGGGTTTTGGTCAACGAGCACTTATCGTCGCCCCTCCAAGAACCGGTAAGACCGTATTGTTGCAACGGTTGACTAACGCAATAGCAGTAAATCACCCAGATGTTCACGTTATTGTTTTGTTGGTGGATGAAAGACCAGAAGAAGTGACCGACTTCAGGCGCAGTACTCCAGACTCTGTAGAAGTGGTTGCAAGCACGTTTGACGAAGAGGCATCACGGCACATCCAAGTTGCTGAAATGGTGATGGAAAAGTCACGGCGTATGGTTGAATTTGGTGATCACGTTGTAATTTTGATGGACTCAATTACTCGTCTTGCTCGTGGGTATAACAATGGCTTGCCTTCAACCGGGAAAATTGGAACTGGTGGTGTAGATTCAAAAGCACTAATTCGCCCAAAGAAATTTTTTGGCTCTGCACGAAACATTGAAGATGGTGGGTCGCTAACGATTATTGGTACAGCCCTTGTCGACACGGGTTCCAAGGCAGACGAAGTTATTTTTGAAGAGTTCAAAGGTACTGGCAACTCCGAGTTGCATCTCACCCGCAAGTTGGTAGAAAAGCGAATTTGGCCAGCAATTGATATTGCTGCATCTGGAACACGGCGTGAAGAGTTGCTTCTCGATCCAAAAGAACATGAGTTGGTGGGTCGTTTACGCAAAGTTGTGAGCGATATGAGTCCCGTGGAAGCGATGGAAATGCTACGCACAAGAATGGTTAAAACGAATTCAAACGCTGAATTCTTAATGACAATGAACTTGGGATGAAGCCTTTTTTCTGGTCATTACAGGGTAGCATGCGTAGAATGAGGATGATTCACATGGTACATACACATCGAAAACGCGCCTTTACTCTTGTTGAAATGCTTGTAGTTATCTCGATTATTGCTTTGCTTGCTGCTTTTATTCTAGTTGCGCTTGGTGGGAGTAAAGAGGCGGCAAGAACCTTACAAGCCGAAGTAAAGCTGAAGGAAATTGGGGTTTGGATGGAATTATGGACCGGCGATAATAACGGCAAGGTTCTACCAAGCCAATTTGACTTTAGTGATGAGGCAGCGAATGGATCGTTAATTAGAGTTCGAAGTGATGAGCATGCTGAAGATGACAATCTAAATGACAACATCATTCGTGGTCAATATCAAGGGACGTGGGCAGATATTCTTTGGACAAACAATGAACTATATAAAACCTATGGATTAAGAGATTTTGAAGAGGGTGAAGATCATTTGCTTTGGGAGTCAGATTCACCGGACGATGATATTTATGATCTTTACGATTCATTTAATCATCCACTTCGTTCTACATTTATGAATACTCGCGGTCCTTCACAAGAATTACCGGGCTATTTTGCAGCAAATGATTTCTTTGATGCGCGAAGTGGCACTGATGGAAACCCTAACTCCACAGACCAGACATCTAGAATCGACCGGTATTACACTTATGATATGTTGAACGCACCCTCCCGTTCAATCTATCTTGTTGATTCAATTGCTGGCGAAACTATTGAGCCATCTTCAGAATCCTGGGAGGTTCATGACCCAGCCTTGGGCGCCCAAATAGTTACACATGAAAATGTAGATCCTACGGGAGATGTTGATTTTCGATACGGGGACGATTGCATGGTTTTGTTGCTCGATGGCTCGGTCGATCGATTGTCTCCATGGACAGTTAGGGGTCCCGAAACACCTCCATCTGGGATCGCAGATTTGTCCCTTCTTTCGCATGGCTACCGAGTTCATCAATTGACGAAACGAAAACCTACTCAATAGCCGTTATTGGCGCAATTATTGTGTTTACTTGCACTGATTTTTAATAAAAATGACGGATAGGGTTGCGGTTTTACGCAGTTCCGCTACACTCTTCCTTCCGTCCTTCTGGGGCGGCTTTTTAAATCTGGCGGGGAGTTTAT
>JACNLO010000025.1 GCA_014381555.1 Planctomycetota bacterium | reverse complement strand
ACCTGCAATCAAAGGTCGGTGGACGTTATCCACCACCGTGTCCTGTCGTGTCCGGACTTTCCTCGCGTTTCTCACGAATAGAAACCCGCGACCGTCTGTCCACAAGCATATTGTACGTCATCAAGTACACTGCGTATATGGCTCAAAGGAAAACCAGATTAATCGCTTGGATTGCACCAAGTCAAGCGAAACTCGTAAAACAGGTCGCTAAAGCAGCCAACTTAAAGCTTGAAGCAGTTGGCACATCTAACCAAAGTGACTTGCCAGAATTAGGCGAAACGCTCAAAGTGGAAACGTGTTCAGATATTCGTTCACTTGCAACTAATCACGACGAAGCTATTCTCTGGGTAGCAGAGCCATCAGCATATGAAGTTTCTATCTGTGAATTACTCCGCCATCGCAAGATGCAAACAGTGACAACTACTCCACTTTCTGGGTCTATAGATGAACTTGTCAACGAATCTGGCAAACCACCTGCTGCAAAATTCGTCCCTCTCATGCGGCGAAGCGCAAGTTACGGCGAGGCCTCCGATGATATTGAACAATTCGGACTTGCCAATTCAGCTCATTGCACGATGACTTGCTCAGAGGTTGAAGGCACACTTTGGTCACGGCTTTTCGATGCGATGGACTGCATTAACCACTTGTTTGGAACCCCAGAAGTTGTGCAAGCTTTTTTGCATAGCACAAAAGTTCCTGACGAACCAAGTGACTTGAGGGGGCACATGACCGTCAACCTTCAGTTTGCTCAGCAACGGATCGCAACACTGCTTCTCAGCGACCAATCAACATGGAAAAGAGAAATACAAATGATAGGTGTTAACCACACTATTACATTTAGCGATGGTGACGCAACTCTTGCACAACGCATAGCTGATGGCATACACTCAAGCGAACCTACAATGGCTAATGCTCCTCGTGTGCTTGCACTTTGCGAATCAGCCCGTTTGAGTTGCCTAACGGGAACTGTTGAACAGCCAAACCGTGTCCTAGAAATGTTTTAAGTGACTACTAAACAACCCCGCCGTGAAGCGGGGTTGCTTTTTTGAGGAGTATGCAAACTCCACCCTTAGAGATTAGTCTGCTAAGAACGATTGCAAGTTTGACAATCCCAATGCTCCGCTAGAACCTTTAGATAAACATTGGGTATTCCAGTGGCACGGCGTGCCAGTTGTTGGCACTGTTAGGTTGAACCAACTGTTTGCTGGAACGTGTACTGAAATTGCTACGATATTCGCATTGCGCTGTAGCCAAAGTTTGCCGAAATTGCTTGTCAAGGTCATCCGAGCGGTGCCTTTTGCTCGAGCACCAGGAGCTGATCCAAGTTTGTTCCACCGTGGAGCACCTTGGGCAAACCAAAGTCGAACATCAAGCATGTCGCCAATGTTTGTTTTTGGTGCAACGTTAATGTGCATGGTGTCGTAGATTTGTCCGTTGTAACTCCCGAACTTTGTTGTCCAAGGTATATAGCCAGCGATAATAAGTTCACTTCGTTCGTCTGCGCCTAGATCGATTGCGGCTACAACTCGTTCGTTGCCGTACCCCTCGCCGTCGAAGTCAAGAATGTTCATGCCGCAGACGCTCTCTGGCTCAACAACATTGCCATTTTCAACTTCAAGATCGAGCGTGCCCATGTCTTCTACTAGTGCATTAGGCAAGAGTCGATAATCACCGTTGTAGGAATCTACAAACGTGTTGTCTACTGTCATTAATCCAGACCATGACCAAGTAAACGGCATACTTCCAACTATCATCCACACGTTTTGGGAACCAAACACACAGTTTTTGATGTCTGTGCCATCAACACCTGCGAGATCCCATGTGAGATTAAACTTGATTATGTTATTTATGATTGCTGGGGTCGCTACACCTTTACCGTCAAAAGGGCCGCCAATGCCTGGCTTTGCCTGGTCAAAAATACCAATGTTGTTTTCAACAATTGTATTGTTCATAATTCTTGGGAAGAAATGTGGGTATGTTCCTGAGTCGTGCTCCCAAATCGCAACCATTCGGACACCTATGTCATTATCAGCAATAACACAGTTTGAAATTGTTGGACCAACTGGGTCGTATTCACTTTCCATGTTAACTGCCCTTGAACCTCGCCGAAGAGTCACACTATCAAGGTATGTTTCATCAAAAGTACCGTACATGCCATAGAACCAAACAAGATCTTGACCATAATTTTCTCCATCGAGTATGGTGTTCATAGCACTCGTACCTTGGATGGAAACGTCTTCGTACATGTAGATTGGATAAATTTCACCATTTACGCTTTGTGAATACGTACCTGGGAGAAGGACAACGACTGCTGGCGTGTCTATACTTGCAGTCCAAATTGCCTCTTGAATAGTGAGTTTTGGTTCTTTAAGCGTTCCTGGATTTGAATCATCACCAATAGATATGTCTGGGCTAACGTAAATTGTGTTGCAGAGTAACGAGATGTCGCTATTGTCAAGTCCACCGCCGATTGGAGTAGGGTTTGCAATTGCTGTTACTGCCGTGGCTAAGAGGGTTAAAATTGCTGTTTGAGTTGTTTTTGAGAGTTTCATGTGTGGGCTCCTTTTGCTTTTGCATACTTCTTTGATGTGTCTTAACGCACGTAGCGCTTCTGTCAGAGTTACATGCGAAACCAGCCACACATTCCCGCAAACAAATAACAACAATAGTGTTACCCCCGTAATGGTTAATTAAATACCGATGGCTTGGTGTAGCGGGACAACAATGTCGGGCACGACTCGATGTTCCGCTATGTGTTCGATATGCCCAGCAAGGCGGCTGAATGTCTCTTCTAATTCTTCAATTGCTTGGATTGGACCATTCTTTCGAACCGTTAAAAAGACCGAAATCGGTTCGTCCTGAAAAACCTGTGTCGCCGTTTCTGATGCGGATGTGCGAGTCTTCACTTCAACAAATGCCTGCAAATCACACGCTTCGTTAAGTGCAAAACCAATTCTTGGTTGCACGTCAAGTAAGGGTTCCATTGATTCATCCGCCAGCGAAGCGAGGGGAGAATTTCTAAGTAAGGTTTGCATCACTACATTATTTCGATTCTGCCTTGCAGATAGATCAAAACCGTAGACAAGTTCTACAAATTCTACATGAAGCGGGGTCAGCGAAAGATAATATGGTGCAAGTTCTAGAACTAACCGGTGCAAACCGTACGAGTCTTCAATGTGATTTGGGTTAACACTTCCAGAAGAGATTGATCGTGGTCGCAATCCAACCCATTTATACCGCCCATCAACTTCGGAAGTTTCAAGACTCAACTCTCCATCAAAAGGACGAATACGCTCAAACTCGGGAATTTCGCGACGAATTCGTTCAAACAATTCAGAAGCCAATTCCTCTGCCTTAGGTAAATCAACACTCAACGATATTTTTTGGTTGACATAAAAGTCGCTACACAATGTTGCAAAAGATTGCATTCTCTTAATGATACCAAACGACTAGCGTACGAGCGGTTGCCACTTAAAATAGGTAGCACTCCTCCAGAGCCACTCGAAGGGTCCAAAGCGGAATTTCGATAACCAGAGCAAGCTAAAAATAATCTGGAATATCCAAATTGCTACTACTACGTAGAGCAATTCTACTCGTTCAAATTGACTGTACCAACCTAAGCCATGTCCATAAAACAACAACGTGCAAATAAGAGTTTGCCCTAAATAATTAGTTAGTGCCATTTGCCCAGTAGCGGCGAGGGCTTTTCTTGCGAAAGTAAATAGCCCCAGTTTACATACCAGCATCACGAGGCAAATCCAGACGAACGCAACAAAGACACCACCGACGCTATTCCAATTTCCATCAAGAAATCGCATAAGCGCGGGATCCCAGCCATGTTGCTGTTTGTACCACACACCGATGGCAATTAAAGGAAACCCAATGAATGCAG
>JACNLO010000008.1 GCA_014381555.1 Planctomycetota bacterium | reverse complement strand
CCACGATCCCCGTACAAAACAATGCTTGAAATCTCATTTCTTTCTCCAATTTGTAGTTTGCGCAAAAGAGCGCAATTCTCTCGTTTTCTAAACTCTTGTTTAGGGTAGAACAAATCAAGATAGATGCAAAGAGTAAATAGGTAATTTGTAGGGTTTTTATTGACTCAGAACCGTATGAACACCACTCACAGTGCCATAGATTACGAGCAAGGCCCCCAAGCGGCGATTAAAAGGAGTAAATCGCCTACACCAACAATCCCGCTGCCGTCCAAATCGTACAACTGATCGCTGCTGTCCCAATTCGCAATTAAAATCAAAATGTCCGCGACATCTACTTCCCCATCATCATCAAAATCGGCCTCACAACTTGTGCTTGGTATTACCTCGACGCGAACCGTGAGCATTGATATGCCATTTTGCTCCCCTGCCAAATCCTCGTCACTGAAAGAAATCGGAAGAAAAGAAGTGTATGTATCGGGTAGCACACTATCCGTATCAATTTCAAACTCCATCAAAGCAGGTAGAGAACCGACACTATTAGTCGACATACCGTTATAAACAATAGGTAAATCAGGCGTAGTCACATCATCAATTTCAAGGAGCGACTGCGATCCGTCAAAACCGTAATTAAACAACCAAACATTAAATGTTTGCACCCCCGAATTTTCGTCAAACGAAATGTCATACGTATACCAATCCAAATCTTGTGCAAATGCGAAAGATGCGTTTGCGTGTTCTATAACATCTCCACTAAGTTTCACTATCTCAGGTACCGTTTGAACTTCTGGGCTTGTTGAAGTTAGAGTTACAACCCCATCCCACGAGCCAGAAAGTGATGTGTCTATAGGTAATGGAACCTCCTCAGGTGCACTCAGAGCAGGTATTGAAACCGAAGCGCTTCCAGACAACCCTCCAGAAAAATCAATCTCGACATCCAAAACATCTGCGCCCTGAGAAACAATAACCGGCGCATCGTTTCGCACAAGAAAGTTTGCATCCGCACCAACCAAGACCCTGTCATCTTCAAAACTCCACCCTAACTCGGCAGGCACTTGATAATCTGCAACAAGTGGCATGTGGTCTGAAGCAATAATCAATTTGTCAGCGAGTGCGTTTCCTCTTGCAGTGTCTCCAGGAAAATAATAATTGTTGCCTGAATTGATTGCGTCGTTGTAATGGTTTCCATCATTACCCAAGGTGCGATATGTTCCATCAATCAAATCGAAACCACCGCCATCTAGTAAGGAAGGAGATAAAAACTGAAAGTCAAACCTATCGTCAAGACCCCCGCCAATAAGACCGCCGTCTTGGTTAAGCAAAGGTGACTGCGTGTGCTTGAGAGTATTAGAACCACCACTCCAAGAATTACCATTTCCAAGTGGGTCAATAATTTGGCCATCACCTGAGTCAGTGAACCAAATATATCCCGGTTCATTTGGGGAATAAAAGTTCATATCACCCGCAACAATAACGTGACTACCCGTTGGCAAAGTCATCAGGTTGTCACGTACGTTTTCAGCACCTTGCCTGCGCTCTTCTTGATTCGACCCCCCCGATGCAGCTTTCAAATGCATGCTATATACATAGATTCGTTTTCCCGTATACCCACTGACGTTTAACGCCCACCTGTCTGCGTGCCTTCCTGCCCCAGTAAAAATATCTTCATGCAACGCTGAGTTTTCAACAAATTGTGTTGCGTTGTAAAACATCGCTTGTGCGCCACCGAAGGAGCTATCGTTTTGGTCAGTAAAAGTTGCCATGGTATATCCAGCGCCAACCACATTTTGTAATGTTGACAACAGTGCTTCATCAACTTCTTGAAACAAGAAAATCGAAACGGGTACCGCAAAACCGTGCGAGTCATCTTCACTCACTGCTTGCAATACATCAACCATAGCGTTCGCGTCGCCTTTAAACTGTGCGGAGTTGTAACTCACAACTCGAATTTGTGCAGAAGCAACACCCGAAACATAGAGAGCACAAAGAGTTATGAGAAAATGGTTAAACATGCCTATACCTTCGATTAAGTGTACCGTATTGACGCAACAAAGCCACTAAAAAATAGAGATTATCTCATTCTTTGGTATCAGGGGTTGTTTTCTTATTCTCTTGCTTTTTGATCTCGTAATCCACGATTACTGGGATGTGATCAGATGCATCGTGCAGAGCAGTCGCAAGCTTGTTACTGCGCTCTTTGTCATTGTCAAAATATTCATTTTCTGAATCTGCATCATTAATCGCAACATCAAAATGTTTGCCATCATTGCCCATAGCGCGATATGAATTCTTGATTATTTCCATGCCCTTACCGTCCTTTAGCGTTTTACTTATAAATTGAAAATCAAAACGGTCATCAAGACAGCCATGGATAAGACCCCCTTTTCGTATTTTTCTCGGTGACTGCGTGTGCTTTTCTGCGTCGTCACGCCCAGCCCAGTCGCCTTTCCCCAAAGGGTCTACCAGCACTTTGACAAACGCTTTGTACGCGGGTTCTTTATTTGTGTAAAAGTTCATGTCGCCCACCACAATTACATTTGCATCTTCGGGCAAAGAAGCTATATCTTCAAGGATTGCATTTGCACCAAACGCACGTTGTTCCTTGTTCTCACTTCCCTTGGATGCTTTCAAGTGCATGCTATAGACATAAAACTCAACACCTTTATTTTCGTTTATCCCTACCAAATGCCAGCGGTCTGCGTACCGCGTCGCACCTGTAAAAATATCCTTGTGCGATTCGTCCTTTTCTTTCAGTTGCTCAGAATGAAAAAACATCGCTTGCGCACCGCCAGATTCGCCTTGGTTTGTATATGTCCCTTTGGAATATGTATCGCCGAGCATATGGTGGAGTATTTTTTCTTTTCCACTTGACACTTCTTGAAACATAAAAATAGAGACAGGGTAAGCATCCCCTTTGCTGTCATCAAGAGAAGCCGCATCAACTACAAAATCAAGCGCTTCGTGGTCCCCAATGCATTTTGCGATGTTGTAGTTCACAATGCGAATCTCTGCTTGTGAAAACGAAGCAAGAAAAAGCGTAAATAGAAATGCGATACTTTTTGTCATAGTTGTATTGTACTCATTCCTGCTTTTACAAACAAAGATATACTTAGAAGATGCTTATTACTACTTTTATCCCACTCTTTGTCATCATCGCGATTACGTTTTACGTTGTAAAACCGTTACCAACAAGAAAAACACTCGCCATCTGGCTTCTTGGTGTCGCACTCTTCCTCGTTGCTGGGTTCGCTGGCTTTTTGTTTGGCGAGATGAACCAAATGTACTCTATGAATAGCAAGACATACACGCTCATTATGGGCACAAGTGCTGCGCTCTCTAAAGGAGATTGCGATGAGACAACTTCAGTCTACAACGATGCTCTTGAACAATTACATTCCGGCACTTCGCTTGACGAAGCGATGGACTACATCTCTAAGAACGTTGAAGACTAAAACCTAAAAGACTCTATTTGTCAGACTGTAAAAGAGATTGCAGCAATGAACCACAATGTGTGTGTGTGTGAAAATGTTCGACAATTTTACCGTGTGACTGTCACTCTTTAAAACGCACCTGAACGATGTATAACGCTTGATTTTGTAAAACGAAAAAAGTGACAGAGATAACAAACGCCATCATCTTTCGATGAGTGCGTTTCCTCCTCATGCCAATTCCTTGGAAAGTGAACAGTTGGGAGAAACCGTTCCGGCATTTCGAAATATAGATACATCAAACCTCGTGCCAGACACACCCCTCAATTAATATTTTCATTCTCTAGAAGAGAAATAAATAGTTATTCAAATCAGCAATTCTAATTTGCTTAAAAAGAATTGTGCGTCCCAAAGATCCAAACTGTCCTGCTGCGTTTTAGAGAGGAACC
Source organism: Planctomycetota bacterium (assembly GCA_014381555.1). Classification (GTDB taxonomy): domain Bacteria; phylum Planctomycetota; class Phycisphaerae; order Phycisphaerales; family SM1A02. The sequence goes on along the minus strand of JACNLO010000008.1, from coordinate 79 downwards.
TTTCAATATCTGCTTTTGCATATTCCCAGTCAATTGAACGAATTTTATCTTGCATCACTCTCTTTAGCCATTCGTTGGT
>JACNLO010000009.1 GCA_014381555.1 Planctomycetota bacterium | reverse complement strand
AACTTGTTGGATGGGATGTTGTAGGTGACGAATGGCATCGTGAATCAACATTGAAATTGGGTGGCAAGGTATCAGCTGAACTTATTAGTGTCGTTGCAGGTCCTTGTATGGGTTATACGGTTACGGAAGAAGTCGGTCACAACATGACTGCAGATGGTAAACCTGTGGAAGTTCGTTTTAGAGCAACCAATATTTTCCGAAAGGAAAAAGGCGGCTGGAAAATGGTGCATCATCACACGGATTTGTCAGACGGCTTGATTGAGTCAACTGGTGAAGTGAAATAAACAGATTTCACCTCCTAACTAAATTATCCTCGGGGTAGTTAATTACTGCAAAGCGGCGCTACCCGTTTCTGTTTCGCCAGTAACGGATTGCACTTCAATCCACAACGCAGTTTTTGCATTGATTTCATTCGGAACCACTGCAAAGGCATGGTAATGATCACCATGACCGTCTGCTTTGTATTTCATTGAGCCAATGCCTGATTCATATCCAATCCACAGACGAATTGTTGCGCCTTGCGTGCCACTAACGAGAGTAATCTCACCTTGATACTCACTGTTTGGTCTGAGCGTTCCTTTCATATTGATATCCAAAATAATCCCTGCAAGTGACATCGATTCGGAAATCGTCCGCTGATCTCTGTTGTCCTGATTAGAATCAGTCGTCGCAACGGTCTTTGTCGTTTCAGATGTAGAAGCAGGTGTGTTCGTTGCCTCTTCTTTGTTTCCGCAAGCGGCAAGTAGTAAGAGTAAACAAATTGTGATGATTCGCATCTGTGCCCTTTCTATTAATTTTGAATTGACTTTAAATCAAATGAACCCGTGACTTTTTTGTTGCTTTCAGTTTCGATTTCAACCCACAACTGACTTCCAGATGGGATTGGGTTTGGAACATCGGCGTGTGTGTGCCAGCGATTTGGCTCTGATGGATTTTCGATATCTGCTTTTGCTTTTACTGAACCGATTCCATCTTTTGTACCTATCCAGAACCGAACTGCAACCGCTTTTGCAGTTGAATCAGTGCTTTGTGTGACTGTGACATCAATTGGCGCATCTTTCCCAGCAACAATGAATCCCTCATCGCGGGTTGCCATGACGTTGAATGAACCTATCGTAGTGCTCCCAAGTTGAATCACCGGTCCCCCGTGACCAGCAGTGTTCGATAGACTTGCGATTGAATTCCCTTGTTCTGTTTTGGGCTTGGGTTGTGTTTGTTCTTCTCCACCACAACCAGATAGGGTTAAGAACAAAGTTAGCGTGAAGATGGAAAGTAAGTGCATTGTATTAGACATGAGTTGTCTCTCCTTTAATGTGTTGAGTTGTTCTTCCAAAAACAAGCGAGAAGCCGGCTGGAATAACAATGAGGTTAAGAACAGTTGAAGTAAGCAAGCCACCGAGCGTGACGATTGCAAGTGGGGCGAGAAGTTCACTGCCGGGCTTACCAGCAGCAAGTGCGAGTGGTGCAAGGCCGAGTACCGCAGAAAGTGCGGTCATTAAAATTGGAACCAGCCGTTCTATCGACCCCTGAAAGATAGCGTCATCGATTGTGACACCTTCTTCTAACAATAAATGATTGTAATGATTGATGAGCAAAATGCCGTTGCGTATGGAAATTCCGAAAAGTGTGATAAATCCAACCATACTCGCAATAGAAATGACGGGTGCGATGTATGTTCCGCCAAAGCCAAACAACGCAATTGTGTTTGCAAAAAATCCGCCACCCTCAGTAATATAAATTGCAACGATTCCCCCAATAAGGGCAAGTGGCATGTTTATTAAAACAAGGAGAGCCGATCGCATCGAACCCGTGGAGATTTGCAGAAGCATGAGAATGAGCACGGTTACGGCAAAACCAGACGCGAGAATTGTTTTTGAAGCAGATTGTTGCGCTTCAAATTGACCACCGTAATGTACGGTGTACCCAGCACGTTCAACAATTGGATTCACAACAAGTTGCACTTCTTCGATGAGATCGCCAAGGTTAGAACCTTCTGAAACATTCAGAGAGACAACCGCCTTGCGCTGTGCATTTTCACGTGTAATCAAATTACTCGAACGCTCAGGCCCAATGTCTGCAACATCACGAAGCCGAACAGTTGCACCATTTCTTCCCCGAAGAAGTAAATCTCGCACTTGTTCAATGCTTTCTCGTTGCGAAGGGTCAAGCCGGACAACTAAATCATATTTCCGAGTGCCTTGGTTTACAGTGTCTACTACTTCGCCATACATTGCTTCACGAACTTGCTCGGCAGCTTCAGCAGGTGTTAAACCAAACGACGCTAACTCTGCATGTCGATACCGAATAGGTAACGATGTAATCATAACTTCACGGTTTGCATTGACATCTCTTGCTCCGGGAAGTGAACTTAGAGCACCTTCAATCTCCTTTGCTATATTGCGAAGTTTGTTGAGGTCGTCACCGTAAATGCTAATCGCAATTGCAGCAGGTGTTCCAGAGAGAAGGTGACTTAAACGGTGTTCGATGGGTTGACCAACCATCGTTGTAATTCCCGGAATAGCACCCAGGACAGTATCGATTTCAAGGCGAACTTCTTTTTGACTGAATCCATCTTTAATCGACACTTCAATCTCAGAACTACTTACAGGTTCAGCATGCTCGTCGCGTTCAGCCCGACCGGTTCTTCGCGAGACCGAATGCACACCATCAATACCAGCAAGTTGCATTTCCACATTCGTCGCTAGACGGTGACTTTCCTTCAGTGAAGTTCCAGGGGGTGCAAACAAAAAGATAGTAAACGTCCCTTCATTAAACGAAGGCAGAAAAGATGTACCAAAAGTGCTTGCAAGCAGAATCGCAAGCACAGTAGCAAGGGTTGCTCCCGAAATGACGGCAGCGCGAAATTGAAGTGTTGTAGTGAGCGCACGCGAGTAGATTCGTTTCAACAATTTGACAAGCCATGATTCGCTTTCGTGTCCCATTCCAACCTTGCTTCCAAGAAGGATCTTGCAGAGTGCTGGCGTTAAGGTAAGGGCGACTAGAAGCGATGCAATGATTGAAATCATGTATGTCAACGCAAGGGGTTGAAAAAATTTCCCTTCAAGTCCTTGCAAAAAGAGAAGTGGTACAAAGACCAACACAATAATGACGGTTGCAAAAACCATTGCTGGTCTAATCTCATTACTCGCATCAAAGATAACTTCAACAAATTGTCGTTTGCTTTCGTTTGGTAGCGAGTTATTTTGTTTTAATCTTCTAAAAACATTTTCTACATCGATGATCGCGTCATCGACTAGCACTCCAATTGCAACCGTTAACCCACCAAGTGACATCACATTGAGCCCAAGATTGAACCAGTCCATCATGAGCAACCCAATGGCAAGGGAGACAGGCAAAGCAGTCAAAGTAATAATCGTTGTGCGAACGTTCATTAGAAATAACATGAGAACAATTGCAACTATGACTACTGCTTCGAGTAAGACGTTGGTGACGTTACTTACAGCGCGGTTAATAAAGTGTGATTGTCGAAAAACATCGCGGTTTAAAACCATTCCGGTTGGCAATGTTTTTTCAACTTGGTCGAATAGTGTGTCAATTTCTTTTGTTAGTGCAAGCGTGTTTGTGCCGGGGGATTTTTGAATCGAAATCACAACTGCGGGCGATCCATTGTCCGAGCCCTCGCCTCTTTTGAGCGCAGGACCCAAGAGAACATCTGCTACTTGACCAATCTTGACTGGAACACCATCGTGAAATGTAATAATTGTATTTGCTATATCGCTTGGCTTTGTGACACTACTCTGTTGACGAATTGGAATTTCGAAACTACCAACGTTCGGTAAGTACCCAGCACTTGCAGTTGAATGTGCGTTGCTAGCGGCTTCAACAACATCAGAAATTGTTAGACCGTAAATCCTTAATCGTTCTTGATCAACATTCACTTGATATTCAGGGAGTTCCCCTCCAATTGCAACTGCCTGTGCAACTCCCGGAATGGCAAGTAATTTATTTCGCAAATCGAATTCAGCGTAAGACCTTAACTCAAGTGGTGATGCTGTACCACTTGGTGAAGAAAGAGATATGAGCATAATTTCGCCAGCAATCGAAGTGATTGGTGTGATAAATGGCTCAACCCCTGAAGGGAGGTTCTCTCTTACAGTGGATAATCGCTCAGCGACAAGTTGCCGTGCGTCATAAAGGTTCGCACCCCAACTGA
>JACNLO010000043.1 GCA_014381555.1 Planctomycetota bacterium | reverse complement strand
CACACACCCGCTTTTAAAAAACCTCCGTAGAAGCCTTGCTTCTAGAGGAGGTTTAAAAAGCGGGTGAAGGGGTTCGAACCCTCGACATTCAGCTTGGAAGGCTGACGCTCTACCAATTGAGCTACACCCGCCTAGGGGAAGGGCATTTTAACACCATAATTGACAAAAATGTATGCTTTGGGTTATGGTGTAACTAAGAATAACACCACGAGAGGAGATTTCTATGCGGTGCACACCTTTATTAAACGTAGTAACGGCAATAATCGTAGTAACGAGTCTTGTTTTTGGATCATCTGCTTTTTCGGATGACTATGGTTCCTGGGCAGAACAAGAATACGGCATGGCTACTTATCTTGCAGGCGTATCGTTTCCAGACACGCAAAACGGTTGGTCGGTCGGCGGGATTGATGGAGTTGGGGTTTCAGTGCATAAAACCACAAACGGTGGTGAGAATTGGTCAACCATAACAAGCGGAATCAGCGGATTAATGTACCTTGGTTGCGATTCAGTTGACAAGGATATGTTATGGGTAGTTGGCGTTCAATTCCTCTTTGATGATGGCATGATGAAAACGACTGATGGCGGTGAGACATGGCAGATGGTCACGATGCCCGGTGACATTTGGTCATCAAACAGTGTTGATGTCGTTGATGCACAACACATCAAAATAGCAAGCACTTGGAAGCCAGACCTCTGGAGTGCTGACAAAACGGGGATGACTTTAAGCAACGATGGCGGCAATTCATGGCAAACCCATGAATGGGGTTTGAACACTTGGGCTCGGTACTGTTTCTTTTTAGATAACAATCGTGGTTGGATGACTGGTGGCGATTTTCCAGATGAGGGCGTACGCTCAGGTGGCTATCGATTGTTTGAACATGGACCAACGCTTGGTAATCTTCCTAGGAATTTTCAAGATCGAAATCGTGGAAGTCAGTATCAAGCAGCGATTGCCAAAACAACAGATGGCGGTCAAACTTGGACTCAACTCTTTTGGCATACGGGAGAGTTTTATTTAAACAATATCTTTATGCTCAACGATAACGAGGGCTGGGCAGTTGGCAGTGGCGGGTATTACGTCCCCTACCTAATGCACACAACGGATGGCTGGACAACTTGGGAGTTTCAAACGACGCCAACTGGCGAATACTCACTCGTTACTATCGATTTTATGAATGCCAGCGAGGGCTATGCAGTTGGGTTTGGACCAAACGGTGCAGGTGATGTCGAGATGTTTTGTTTGCACACTATGGATGGTGGACAAACCTGGCTACTTGACAAGCCCGGTTTGAATACTGGTCCACTTGACGTCGAGTTTTTTGATAGTTCCATTGCGTGGGCAGTTGGTTCAAGCAATATGAATCAGTCAACCGTCGCCTTGTACACGAACGATACTGTCTCGGAGTGCCCACCCGAAGACATTGACGGCGATGGAATAATCGGAACGACTGACCTTCTTGCAATGATTGGTGCTTGGGGTCCTTGCAGTGGTTGCCCTGAAGATATTGATAACAGCGGAACAGTCGACACGAGTGATTTACTATCTTTAATTGGAGTTTGGGGACCTTGTGAATAAGGAGAATATGATGTTAAAAGTACTAATGGTTTTAGTCTCTTCTTGTTACATATTCGCGGGAACTTTATCCACGCATAATCCAAATACAACAGCAACAATCGTTATCCATGGGTTTGACCCAGATGGAGCGAACCAAGAAGGTTTATTTGGTGAAGATGATCTTGATGAAATTTTGTTACAGCAAGTTGGTGATTTCGCAGGACTTCCTGTGAACGATGGTTCCACTTCACTTCCACCTAATGTGATTGCAACAACAACCTATTACGGTGACACGCCACCAAGTTATTATTCCGCTCAAGACATTGCAGAACTAAACGCTGTGACAAAACAATACGGAGGAGGCATTCCAAGGTACGCCCTTATTATTGCTAAGTATGCTCGGCACGTTATGGACCGCAGCGGCGCTTCTCAAGTGAACATCGTTAGTGCGAGTTTAGGCTCGTTTGTTGGTCGGTGGATGATTGAAAAAGATAGCGATTCGCTTGTTTCTGACGGCAAGGTTGCAAGGTGGCTTTCGCTTGAAGGCGTACTTTGTGGCAATTGGGCTGCAAGTAATGAACTTGTACAAGACCTTTGGGATGATTTTGGAACTCCATCTATTGATGTCGAACATATGAAGTACGAGTGGATTGAAGCAAACTTGCATTCTCCAAGAAGAGAAGCAGATAATCTGTTGCTTGGTGATATTCTCATTGGAATGGAGATGTCCTCAAGAGATACTGCAGGTGACGGAACTTTGACCGACATTATGTTGCTTGAAGGTGACTTTCATGCAAACGATGGAGTTGTGACTGTTGATGATAGTTATTTTGCATCGATGTCAGAGCAATCAAAATTTTTTGGTCTCCCGACTACACATAGTTGGATGCACGTCAACCATTACGAACTAAAAGACTATCAGCCCGCAATGATGCAAATTGCAAACTTTCTAACTCAGCGTCGCCGCGCAACGTTAACAATTACGCGGTTGCAAGTTACAGATCCAGATGAACCAGATGATTTTTGGTATGACCAAATGCCTGCAGAAATTGTGCTTGATAGCAACGTCTTTTCGACGCTTGCTCAAGAAATGTATGGAATAACTGAGGCAGTTTGTACTAGAGGGTACGAGGGAGTGTCCTCCCCCATTTACGAGTATCAAGACCATGGTGAAGAGCAGACATTGCAACACATTGTGTTTGATGATTTCATTAGTGAGAGCGAGGAACTTCTTGCCGTTGATGTGGGCTGTTTTGAAATTGACTGGAATGAAAAATATGATGTCTTTGAATTGTTTGAGGACGATAGTTCTTTAGGGTCAACCTCAATCAATGTAAACGTCTCGTCGCCTGGAACGTCAACGCAAGAGTTTTCAACTTCAAATTACAATGGAACATTGACTATCGAAGTGATTGATTACCCTTTTGAAGTTCTTGATGGTCCACTTCTTGGGGACATAACAGGGGATGGTGTTGTTGATGTTACCGATGTGTTATCTCTAATCTCAGCTTGGGGGCCATGCATCGGATGTAATGAGGATTTAGATGATAGTGGCTCTGTTGACGTGACTGATTTGCTTATTGTTATTGGAAACTGGAGTTAATTTTATACATTTCCTTGCTTTTTTATTGTAAATGGCGCTTTTAGGTGCTACATTTATCTATTCGTTGGCGCTGTGCCAGCGAGGAGAAGGATTAAAGAAATGTCAATACTCACAACTATCGTAGCGGCTAGTGCTGCAATTCTCATCAGCTCTGCAACCTTTAGTGATTTTTCAGATAACAACGGGTTGCCTTTGGATTCAATTCCGTCGGTTGATCTTCCAGAACTTGATTGGGCTAAGATCTTTGCAGAAGACGCGCAACGTTCACGCAAAGATGAAGCACCTCGGTTTGCAATCCCTCATGAAGTAAGGATCTCCCCCGCTACCGATGGCATTTGGGAACGAATTGATAGAAACACGATGCGTTGGAGTTTGCGTATTGGTTCTCAGAATGCAATCTCATTGAACTTGGGTTTTGGACATTGGCAACTTCCTCGTTCTGCAGAATTGACAATTGCAACAACCGACGGCGAGTTTGCACTACGGCCATTTACAGCAGATGATAATAAGCCACACGGCGAACTCTGGACACCAGTACTTCCGAGCGATGAAATCATTATTGAAATAATTGTTGCTAATCGAGAGCAACATCTTGTAAACAATGGTGTGTTGTTAAGTTCAATTAATGTTGGCTACCGTGGTTTTTACGAACAAGGTGTCGATCGCAGTGGCTCGTGCAACTACGATGTCGTATGCCCTGAAGGTGATGACTGGTGGAATGAAATACCCTGTGTTGCTGTTATATCAACAGGCGGATCAACATTCTGTACAGGTTTTATGGTGAACAACACATCCCAAGACCGAACCCCCTACTTTATGACCGCGAACCATTGCGGTGTAAATTCAAGCAGTGCTCCATCTCTCGTGACATACTGGAATTATCAAAATAGTTATTGCCGAGTTCCTGGTTCTGGTGACAGTGGCGGTTCAGGCGACGGCCAATTGAATCAATTTAACACAGGCGCAACGCATCTCACTTCCGGAAGTTTTAGTGACTACACCTTGGTTGTGATGAATAATTCCCCTGATGATGCATGGGAAGTTTC
>JACNLO010000010.1 GCA_014381555.1 Planctomycetota bacterium | reverse complement strand
TTCAGTTTGTTGTTCGATGACGGCGGTGATGAAGATACATATTCGCGCCCCCGAATGAATAATTCGATCGAAATCACTCAACCAACACCCGAACCAGCTGGCTCGGGTGTTGGCTTGTTTATTGATCGATGACTATGCCAATGTCTGTTTTTATTAATTCTGGAGTTCTAGCAAGTTTCGTTCTTCTTTTTTTATTTATACAAACGACGTAATAAAATTTGTATCTGCATACTTTCCTCGGATCTTACAACAGTTTTAAACAGCCGCATTCAAAACACTCCTTTTTTCTTTTTTGGACCAAAAGGCGTGAATAAATAAACCGGCACTAATTTTCAAAACAACGCAGATAACTTGTAAAATTGATTGCTATGTTGTTATCAACTACAAACACATCGAATGCACTGAGTAATGTTTTTTTCGCTTTTTCTCTTGACAAACCACAAAGACCAGTCGATACTATTACTAGCAAGCCCGCCAAGCCTCTACATTGTATGCTCACTTTTGGCGGGTCTTTTTTTTGCCAATATAGAAATGAGGGGAGTTGATGAAGTATCTGAAGGAGGCGATCCCTATTGAGCAGCAGGCGAATTTGCTTATTGCCAGAGGATTAGGAGGCAAAAGAACTGAGATTATTTCAAAACTCAGCAATGTAGGATATTACAGGTTAAGTGGATACTGGTACCCATTTCGTGCGAGCAATAACAAAATAGTGCCTGGAACCACAATTGATACAGTATGGAATAGGTACACTTTTGACCGCGAACTTCGGCTACTGATTCTAGACGGAATTGGACAAATAGAAACGATGTTGCGAGCATCACTCGTACAATATCACGCGCAAGAGTATGGCCCTTTTGGTTATATCTCTAACTCTACACTTCCAAAGATGAGTGATAAATGGCACGGTAGTATGCTAACAAGGATGAGAATTGAAATAGAGAGAAGCACTGAATTATTTGTCAAGCATTATCGTGGCAAATATCAATCTGAGGACGGATTGCTTCCACTATGGATGATGACAGAACTTATGAGTTTTGGAACTTTGCTAACATTGTTTAGGGGATGCTCAGGTAAACTCAAGAAAAAAATTGCCAGCAAGTTCAACATAACGGACAAGGTTCTAGAATCATGGATTCGTTCTTTGAATGCAGCAAGAAATATCTGTGCGCATCATTCTCGCATATGGAATCGGGAACTTGGATATCCGCCGCTCATTCCACATAAAGACATCCGTTGGCACGAACCGGTTGAAATAAAAAACAACCGTGTTTTTTCAGTTCTCACGATCATTAAATATTTTATCGATTTCATTGCACCCGAAAGCACTTGGGCAAATCGGTTTCGGAAACTACTTGCAAGTAATCCAGAAATCCCAAAACACTCCATGGGCATTTCTTCAAATTGGAACGATTGTCCGGTTTGGAGTTAGTTAGTGGAAGTATGCCCGATCTGTCGACAAGAACTTCCCGTATGGGACAATTCGTGCTGACCTAATGCGATTTCCAGTGTTCAAACCGGAAATCAATCTTGAATTTTAAGAAAATATTTGTGCGGAGTCCTATGCGGCTACGAATAACACTATTCACCGCGCTCGCACGCTCTTTTTCCAGCCTCATCGAAAAAACATCGAACGGTTTGCAGAAGAAACTGGGCTCGGTGTTGCTGGGGTACGAAACCGATTTGTCGAGATTGCTCAAAGGGTGCAGGAGAACTTGCCGATGCTTTCTGAATCCTATCCTGAAATACAAGATCTACTTTTGTTGATTGGCTATCGTGTTTAGAATACACAAGACCTCATACAATGAAACCTAATACAGCAAGCGCGATGCTGAGTAATGCAAGTAAGACAGCAAGGATTGCATAGTATCGAGAAATTGCTGATTCGCCGCTTATTTGCGTGAAAAACAATTTCCACTTTGAGAACCACCTCATTTTTGTTATGCTCAATCGAGCGGATTCAAAGTTATCAACATCGGTTAAATGAATCCAATCATCCCAACAAAAGGCAACAGTGTTTGATGTTTCGTTTTCAGAATTACCTCCTACCGTTCCATGTTTGGTAAAAAATAGCCTGCGATATAAAATTTGCTTTGTTGAGCAAGACTCGATTCTGCACCAACAACCTCTCCATTTACGTCGTTTTTCTTTTGGTATTGGCGCTGCTTAGACATTCACTTTAATCCTTAAATATAAAAAAACACCTTCTATCACGGACAAGCCCCCCAAGCATCAATGGCGGCGAGGAGATCGTTGACATTGACAAAGCCATCACCGTCGATGTCGCCTCCACAACCCGCACATTCGCCCCAAGTGCCGACGATTTCGAGAAGGTCATTGACATTGACAAAGCCATCACCGTTTGCATCAGCGGGGCATTCGCATTCATCTGGAATCCAGTTGCCGTTGTTATCTTCTGCATCACCATTTGCAATTTCACATGCGTCACTGACACCATTGTCGTTGCAGTCAAAAATTACATCGCATTCATCTGGAATGCCATTCTCATTACAGTCAGTCGAAGTTCCGTCAGAGACATCGCACGCATCGACGATTCCATTTTGATTGCAATCGGGTTCACATTCATCAGGAATACCATTGCCATCGCAGTCAATGGATGTTCCTTCTGCCAAGTCACATGAGTCAGGAATGCCATTGCCATTGCAATCGTCTATTTCTTCGCAAGCATCAAGGATGCCGTTGTCATTACAATCGCCCATTGCCATTTCGCATGTGTCAGGAACACCGTTGCCGTCGCAATCTTCATAGAGACCATCAGCAATATCACATTCATCAGGAATACCATTGCCGTCGCAGTCCCCGCCATTTGCAATATCACATTCATCAGGAACACCATTTTCGTTGCAATCTAAACTGTACCCAAAGAGAATGTCATACTCATCTGGTAAACCATTGTTGTTACAGTCATCCCCACACAATTCGCTAAAGGTGTTGCCACCATCGTCGTACCACGCGCCAGTAACATGACCTTCAGCGTTACCACAGAAAAGAGTTTCACTGACTGTGGGCAGGTTTGGTGCACCGCCTTGAGAATAAATACCACCTCCTGCAAGAGCAACATTGTTTGCGATGACAGCACCCGTAACAACGGGCGTACTATTTTCACTATACATGCCACCACCGTAATGAGCAGCGGTATTCGATGAAATGTGTCCGTTTAGCATGAAAGGAGACGCAGTATCACGCGTGTAAATTGCACCACCGTTGTAACTCGCAGAACATCCAACGAGTTGGCAATTCGTTAAGAAGGGGTTCCCGTTTGAATCGGAGTAGAGCGCACCGCCATCGCCGCGTGGTGTCCCATCTGTATTGTCGTTTGCTGTGTGTGTAGCAGAACAATTTGAGATTAAGGCGTTAGTCATAAATATTGCGCTACCGTGCAAATACGTCGAGCCACCTTTAGCGATAGGTTCGACATAATCTCCACCACCACCACAAACTCCACCCGATCCGTAAGCATACGCGTTTGCATCAAGGTGGTTGCAATTGTGTGTTTGTATATTTGTAAAATCGAACAACGCAAGGTCTCCACCCTGGGCAATCCCAATTCCACCCTGATCGCCACCAGCAGAACCATTAGTATCATCTAAGTACACGTACGCTTGATTCCCTGAAAAGTCACAATTTGTAATCATTCCAGTACAACTTGTTGCGTAAATTGCTCCACCTCGTGCGTAATAGGTTGAGTTCGTGTTCTCACTTACATGATGCATATTACTGGTGTTATTAACTAAGTTTGTATTTGCCATTGACAAAGTTGCATTTGCATACATCGAAATTGCACCACCGCGGGCATCATAACCCGTAGCAACATTATCTTCAAAATCACACCACGCAATTCCTAGACTCGTTCCTGTTGCATAGATTCCGCCGCCGCCCAATCCACCACCCGAAGTGGAATTCCCACGAAGTAGCGTATTGGACATCGTCAAACTACCACCGCTCATCCACAAACCGCCACCATCACTGGCAACGTTATTTTTTATCTCACATTCGTCGATGAGAATGTTTGCGTCTTGGCAGTGGAAACCGCCGCCATTGGAACCTGTATTACCAATATTACCAACGATTTTGCAAGACAAAATCGTTGGCGAAGAACCATTTGCACTAATCCCTGCACCGTTTGGAGCGTTGCGAACTGTAAAGCCCTCAAGAATAGCATTTTCATCATCTGCCGTGTGGAACGTGACGAGCGGACCAGAGGTGCTTTGACCATCGATGTATGTCATAATCGCG
>JACNLO010000072.1 GCA_014381555.1 Planctomycetota bacterium | reverse complement strand
CATTGATTCCAATCATGCCAGCACCTGCTGTATCTTTAAATTTGTTTGCTGCGTAACCACTATCGGTGAACATAACCGCCATGTTTCCGTACGGCGAACGATGCGTTACTGCAATTGCTTCGTCCAAAGTATCAACCCGCAAAATCGAAAGCACTGGGCCAAAAATTTCTTCCATTGCAAGTGCGCTATCTGGTGGAACATTATCAAACACGGTTGGGCCTACGAACCCCCGGAGTTCGATATCTCTGCCATCAAGAAGCAAGTCTGCGCCTGCCTCAATGCCACCTTCGATTGCCTTGTTCACTCGCTGTACACTTGCATCGTCAATGAGCGGACCCATCGTGCATCCTTTTTCATCGCCTTTTGAAACTTGTATTTTCTTTGCTGCTTCAACGACGCGTGGAATAAACCAATCAGGAGCATCTCCAACAAGGACTGCAACAGAGCCAGCCAAACAACGCTGCCCTGTGTTTCCCATCGAAGAACTTATAACACCATCAATTGCTGCATCTTGGTTTGCGTCTGGCATAATTATCATGGTGTTCTTAGCGCCAGCCATGCACTGCACTCTTTTGCCTGCGGAGGAAGCAGTCGAATAGATATGTTTTGCAACAGCAGTCGAGCCAACAAAAGAAACTGCTTTAACATCTTCGTGAGTTAATAGATGGTTCACAACATCTGGGCCACCAGTCACCATGTTCAAGACCCCAGCGGGCAATCCTGCTTCATGCGCCAGTTCAACTTCACGAAGTGCGCATAGCGAAACCTTTTCAGACGGCTTTAAGACAAAAGTGTTCCCGCAAGCAATTGCCATTGGCCACATCCAAAGAGGAACCATAATTGGAAAGTTAAATGGCGTAATACCAACACACACACCAATTGGAACTCGTTCAAGAGAACTGTCAAGCGGAACCCCCGGATTACCTTCTTCTCTCTCACGACTAAATGAAGTTGAAACTGCGATACGGGGAAGTGTTCGCCCCATCATCAGCGATGGTGCACCGCACGCATACTCAACACAGTCAATGCCTCGGCGAACATCGCCTCGCGCTTCGGCGGTGGTCTTTCCGTGTTCATCGACAATCATCTGCGTCAATTCTTCAAAATGTTGTTCAAGTAGTTCCTTGTATCGAAACAATACTTGGCACCTGTCGCCAACAGGTGTCTCACTCCACCCCTGGAATGCCTTCTCTGCCGAAGCAACAGCTTCGTCTGCCGCAGCAACTTCATCAAGGGAAACCTGCGCAAGTACTTCGCCAGTTGCGGGATTGAGGTCTTCACAACTTGATCCACTTCCGGGCTGAATGCGTTTGCCATCAATAAAATGTTCAATAGTGTTTGTCATGTCGTGTAGTTTACCTTCCATTCAATTTGGACAACGCCTCTTTTGCAAGAGTAAAGGTCGGTTGTAACTGCACCGCAACTTTAAACGACTCAATCGCTGCATTTTTATCACCTATCTCTGCCTGTGCATTTCCAAGGTGAAACCAAGCAAGTGCAAAAGTTGGGGCTAATTGTACCGATTGTTCTAAAAAAACAACTCCTTTAGTCGGCTCACCAAGTTGATACCAAACATATCCAAGTGCAGCAAGCATCCTTGGATTCTCTGGCTGCAAGGCGTTTGCAATTTCTAAGTGCTGTACCGCGTTGCCATACTGTTTTAGACCAAGGTACACATTTCCTAATTCAAATTGAATCGTACTGTTGCTTGGTGCAAGATTGACCGCACGTCTTAAAATCTGCATTGCTTCTTCTTGTCTACCAAGTTGCTTAGATGCCAAAGCAAATCGATAAAGCGTTTCAGACTGGAATGACGAATCTTGGGACATTGCAAATGGCGAATCCATAGGAACTCCAAATGCACGTTTGTAATACTCGTACGACGTTTCATAATTTTTATTGCTATATTCAAGTTGTGCGAGATTTGCACAGGACAAACTATGATTCGGTTCATCCTTTAGAATTGCTTCCCAAACTGATTTGGCTTCATCAAATCGTCTAGCCATATACAAAGCCCAGCCGTATTTAGTCCTTGCCATGACGTACTCTGGGTCTAACTCCAAGCCAATCTCAAGGTGACTAATCGCTTCGTTTATAGATTCCTTTGTAGCCCGATCGCTTCTTAGCAAAATATTTGCAAGGGCTAAACGTGCATCTTTGTTTGTGCCATCAATTAAGATTGCTCTTCGCAGCAATCGCTCTGCAGAATCAATGTCTCCAGAAATATAATCTGTCTGGGCTTGTGTTACTAGATGCGGTGCAAGGATGCACAACTTTTCAACTTCAAGAAGCCAAGGGTCATCCATTTGGAAACCCATGTCAATTGCAACATGGGGTGGGTGTGGTTCACCGTCCATCTCTGCCTTGGCTGTTAGTACGAGAGACGTTGCAGCAGGAATACTTGTGTTTTCTAGTATGGATAATACATCACGCCATAATTGTTGGTCGGCAGCAATTTGCGCAAGCGCAACTTTTGCATAATCGGTGTTTGCCCCCCGAAAGTATTCATTAGCGCGTTCGATGTCACCTCTTCCAACATACAACTCACCGAGGCGAGTTAATAGCGGTGCATAATTATCCTCTAGTTTCTCTGCCTCTTTAAAATAATTAAGTGCTAACTTGCTATCGCCCTCAGTTACATTAAAAAGTCCGAGATAGTATGGCCATTTAGCATTTGCTGGTTCATCTTCTATAGCTTGTACATATTCTTTTCGTGGGCCAAATCCATTTGCGTGCAAAAACATTCCCCTCTCCCCTGCTGTTCCAAGGTTTCTTAAACCATCTTGAATTTGTTCTGGAAATTGAGTTTCTTCAATTTCGTTCCACGAACCATTATTCTCCCAGAGAGCAACTCTGGTAATTTCATCAAAAGGAGGATACAAAGCCATTCCCCCAACCACGATGTCTGGTTTCCCATCACCTGTTAAATCACCAACATCACATGTAACAAGATGTGTTGGCTTACTTGAAATGTTACGTCTTGTAAAAGAACCACCATCGCCCTGCTCCCACCAAACAATACTTGCTGTTTCGGAGTCATCCCAATGAGCAAACTCCGCTACTGTCACAATATCCAAATCGCCATCTCCATCCAAGTCAACTACGCAAGGACCATACGCACCATCAAGTTGTCCGATACGGTGATAAGAAAATTTTAAGTCACCAGTGTTATCAAGCCACTGCACGCCATGAGTTGGAAGCGGTCTATAGTCAACCGCAACAAAAGCGTCACCATTAGTCCAAACAACATCATCATCTCCATCTTGATCAAGATCAGCAATTGTTATTCCTGAAGAAGAAAAATCAGCATCAGCGACATCGTGCAAAATCTCAGTTGTAAAATTCCCGCTTCCATTATTCACAAACCCATAAACTGTTTCCCACTCTTGCGAAAGAAGAGCAACGATATCCAAATCACCATCATTGTCGATGTCTGAAATTGGAGCGTGAATTGCGCCACTTTTGTTTATTAGTTGGTGTTGGGCAAAATTCCAATCACCCAAATTCTCAAACCACTGCACTTGTCCTTGTGTATAGCCAAATTGTGCAACGGACAAATCCATATCACCATCGCCATCTAAATCGCCACCACGGACATCTGTAACCCGTTGAATTTCTTTAGCAACAACATGTTTTGTAAACTTTTCATCCCCATCATTTTCTAAAATGATAACCTCGCCAGTATGAGCATCGGATGGAAGGATTGTCCCCATCACAGAAACAAGCACATCCAAATCGAAATCTCCATCAATATCAAACGGTTCAGCGTGAACGGCGCCACTTACATTTGAAAGAATTGCGATCTCAGAGCCGTCATTAATCCAAGAAACTTTCTGCCCAAGAACATCGCAGACCAAAACATCATTTACCCCATCTTGATTAAGGTCTGTAATTCGAACATGAGAAATAGTTGGTCGATCATCGGATGCAGGGAGGTCTCCAATTGGAAATAACCGAGTAAGATGGATTTCATTTTTTGGAGTATCAGGAGTCGTCTCTGAGCAACTCAAAGCAAAAATGAAAAAATATACTATGGCAAAGATCCTAAACATCCTCTTATCGTACAGAAAACAGAGGTTTTCAGTGGGCTACAATGGAATACCGCATAAAAAGAGCGGTGAATCATATATTCATGTACAATTTCGATGTCTTGGTAACCTAGTGCCTAGATCTGTGTTTTTTTCTAGGTACGTCTGTCACCCTGTGGGGTAGAATGTAAAGGTTAGGTTAGAGTTATGAAATTGTATATTGGTAATTTAAGTTGGGG
>JACNLO010000058.1 GCA_014381555.1 Planctomycetota bacterium | reverse complement strand
TTTGGAATAATTCGCAAATGTGTGCAGTAATAATAAAACAGCCACTTTGGATAAATTGGTTCACCCGCTAAATCAATTTTTGTCAGTTTTGCATCAAAACGAGCGTCTTCAACTATTTTTGTCGTTGCAACGTGGTCTGGATGCGCGTCCTCAAAATAAGGAGTGAACACTATTTCGGCTTGGTGTTCTCGAATCACAGCAGCGACTGCATGCCTTGCAGGAATTGAATGTTCGACAAATCGATTTGGGAGGTTAACCGAAGTTCTCTTGACGCCCAATATTTCAGCAGCGGTAATAGCTTCTTTTGAACGAACTTCAGGCGAGCCATGTGGGGTTGGTTCGCCACTTGTCATGTCAAGAAGCAACACATCGTGTCCCTGATTAACCAACTTAGCAATTGTGCCACCCATTCCAAGTTCTTGATCATCCGGATGCGGTCCAACTACAAGTATTTTTGCCATCTGTACATTTTACATTTGGGGACTGTCCCGCGTGTATACACTGGGGGACTGTCCCCAATAATCAGTATAAAAACCATTGTTACGCTATAAAAACAAAGATAATGCAATTATTTATGGGGGACAGTCCCCTGGGGACTGTCCCCCATATTTGCAGTCCCCTGGGGACTGTCCCCCATATTTATCCCATAAAATATGGGGATGCGGTATCGGATGATTGTGGCATATGACGGGACGGATTTTCATGGATGGCAGACGCAAAATAGACCTGAGCAGACATCACTACGTACTGTTCAAGAAGTAATGGAGCGGGCGGTAACAAGGGTTGTTCGTGAACCAGTCAATATCATAGGTGCATCTCGGACTGATTCGGGAGTCCACGCAAATGGACAGGTTGCAACATTCGCTTCAAGCAACGAAATTAAGCCAGAAAAGTTAGTATTGGGCATTAATTCATGGTTACCAGATGATGTCCAAATAAGAGCAATAGATGTAGTGGATGAGAGTTTCAACCCGATTGATGATTGCACATCAAAAGGGTATCGATACTCTTTGGCTCACGGGTGTAGTAATCCATTAAGAAAACCACTCTTCGACAGAAGATTCATTTCACACACCGCTTTTGAATTAAATCCTGAATTGATGAACCAAGGAGCAAAATTGTTTGAAGGTGAACATGACTTCATCGGTTTCACCAAACTTAACCACGGTCGAATAACTACTGTCAGAAGAATCGATAACTGCTCTGTTGAGGCAATCGGAGATGGACGACTTGCTATTTATGTTTCTGGAGCGGGTTTTTTGTGGAACATGGTTCGAATAATCGCTGGGACTCTTCTTGAAGTTGGTCGCGGAAAGTTCGAACCAGAAGAGATTACTGACATAATTGCCTCTGGTGATAGAAGGCGTGGAGGAAAAACATTGCCCGCACATGGGCTATCTCTTGAGTGGGTATCGTTTGATTAGTGCCCGAACAGATTCGCCATCTCAAAATAACCCTGCTCTGAAAAATAACTTAACGCTTCATCGACGGAAGAGAATATCTTTGTAGCAGTTTCGGTAATAAACGGCGAAGGTGCCTTCTCTGGCTTCCACACAACATAAACTTCTTTGGTGTGCTCCCATGCGTGTTGTAATTCACGCTCAACCCCACTTGACAAACCTGGGACACCTCCGGGAAGCTCTGGAACGAGCGAAACAATCATGTCTGATTGATCAATCAAACGAAAATCTCGCATGTAAATCTGTCCATCTATATCGCCAGCGATATCGAGAATTTCACGAACGGAAACTCGCACTGGGTCGCCACCCTTCTTACCGCCAAACGCGTGCGCTTCGACTTCAATCCAATCCTTACCTTCTTTTGCTGCTTCAATCCCACGGTCAAGCAAAAGTTTTTCGTCAACATCAGCAGGGTCAAAAGTTATGAAGTGTTCAGCAAGTGCTGCTCTAAATTGTTCAATTTCCTCAAGAATATCCGGCATGTCAACAACGTGGCTCATCGGAAAACTTGGATACACTTTCTTCAGGTTGTTTCGTGCAATCAAGCGGTAACACGTTTCTGATGTGTCTTGATGGCGACCTCGACTAAGTACATAGAAAGAGTTCCTACAACCGCACGCTTGTGCCATGAGTTCGGTTGCAAGAATTTCTTCTTCTCGCCAAACCATGCAATCTTTTAGTGTTGCATCAATATCATGTTCTGCGTGCAGTCTATCATGCACCACCTCAATATTATCGACCAAACAAATAAACAGGTTTGGATTGAAAGCTTCTAGTTGATCAAAATCAAACGCAGGAAACAAGCCATGTCGCCAACGGAATGTGGCGTGTGTATTCATCACGACATTTGGGTGATCCTCAAAAGGAGAAGTTGCCGCAACAATATCTTTGATTGCAGCCCGTCGCAACGAATGCAAACGGCTCAAAGGCAAATCAAGAATTCGCCCAGGCCGAATATCAGGACCCTCTGCGTACATCATCGCACCAACATTATAGATTTCTATCTTGCCACCACGCTCACCACCTAGACGTTCAACATCTTCTAAGTATGGCTTCTTGTCCATTCCGATTTGCCCAGTAATTACAGTTCTCATGCGTGCATTATAGACAATTCAAAGTAACTAATTGACTATTTCTTTCTTGTAGAGAATCTCCGCAGCCAAGAGACTTTTGCTCGCGGAACCCTTCTGCCGCTTCTCCTGTGCTGTGACCACAACCTGTAGGCCCAAACCAAACCAAAAACCACCATCACTAGCCCCAAGAGTCGAAAGATTGTTTCAACAATCGACTCAGACTGTAAACTTTTGCCAATCCACCAACCAGCAAAAAGCTGCATTGGTGCTGTTAATAAACAGCAAATTATGGTGGCGACAGCAAATTTCCAAAACTTCATGTGCATTATTCCAGCAACAGTAATTGTTGTCGTTCTGCTCGCAGGGATAAATCTTGCTAACACAATAACCCATATTCCTCGAACATCAAATTGATATTTGACTTGTAACATTCTTCTTGGATGCACAAATCGCTTAAACCATTTTTTGTGTAATAATCTAGTACCAAGTTTTGAGCACACAATAAACCAAAGAAGGTCGCCACAAACAACTCCAAAATATGCAGCAACTAAAGTCGGCCAGAGTGGCAGAGCCTCTTGTTGGACAAGAATACCGGCTGGAATAATAATTATATCTTCGCCAAGTGGAATCCCAATTCCAGATAACAACAACAAACCAAAAACAACCCATGGTCCCCAAACGGGATCGACCATTGATAGGAGTTGATCAATCCAAACTTCCATGAATCAAAGTACCACCGTCTCACCGTCACCAATCGACGATGGAAATTCTTGGCAGTTTAGTTCCTCTGGGACGCTTCCAGAAAGTGGGCTTATCTCAACGTTAGCGTTGTCTGATACATCTACAGAACACTTTCGTAGCCACCGAATCGCGCGGTCTCTTTGAAACTGCTGGCTTGTGCTTGGAGAATCAACTCCTTGAGCATTTTTTATTGGAGCAAACTCATCTTCTCGTTCAGTTTCAACAACCAATGATTTCTTCGCAAGAGGCAACACGTCAAAAACAAATCTTTCATATTTATTTGCGTTTGGACTTTTTGGATTTACATAATCTCCGGTGTTTAAATCAACATGAGGGACTGTTTTGTGCGCAATATGCCAAGGCATACCATCTACAACACGTTGTAAAAATTCTGTTGACAACATGTGTATTGCTATTGAGCCAGCACCATAACTTAACTCATTATTGTCGTTTTGTTCAACGGTCTTTTCAGTTGGGAGATCACTGTACTCAACAATAGTGGTTTTTCCATCAACAAGACAAAAGACGCCAACCCTCTCTTTAGGGTTTGTTTTCTTCACACACTTGCTTGTCACTTCTTTTGATGATTCTTCGCTTAGATGTATACCTAAAAATTTCGGGTCAACAACATTCGCCATAGGATTATCTATTTGAACATAAGAAATATATTTTATCCCACGTGATTCCATCTCTTCTAGCCCACCACTTACTTTCAACGCAGAAATTACTCCTCCGTGACCATCGGGATTCATTGCAACGCTGCCATGTGAAGAAAGGAGCATTTTCCCATCTTTGGTTGACGCAGGAACTTCACCCTGAGTAAAAATAAAGATGTCGGTTCTCTCTAAACCAAAGCAGTTGTTATCAAGTAAGAAGGATCTGGTAGCAGCATCGTTCTGCGAACTTGTCATGATATACCACGGAATTACAACACCATATTGTTTCTCGGCAAATAATATTTGTTCTGCAACAACTTGAAAAAGAGATTTGCCTGTTACAGGCGTTGCGGGAAATGTTCCTTTTGGCCCGCTCCAGCCCAAACGCGTGCCTTGTCCACCTGCAACCGTAAGAACGCTTAACTCGCCTTTTTTTATTCTCTCGACTCCAATTTCTCTATAAGTATCATTAAGAGCAACGATTGGAGATGGATGCAATTCGACAGGTGTAGATTCGGCAGAAAGTTGTTGAAGTGAATTGAATAATTCAAAATCTACTGCTTCAAGTTGACACGCAAATTGCTCTTGTTGAGTTTCATTTAGGTCATCCCAAAATTTTAGAACATGTTCTTGACCATGTTCACGTATTCGTCGTAGCAATTCGCTGGGTACGTCGATCAAAACGTTGGGGTTTCCGGGGATGTCCAACCCTCAGGCAGGTGTCTAACAATTTTCCCGGTTTCAAGATAAATTACTTGTTCACAAATATTCGTGCAGTGGTCCGCTATTCTCTCAAGTGACCTTGTCACAGCTAGAAGTTCAAACGCAACAAGGGGATCCAATTCACCATTGCTTGTTCTTCTCTGAACATCAAGCACAATTTCTTTTCTGAATCGGCTCACGGTATCATCAAATGACAACACACGAATAGCCATATCTGTGTCTGACTCGGATAACGCATGGTTTGTATCCCTTGCCATTCCAACAACGCTGTTTGCCATCACTCTAAAGGTTGGGGGTGCCATTGAAATCAAATCATCGCTGTTGATTGCCGACTCAGCAACTATAACTGCGCAATCAGCAATCCGCTCTAGTTCATTGTTTACTTTTACGATAGTCAGAACACTTCGAATACCATGCTCATCTTTCGCACCAAGACGAAGTAGTTCAATACACGCCCGCTCAATTTCAACATCAACACGATCGATGACAGAATCACCAACAACAACTTTTTTGGCGACTTCAACATCACCACCAAAACTTGATTCGACTGCTTGTAAAAGTTGATCTGAAACCCGTGCACCTTGGGTATTCAAGTCTGCTTTTAACTGAGATAACTTTCTTTCAAACTCTGACATCTACATGCTCTCTTGAGTGCGCATATCGGCTCTGTGGGAGTATACTCGCCACCCTGAGATTAAACTCTCTTTTGGAGCACTTTTTAATGATCAAACTCTGTGTAAATATAGACCATGTTGCAACAATTCGAGAAGCTCGTAAAACCATTGAGCCCGACCCGATTTTAGCTGCCAAAGAGGCGTGTCTCGGTGGGGCTGATGGTATAACTCTTCATATTCGAGAAGATCGAAGGCACATGCAAGACGAAGACCTCTTTCGGTTACGAAAGATTATCAAAGTCCCACTCAATCTGGAACTTGCCGCAACTCCAGAGATGATCGATTTAGCGCTCAAATCGAACCCAGACATGGCAATGCTTGTTCCAGAAGGGCGAAATGAAATCACGACCGAGGGCGGACTCGATATCGCAGCAGACATTAACCGTCTAAGAGATATGGTGGCAGCTCTTACTGAAGGAGGGATGAGAGTTAGTGCATTTGTGGATGCTAAAGAAGAACAAATTGATGCGGTTCTTGCTTCTGGATGCACAGTGTGTGAAATCCACACCGGTCAGTATGCTGAATCGTTTATCAACAATAATTTTGTAATTGATAATAAAGAAGTACAACACGAGCGAGCTAACGTTCACACTGCTGTCCAATATGCAGTTGGTCTTGGCTTGCAGTGCAACGCGGGGCACGGATTAACCCATTTAAATGTGTCTGGGATTGCGTCTATAGAAAATATTTCAGAATTACATATTGGGCATTCTATTGTCAGTAGGAGTGTCCTCGTTGGAATGCAAACTTCCGTAAGAGAAATGAAACAACAAATCGAGGATTCCTCCCATGAATGATTCACACTCTATTGCAGATTTGCCATATAAAATTGCTGTGCTTTGTTACCTGTACGATGAAGACGATCGACTTTTACTTTTACACCGAACAAAAGAACCAAACGCAGGATTATATTCCCCAATTGGAGGAAAGTTAGAAGCGAAGATTGGCGAAAGCCCGCACGAGTGTGCGGTAAGAGAGATACAAGAAGAGTCCGGAGTACAACTTGAACTTCACGAAATCCGTCTTTCGGGAATGCTTGCTGAAACTGCATACGAAGAATCTACACACTGGCTTATATTTTTATTTGAAGTTAAACGTCCAATAAATCCTACTGAAATTGAATCTATGGAATTCGATGAGGGAACACTTGAGTGGGTACATATTGATGAAGTTGATTCAAAGAATATTCCAGAGACTGATCGAAAAATTCTTTGGAAACTTGTCAAGCAGCACCGTGGTGGTTTTTTTGCCGTACACATAGACTGTTCAAGAAAACCGTTTACGTGGACCGTTCAAGAAGAGTGGAAAGCTACGGATGTTTAGTGTTCAAGTTTCAACTTACTTTGATGCTGTACATGCAGTGACTGTTTGTGGTGTTGAAGAAACCCCACACAATCACACATGGGGTGTTGAAGTTTTGATTGTGGGTGAAACTCTTGATAAAGATGGACTTTTGATTGACTTTGTTAGTGTTGAGAAATGCCTCAATACAATCATTGAACCCCTCCGTGGCGCTGACCTAAATATCATCGATATATTTTCTGGCAAAAACCCCTCTGCTGAAAATGTCGCGTTCTATATCTGCAACGAGATTAAAGATAAAATAAAACCACCTGCACGTGTACAATCCGTAACCATTACAGAAGCCCCAAACTGCCAAGCAATATACACATTATGACAAACGAACCGCTCATGCTTTCCGTCTCAGGTGCCCGTGGAATTGTCGGTAAAACGATGACTCCCGAAGTCGCTCACATCTATGCAAATGCTTTTGTTTCTTTTCTTAGTGATAAACTTGGAAAACTACCAACACTTTGCGTTGCAAGAGATAGCAGGCCAAGCGGTCCAGCTCTTCAAGATGCTGTTGCTAAAGCGTTCGTAGAATGTGGTTGCCAGGTTACTGATCTTGGTGTTGTTGCAACCCCAACCGCTGGAGTGATGATTAATGCTTTGCACGCTGATGGTGGTATTATCGTAACGGCTTCTCACAATCCAACACCTTGGAACGGTATTAAATGCCTTGACGGGGATGGGCTCGCCCCGAGCAAGAAAGATGCTACTGAAATTATCCGACGGTTCCATGAGAAAACCTCTCTTGACTCAAAAGATGGTGGAACACTCACTAAAAATACACAAGGAAATGACACGCACATTTCAAAACTTCTTGGAGTAATACCTCCAAAACCTATTCGCGACAAGCGTTTCCGCGTAGTCCTTGACTCGATTAATGGTGCTGGTTGTGAATCAGGAATTAAACTTCTAGAACTTCTTGGGTGTGATGTTTTGCATCTTAATGGTGAACCAACAGGTAATTTTGCCCATCCTCCTGAGCCAAAGTCGGAGAATTTAACAGATCTTGCTTCGATGGTTGATAAGTTTGATGCAGACGTTGGTTTTGCCCAAGATCCAGACGCAGACCGGCTTGCTGTTGTAGATGAAACTGGTTTTTATTTTGGCGAGGAATACACACTTGTACTCGCAGCTATGCAGTGGCTTCAAACACATCCAAATACTTCAACTGCTACGAATTTATCAACGAGTAGAATGATTGATGATGTTGCAAACACACATGGGTGTAAAACTTGGCGTTCTGCTGTTGGTGAGGCGAATGTCGCAAGTGTTATGAAAAAACACGGTTGTGTCATTGGGGGAGAGGGTAACGGTGGTGTCATTTTTCCAGAAGTTTGTTGGGTTCGCGATAGCCTTGCGGGCATGGCTTTAATCTTAGACTTGATACGTTCAAAAGACGAACCACTTTCAGCCATAGTTCAAAGCATACAACCTTATGAAATGATAAAACGAACAATTGACCTCGCAAATAGCGGCGGGCTTCCTGCAATTGAAAAAGAAATCGAAAGGCTAAAAAACGAGTATGGGGAAGAAAAGCAGGATGATAGTGATGGATTGCGAATCGATTTTGATGAGGGATGGCTTCATGTCAGGCCAAGCAACACTGAACCCATTGCTCGTGTCATAGCTGAAGCAAATGATTCCCTTACTGCTTATAAATTATCAAATAGAGTAAAACTATAGGTGCTTGTCTCTGAGCCAAGTTGGCTCAGAGCCGGAGGGTGGGGTTAATACAATTGTGCGCGTGGCATCACAGAGGTAGTCAGGCGAATGGTTTCTTCGCCAGCGTCCATTGCCGTTGCGTGTGTAATATCAGGTATTACAGCAAGATTGATTGTGACACGGTTTAAAATTGTGCCATTTTCGTATTGCAGTAAAAATGGCGTAATTGGCACTCCGCTTGCCAATTGTGTCACACCACCCAAGACAACAGAATTTGTGCCATCAACATCCATCTCTAGAGTTTCATCCATGCTATTCCATGTAATCGTGACTTGTTGTCCTTGCGGTGTCGTGATTTGAAGAGTATTACTTTCTACTTCTGTTGTCGTCGCGACTGCTGGAAGTGGGCCAAATGACGTTCCGGTCCGAACAAGAAGTGCTATCCTCTCAACTAATAACCGAGACGTTAATCGATTAACTCCTTCGGCTGTTGATTTCGAATACGCATCAACCGAAGACTGAATTGCTGCAAATAACCCAGTAAGCAACACAGTAGCAATTGCCAATCCGATAAGTAGCTCAACTACAGTAAACCCTCGGCGAATCATGTGCCCTCCTGATAACTAGCTCCATCTGGAACTATTGTGATTGGCCAAGGTACACCATCTGGCATTGGCGCATCTGGGTTTGCACGAAGTGAGACCCTTCCATATCCACTAAATGGTTTTACGTCATCATTTACCCCTTCGCTATCACCATCTTCAGGTCCAAAATACCCAATCGTCGTGTTAAATGCATCGGTTTCGCCACCGTAGTACAGTGGGCCCTCACCTTCTTTGGGTCGAAAGGTTGAAAGAATAGCTCCATGCACGTCAACGGATCCACGAAGATCCATGAGGCCACTCACGATTGTTCCTGTCAACTTAACTCCAACTGATTCGTCGTTCTGAAACGCCCCTATTTCAACTGACCACCCTGGCATTAATATTGAACTCCGAGCTAATTGAGCTCGATCTGAGGAATCTATCGAATTTAATATCACTTGCAAAACAACTCCATCTTCTTGAGCAGCGACATCTGGGTCGTCGGGATCAAGAAAAAATCTTGACTCTCCAGTTACTTGGATTTTATTTCTCCAGTGTGTAAACTCCGATGGAACATCGCCAGCAATTGAGCCCAGGAATGTGCAATCATGAAAGCGAACGTTATTGGAAACGTCCCTTGTGTCGCCATATTCCACTCCACCTGACTGGGCAACTAAACCATCGAATTGATTGCCATACCCACCGCTCCCATCTGGTTCTTGTGCTCCAGCAAAATTCCAATTCGGATCGCTCACATCCTGCGTAGTTTCTACCCATGTCACACCGACAAACATGCAATCTTCAAATACTGCATTAGTTCCAGTTGGAATTCGAACGTTTGTAAATACCATATCTGTATAAACTGGCCGCTGGTACCAATCATATGCTCCATCGGATTCCCAAGGAACCCCCTCCCATGTATTGCTTGAGGGTGGCGTGTATGTTCCACCACCTTGGATATTTGACGCAACTTGTCCACTCGAAATGTCTCCAAATTCCATCCCACTCATTGACTCTGTTTCAAACCAAGTTTGCGAATCTGAAAACATCTCTGTTGTCAGCTCGGCTAACTCAGATTCAGGCAAATCAAATTTGATGGGAGACGATCCGTATTCAGAAACAATCGCCCCATTCACGTCAGTCTGCCATTGCATGCTACTTGCAGATTCCCATGATGCCATATCAACTGCAAGCCCAATACTTCCATCTATTTTTGCGTAATGATCCTTTGCATCAATGATGCCATCGTCCCAACCAAGTTCTCGATCAATGGCGTCAACAACACCGTCGCCATTTCTATCGCTTCTTGCTTGATCAATGAGTGCCGCAAGTTGCATGTCACTTGAAAACTCTTGGCTCAACCCAGGAAATCCAGCAGCAGAAGCTAGAGCGGAATCGTATACCACTCCAATATCGCCATTAGTATCAAAACGAGAAAGGAACAAGTCCATTTCGGTGACATATTGGTCCCCATCATAATCAACTAATGCTCCACCTAAGCCCGCGTTTTCGGTTGGGTGATTTGGTCGTAAACGGTTGTCTCCATCAACATCATTATCTAACACCAAGTTAGCGAAAGTAGAAATGTCTACGTCAAGAATTGCTGCATCGATACCATAAAAATCACTTTTCATAATTAGTGGCGTGCCGAAATTTGCATTCAATTCATTAGCTTCAATTCCATATCGAGTTCCAATCGGCCCCTCCACTAATACATTACGACCAATCATGACTCGAGACATCGCAACTAGCGCGTAATCAATTCGTTTGTCTAGGTCAAACTCCATCGAAATCGTTCTGGAAATACCGTCTGATTCACCGACACTTGTAATTAATATTCGTGTTTCATTTTCAAGTAATTCATACGACAACCTAAAGTATGAAGACTCAGTTGCATCAATAGCAATTGGTTTAACTTCAAGTTTGTAATCTGTCACTCCGATTGTCGGCAACAATTCATCCTCTGGAGTCACTTCAATCCAATGTGCGTCTATTTGGGAAAACACATCTTGTAAAGAGTGAACAATACCAACGCCTGATGGTGAACCAATAACGTATTCTTCTGAAGGAACAATCTCAACCTGCCCATCAGCTGATGTCCAAGTTCCTCTCCATAATCTCTCAGCTAAATCACTTGAAATAACTCCTCTATCAATAACGTACCGGTTCACTTCATCTAGCAACCGAACACTTCCAAACGATAACCCCGATTCTGCTACTGCTTGTGCTTTTGCAATAGCTATCATTGCTTGGGCACTTCGGACATTTGTCCACGAAACTCTAGATATGCCAGCGGTTATTGAAGCAATAACCGTGAGCATAATTAGTGCTGGGACGGTTGCCCACCCTCTACGCAAACCCGTTCTATTTTTTAAAACGGGATTATCCACAAACCATTTAGCGTGTTCTTTGCAATTTATCGGGGCGCAATCCATGTTAACCTCGCAGTTTCCTCGCCGTTATGAAGTACGGTGACTTCTAAGCGAACTACATCTGATGTGCTGTCTGGGACGATGTTTGTTACGTTAAATTGGTCCACACATTGCACAGCAATCTGTTGCTCCCACCCTTCCATGCCAGCAATTACAGACCCTGTGGCATCAAGTGGTCCTGTTCCATATGGTTCTGAAAAAATCTGATTATCGAGGTCATCAAGATCATCAATATCCATTGGAATGGTTTCACCAGACTCAATTCCCCAAGTTGCCAATCCAGTAACCGGATCATTTGCTGGGAGTAACAAGGACATTTCTCGTATTTCATTTGCAAGTCTCATTCCTGTTGCAATTTCTTCTGAAACGACCGTTTGAATATGCCACGCTTGTTGCGAACCAACAACCGCAACTACTCCAATACCAACTACTGCAATTGCTATGGCTGACTCCACCAACCAAAAACCTCGACGAACTTTTGTTTGTACATATTTCATGAACTCGTTACCACCGCGCTCATTTTGAAAATTGGAAGGATAATTGCCATTGCAATAAAGCCGACAATAACTCCCATAAATACAATCATCGCTGGCTCAAGTAAACTTGTAAACGTTTTTATTGCATCTCGCAACACGCGATCGTAATACTCTGAAATTTCCTCTAAAACATCGCCAAGTTTTCCGGACTCTTCGCCAGCGGCAACCATTTGAACCACCGGCATGGGCAAGAGTTTTGTGCCACACAAAATTTCATTTATACGGCGACCTTCTTTTACACCATCTGCGACATCGCTCCAAAGGGCATGATAATTACGATTCCCAGATATGTTCGCTGTTACTTCAAGTGCATTTACCATTGGAACCCCCGCGTTCACTAACTCACCGAATGTTTGTAATGAACGCGTGATATACAGTGCCCGAAGCATTTTTTTCACAACTGGAATTTTCAATTTTACATTGTCAAGAAAGCATAGCCCACGTTCAGTTTTTGAGATAAGAATTGCCCCTACTGCAACACACGCCATTGCAATTGGAACCGTCCACCAATACAAGACCATCCATGCACTAAGACCCATTAAAAAAGTTGTCGGCCACGGAAGAATTGCTTCCTTACCAGCAAAAACTCCCGCAAACCTAGGAAGCACGAATGTCAGGAGGAAGATAGTTACAACCGTTGCTAAACCACCAATTACCGCAGGATAAATACTTGCGCCAACTATAAGTTTTTTTGTTTCAATCTGGCTTGCAATAATTTTTGCGATTCGGTCAAGCATGTGGCCGAATGAACCAGACAATTCACTTGCCTTAACCATATTGATATAGAGTGGAGAGAACAATTTTGGGTACTTTGAAATAGCGTCAGAGAATGTACATCCGGCCTCAAGGTCTTCCCTGATTGAAGTTAATATTTCTTGTAGTTTTTTATTTTCCACATGCTTGCTAATACCATCAATTGCGACGCGTAAACTTATTCCTGCGCGAACCATTACAGCGAGTTGCGTAGTGAAATCAAGTATGTCGCGTTTCTTTGGACCATTCCCAGTATTCAAGACTGTCCAAATTTTTTGAAACATATTAGATTGTGTTGTACTCAGTGGAACTAATCGAATAATTCGACCACCACGATGTTGTATTACGCTTGCAGCTCCTGCTGCTGATTGAGCAGCAACTCGCCCAACCAACAAATCTCCGCTTTCTTTTTGCAATTCATAGCGGTAAGTAGGCATACCAACAATCCTTATGCTGCGAGGGTCATGTGTAATCTCTGTGGGTCAGTGGAATTTGCAAGTGCAACATCTCGTTCGATGAGACCATTAAATACTAAAGTCGCAATGGAAGCATCTCGAGTTACCATCCCCTTGCGACTATTTGTTTCGATAACGTTTGGTATTTCAAATGTTCTTGCTTCTCTAATAATATTTCTCACAGCGGGATCGCACAATAGAACCTCAACGGCTGGAACCATACCCCCGCCAATTTTTTGTAACAAAGCTTGAGAAATCACAGCCTTCAAAGTATTTGCAAGCATCGATCTAACTTGAGATTGTTGATTTGCGGGATACATATCGATAATTCGCTCTACGGTTTGCGATGCGTTCACCGTGTGCAATGTCGAGAGCACAAGATGCCCAGTCTCTGCTGCAGAAATAGCAAGGGAAGTTGTTTCTAAATCTCGCATTTCGCCAACAAGAATTATGTCTGGATCTTGTCTAAGTGCATGTTTCAATCCAGAAGCAAAACTTGGCATGTCTCTTCCAAGTTCACGCTGCTCCACCAAACAACAATTTGAATCAAACACATATTCAACTGGATCTTCAAGCGTAATAATATGCTTGTTCTTCGATGAGTTAATCCGATCAAGCAATGATGCAAGGGTTGTAGATTTTCCAGACCCTGTATCACCTGTTACAAGAACAAGCCCTCGTGGTAATTCTGCAAGAGGTGCAATTGCAGGAGGAAGGTTTAGAGTTTCAAGTGGTGGAATATTTGATTTCACCGTTCGCATCGAAATTGCGTGAAGCCCACGTTGGATGTGTACATTCACTCTATATCTGCAACTTGAAGTTGCCCAAGACAAATCAACATCTTGTTGTGTTTGTAGTGTTGAAAGTTGTTTGTCATTGAGCATTGTTCCAAGTTGATTACAAAGTTCATCCTCTTGTAACGGTGGATATTCAAGGCGTACTAAACCAGTGTCAACACGTATAACTGGGGGTTCACCAGAAACAAGATGTATATCTGATGCGCCCCGTTCAGACGCACAAGAAAGAATGCCTTCGATATCCATACCATTCACATCGGTAGCAGCAAGGTCGCAATTCACAACTTACACATTGAAGCGACGTTGTGTGCAATTCATTCCGATTGTGTGGGATGGATAGGAGCGTGAATCAGTTTATACGGGGAACTTCAAGGTCTTCACGAGCATGCACTGTTGTTTTAGGTTTCCAAATGCCTAGGTTCATTAGTGTTTCAGCAATTGCTGATGGGGGATAATAACTAAGCGATCCAGATAGTTTCCAAGCAACTTGTTCCCCAATTTCTGGGAGTCTGTCTCGTCGGATAACAATAGGTATAGAACTACTAATCGTTGCCCAACGAGGGATGGTTAGATTCGGCACAGATATTCCTTGGTACACAGTATGGTTACCTGCAGAGACCGTGTATTCGTAATAATCCAGACGAAGCGGTTCGTCATTAGTATTCGAAATATCGAATTCAGCATTCAGGGCGATTGCTTCGGTGGTAGATTGAGTAACTTCTGCACCAGTAAAACGTACGGTTGGGGCACGCACACCACAACCCTCCAATACGCAAATACAAAGAAGAAATGATAATATTCGAAGCATGTCGCTACTGTACCAAGACGCGAACGTCTCCGCCTGTCATATTCTAAAATGGAAGTAGTTGACGTAGCCCCTATTGAATTATGGGGACCTGTTTGTGGGTTGTAAGGAACGGTTGAACAAACATCTCATTGACCATCACCATGTGATCTTCTGCCAATGGGAGATAGGGCTGATACCGAGAATATTGATTCCACCAGATTGAAAGAGCTATAAGGATGCACATTGCACACCACGATGCCAATTCGCCCTGTCGTTTTCGCCTATGCATATATAAAAGGGAAACACAAATGGCAACAGTCATCATTTTATAGACTGCTAATGGCCATACTGAGTTGGTTGAATGAAGGAGCCATACTGCGATTGGATTGCCTTCACTCATTCCTACAGAAGTCAAATATGTGAGAGTAAGGAACAAATCAGCCAAACTCAACAAAACAACTCCAGCAAGAAGCCAAATAACCCGTTCAGACCTCTTCTTTTCGTCTAGTGGTAAATTGTTTGCTTGTATTTCTGAATATGCCATGAGGTTTAATTGCCCAACATCGAAGTTCCCGCAGATAGTTCCGCTTGATGAGGGTCAGACCGATAAGCATATAAACGCATACCACTTTCAGTTATTTCCGAATTTTGCCAAATTAGGGTTGTTTATCAGACGTTGAACTTGACAAGCAAGCCTATTTCGATATCAATACTCATCATCTAGCTTTTCGTATCCCCTACCACACATCAGGACTTTTCCATGACAGATCTTCACAATTCCCACTTTGAACAATCCTCTGGGTTTGTCTTTGACACAACCGATTTCGCAATGCACACACTCGCACAATCTACTGTCATCGCAGATGTTCAAAGTCCATCAATAGATGAATGGGTGGAAGATGTGAAAGAAGATGAAGATTGAACGGGGGTTCGCAGCTACTTCAAAGCTTTTCATTCGAACGACCATGACGGCCTTGGGCTGAAGCGGTAATTGAATTACACAAATGTTGCACGGGAAGATGTTCGCCAAACTCCTCAAGTAAGAGTTCCATCTTCTGAGCAAGAGACCCACCATTATCGCGGAACAATCGTTTGTGAGCTTCTTTCATCGCGCCAATTTGATCTTCGGGATATCCTTGCCTTGACATTGCAACAATGTTTACTGCTCTAACTTCTGCTGGAGTCCCTTCTACAATCATGTAAGGTGGAACGTCTCTAGTTATTCTTGCCAAACCGCCAACATATGAGCAACGGCCTATCCGTGAAAATTGATTAATTCCAGCGCCGCCGCCAATTGTTGCATAATCTTCCACTGTAATGTGTCCAGCAAGCATCACTTGATTAGCAATAACAAGGTCACTTCCAAGCACACAATCGTGCGCAACGTGAGATGCGACCATGAGCAAATTTCCATCTCCGATGACTGTAATGCCTCCACCATTTTCAGTCCCTCGATGGATAGTGACATGCTCTCGAATTTCATTTCGATTACCAATTACTAAGGTGGTCACTTCCTTGGCATATTTTTTGTCTTGTGGGTCACCGCCAATAACACTGAAAGGAAAAATCCGGTTGTCTTTACCAATGGTTGTGTTGCACTGGACAGTAACGTGATTCAGTAGTTCTGTTCCGGAGCCAATAACAACTTCTGGACCAATAATGCATGAAGGACCTATGACGGCATCTTCTGCGATGGTTGCGGTGGAATCAATGATTGCTGTTGGGTGAATGTTAGTCATCGTTAATCTTGCTCCGCATCTACCATCATAAACCGAATCTGCGCTTCTGCGGCAAGGCGTGAGCCAACAAATGCTTTGCATTGCAATGCAGCTGTTCGGACTCCCGCACGAATGGAATGAGCCTCTAAAATTAACTGATCCCCTGGGGTCACTGGGTGACGAAGTTTCACTTTATCAAGACTCAGCAAAACGGCCAATTTGCCTGTGTGCTCAAGTTTTCTACTCATAAGTAAGCCGCCAAGTTGTGCCATCGCTTCAACCACAAGTACACCAGGCATAATTGGGGTGCCTGGGTAGTGCCCCTGAAAAAACGGCTCGTTAATTGTGACGTTTTTCACTCCTACTGCTTTTGCTGTCCCGTCCATTTCTACAACTCGATCAACAAGAAGCATGGGGTATCGATGTGGCATGATGCGCTGAATTTCACGCACATCCATCTCGGAACCTGTTGAAGCAATCGTGTGGCGTTTGGATACTTTGTTTTGCTCAACTATTGCTTTGCAAAGTTTTCGGTTGAGTGCATGCCCAGATCGGCTTGCAACAATTCTTCCTTGGATACATGCTCCAGATAAATATAGATCTCCGATGATATCAAGAATTTTGTGCCGAACAGGTTCGTTGTCAAAACGATACGAATTATCAATCGGACCGTCCTCTCCAATTACTAACACCTCGGATGGAGAAAGATGAGTGCACATTCCTTGAGACTGTAACGCTTGAGCTTCTTCTTCAAGACTAAATGTTCTTGCGGGTGCTACATCTGTGTTGTATGTACCACTTTGGCTATCCCACGCTTGTGTTTGCCTTGCAATTCGTGATGTTTCATGACCATAATCAAGGTCATACACAATTCGTAGCCCTTCTTGATGCGAAGGAAATGCTGCAATCATCGCATCACCATCCTGCAAACAAATTGGTTCTGTAACTCGAAATACAGTTCTGGGTTGATCTTGTTCTACCCGTCCTGCCTTGAGTAATGGTTCGACAAAAGGCATCGATGAACCATCACCACACGGTACTTCTGGACCATCCATTCGAATAATTGCGTTATCAATTCCAACCCCAGAAAGAGCAGACATCAGGTGCTCCACTGTTTCGATGGTGACATCACTTCCACTCAGGGTAGTACGTCTCGCTCGATCAGTCACATTATCAACTAGAGCAGGTATTTGAATTGATGGCTCAATATCCGTCCGTTCAAAAACAATGCCTTCGCCCACCGCAGCTGGCGTAATCACGAGATCTACATTCTTCCCGAGCAACAACCCTTTTCCGCTAACTGCGACTGGCTTTGCAACTGTGTGCTGCATATGGACACCACCCTCTGTGTGCTTCGCTGTTTGTTCAGATTGTTGTGTGGGATTCGTCATGATTCGTTGTGAGACTCAACCCGATTGTGGGTCTATTGGTCTTTATCTCGGTCATATTTTGAAATGATTCCGGGCAGTTTACGAGTAGAAGCCCATTGCCGCAATACATCCTTCATTTTGCCAGCTGGGAGACCAAGCCACTCTTCACCATCAGGTATATCGTGCATTAAACCACTCTTAGCACCAATTTTTGCCCCATCACCTACCTTACAGTGGGGTGCAATGCCCACATGAGCTGCGATTTGAACCCAATTGCCAACCTGCACGGAACCTCCAATCCCCGTTCCTGATGCAATAACGCAGTTTTCGCCAATAGTAACATTATGACCAATTTGCACTAAATTATCTATTTTTGTGCCATTTCCAATCTGTGTCGCTAAAAATTTCCCTCTGTCAAGGCAAGAATTAGAACCTATTTCAACCCGATCCCCGATGACCACAGTGCCTACATGTTGCAGTTTTATAAGCCCAGTCATATCAGCGTTTGGGCAATACCCAAACCCATCAGTCCCAACTGTAACGTTGGCATTGAGGATACACTCTTCCCCGATTGTGCAATCGTATTCAATAACAACGCCCGGTCTGAGGATAGTATTTGAACCAACTTGTGAGCCGCGTCCAATGCTGACATGATTACATAACGCAACACCATCTCCGATATGCACTTTGGCTCCGACAATTACATGTGGCCCAATTCGAACATCACTGCCAACAGTTGCAGAGGAATCAATAATTGCTGATGGATGTATGCCTTTTGGGGGCAAATCTTCCTCTGATTTAAAAAGTTCTAGAACCTCTGCCATTGCAATCGAGGCACTATCAACACGCAGCAAAGCGCGTGCCGATGGGTCATGCCCTGGAACATCGACACCATTTGGAACTATCCCAATTGTTGCGCCAGAGTGTTCCCATTCCTTTGCATACTTCGCTGAGACCATAAACGTAATGTCGCCTGATTTTGCTTGTTCAATCGAAGAAACTCCAATACAAAGCAAATCAGCTGGTCCATCAAGATCTGCGTGAAGTGCATCCGCGAGTGATCCGGCAGTGTGTTGTTCGTTAGCCACGGGTTGGTTTACCGAACTGCCATCTCATCAAATGAAGCATTCATATATTCAATGAGGATATCCGTAACATCAAGGGATGGATTTGCATAGAGCATTCGACGACTACTGATTTGAGCTCCCATGTCAACGTTGTCTCCTTCGGGCAATGAAAAAGCTGCGTCATTTACAATGACATAATCCCAACCATTTTCCTTTGATAATTCAGCTGCAGCCTCTCTAATGTGCTGATAAATGCGGCGCATTCCCTTTGACTCTTCACGAATTGCCCTAATATTTCTATACTCAATTTGAGCCTGGTACTCTAGGACTTCAAGTTGTTGCTCTTGAAGAAGTTCTTCCCATTTGTCAGAGCCGGACTCATACAATTCAAATTCTTGTTCATAACTTTCAATGTGCAATCTTTTTGATTCGATATCTTCGGTCAGTTTCGCAACAAATGCTTGCACTTTTGATTCTTCATACACCCGTTCTTCTAATGAAGAAAAAGCTCTTTCAAAATCAACCGAAACAAGAACTGCTGGTGTCGCAGGAGCAACTTTCCTATTTGCTTGGGATTGCCATGCCATTGAGATAACAACGAGAAGTGCAATTGCGTAAATGTGGTGTGTTTTATTTCTTACATGCTGCATGTATATTTTCCTTTCAGATCAATGATCTGAGCGTTTTTCCCATTCAAGGTTCATGTGTGTCACGATTTGTTCCGTGATATCTGTTTGGGCACTTGCAAAAATAACTCTTTGAAGACCAATTTGTTCTTTCACCTGAAATTCCCTTGGAACATTCGACTCCCGATCTATCATTATTTCCCGATCGTCATCACTGATAAGCACAATGTCATACCCGTTTTCTTCAGAGATGTCTGCAACAGCTTTACGTATCTTTTTGTAAATATCTCTAAACATTAACGAACGTTCATTGTCGACTCTCATACCTGCGAAGCGCTGGTAACTAATCGCTTCAAGGTTTAACTGGTCAAGTTGATCAATGACCCCTAACTTTTCTGCTTCAGATGCTTCTACGAAACTTTCTTCCAAACTTTCAATTGCTTTAATACGTTTAGTCTGTTCATCTTCAATTTTTGAAACAAGCTCACGAAGCCGTGCCTCTGAGGCAGCTCTTTCTGTGAGATTTGCGGTCACTCTTGAAATATTAAACGTTACGACAACCGTGGGTGGCCTTCGAAGTGCTGTTGCTGCGACTGCTGCATATCCAGCAACCGTACAAACAATTGCTATTGTTGCTAAAACTACAGTGATTCTTCGCGTTCGTGTGTGTAAAGACATGTTAAGTTCCTTCGTTTCGAAGTATGCAATAAGAATAAGTGGTAATTGTACGAGAAATTCCGAATGAGCAGTCAGAAAGGCAACTGGACACTGAAACTAAACACCTTCTTTTTATCTTCTTCTTCTTTCATGATTGGGAAGCCAAAGTCAAAAGCAAGGGGTGCTTGACCGAGTTGAGGAATGTAAAGCCGAATACCAGCGCCAACACTCACTCTATATTCATCAAAACTAGGCGAATTGACAACTGTGCCACTATCACAAAAGGCCACCATAGAAATAAACCTGTCGAGTACAGGGAATTCATATTGAGCACCTAGGTAAAACTCCCAGTCGCCTCCAACAGGAACATTTGGGTCGCCACCAGCAACTCGTGGTGTTCCTTTTGGAGAAATTGTTCGATAGTCAAAACCTCTGAACGTTCGTCCACCAAGATAAAACTTCTCGAATGTTGGGGACTCGCCTCCAAAAATATACCCAATCTTACTGTCAACTCGAAGCGTGGATGTTCTGTTGAGAAAGTCCCGATCAATAGCAAAATAAGAAGTTGCTGAAAGGTAGGTTTTTGTAAAGGTGTAATCCCCGGAAGGTATTCCAAATTGGTCGATATTCAAGCTGATACGCGACCCCTCGGTTGGTCGAATGAATGGTGCCAAAGTTGTTCTAGTCACCGAAAGACCTAATGAGTTAATCGTACTTGGACCTCGATCATTAAATATTTCCAAAGGAACATTATCATCAAAATTTGTCAATTTAATTCGATCCGCAGAAAGTGATAAACGACCGTACCAAATATCTCCGAACCTACGACCAATGGTCGCCCTGCTAAACAAAGTCTCTTGTTTGTAATCGTCATATTCTCGCTGCCTCCAACCCACAGAACCACCAAGTGAATAATCGGAATCCAAAAACCGTGGATCTGTCAAACTCGTTTCGTAATTGAACACCTCATCACCGGGCTGAAA
Source organism: Planctomycetota bacterium (assembly GCA_014381555.1). GTDB lineage: Bacteria > Planctomycetota > Phycisphaerae > Phycisphaerales > SM1A02. The sequence goes on along the minus strand of JACNLO010000058.1, from coordinate 54,413 downwards.
CGCCATCGAAAACTTTTGCCCCGCTCCAATAAATGCTTTTCGTTGCCAAAACTCTGACCAACTTTCTGGCCAATCAGCGACATCAAAGTTTCGTTGGTTTAAAGAAATGTTACCAATCAGACCAGAGTCACTTCCAGCCATTAAACCAAAGTTTAATGATCCTGTTTGTGATTCATCCACCTCAACAAGAAGATCTCGCACATTCGGATTCTCACTATTTTCTGGTTGAATCGTCATGGTGACCTTATTAAAGAGGCCTGTTTTCATAAGGCGCGTTTCAGACCTGTTGGCTTCTTCTATATTAAATGGGTAGCCCGGCTTTAAGCCAATGCGTCCGCGGATGACCTTGTCTTGTGTAACTGAATTGCCTTTGATTTCAACAACCCCAACCTTTGTTGGGCGGCCCTCAGATATCACAAACAAAACATCTATCGTCGCGCCTGGTTCAGCGTGATATGGGATTGCATTAGCCGAATCTAATTCAATGGAATTACTCCCGCCATACATCGCTTTTCGTGCTCGTCGAATTGCCTGCTGTTTTGGTTCAACGTTGATAATTCTACCGAGCACCCCGTACGCATTATTGATTGAAGCAACAGCGTCATTCATCTCGAACTGTCGAAACACATCTCCCTGTTTCATTGGAATCAATCCTCTGATTTGTTCCACTGTAAACACGGGTTTTAGATTACCAACCGTTATAAATTCAACAGAGATGCCACCAATAGTATATTGAGGTCCTTCCTCAATAAGAAACACAACGGATGCCTCTTTGTCGTTTGGGCTTAGGGGATCTGTGTATGAAACTCGTACATCTCGGAACCCTCTATTAATGTAAAAACTTTTTAAACTTTGAACGTCTGCATCAAGTATCTGTTCATTTAGTTCGCCTCGTCGAAAAAATGGAACTGAAACTGAGGTGTCAACTTCTGCAGCTAGTTCCTTTGTGGTGAATGAATGGTTTCCAGAAAAAAGCATTCCTTTTACACGTACTCTCGGGCCTTCCATGATTCTGTAAATCAGGACTACTGTCTCGGGAATTTTCTTGTGTTCGCCGTCTTCTTCAGTAAAAAAATCCTTGCCATACACAATCGTTTCAGGAATAACTTCGACAAGGTAATTTCCTTGTGCTTTGTACAAATCCATTATTGATCTTTTGCCCCGATCGATGGCATCTTGATCTCTACCAAGTCCTTCCATCACAGGTAAACTAGCTGATAACTCCTTGTCGCTAATTTGTGTATTCCCAACCACAGAAACCTGTGTAATAATTTGTTGCTCGGTAAATGTAAAGACAAGTTCTATTGTTTCGTCCTCTTGGAGAATAACCTCTGCCTTAATATTCTCGAATACTCCAAGGTGAGTAAGGATGTGAACATCACCCTCAACTAATTCGGGGTCATACAACTCCCCCACGGCTGATTGAATTAGATTTTGAACACGCTGTTCTTCCACCCGGTCAAGACGCTCAAATCTAATTGCTGAGATAAAGTGTTCATCCAATCTAGCACCAAATCTATCCCCAGACCAAGCGAAGAGTGGGGACATAATGAGAACGCATAAAAGGCAATAAAGTATGGTGTTGAGGAATCGCATCCGTTTTGAGAAGGATACCTGCCTGAAGCACCACCCACAACCGCAGACCTCCTTGGAAGTACAATACATTGCCACAAAAGGTACAAAGCAATGACAAACACTCAAGAATTATTCACCTCACCGTTTCACTCCTACCACCTTAACAAAGGGGCAAAAATGGTTGATTTTGCTGGTTGGTCCCTTCCTTTGCATTACGGATCGATTATTGAAGAACATACCCAAGTGCGAACAAGTGGCGGGTTCTTTGATGTGTCCCATATGGGGAGACTCCGATTCAAGGGTAGAGATGCGTGCAAACTGCTTGACCGATTGTGTACTCGGCAAATTTATGGGATGAGTGAGGGTCAAATTCGGTACTCTTTGATATGCAATGAAGCAGGCGGATGCCGCGACGATGTCCTTGTGTATCAAGAGGGTGATTCGAGTTACATGATGGTGTGCAATGGAGCAAACCGAGAAAAAATTTGGGATCACATTGAATCGAATCGAGGCGATTTCGTTTGTAAAGTTAAAGATGAAACTGAATCAACAGCGATGGTTGCTCTTCAGGGTCCCAAGGTGATGGAACTTTTATCAAATTTTTCAAGTTCAATTCCAGATCTTAAGCGATACCGTTTCATAACTAAAAATGTGTTCATTGCAAAAATTAAGATTTCACGAACGGGGTACACTGGTGAAGATGGTGTAGAAGTTATTCTTCCAAAAGGGTTAGCTCAGAAAGCGCTCGACATGATGCTTACACATGTTGAAGATACAAACAGTATAAAACCTGCAGGATTAGGTGCTCGCGATTCGTTGCGGCTCGAAGCTGGGATGCCACTCTATGGTCATGAACTCGATGAGGAAACAGACCCTCTATCTGCAGGGTTATCTTTCGCAGTAAAACTAGAGAAGGGAATTGGTGACAACGAAGCGGAACCATTCATTGGACAAGAGGCAATCAGGCACATTGCCGAACACGGGTCTGGAAAAAAACTTGTCGGTGTTAGGCTTGATGGAAGACGCTCACCACGTCAAGGCATGGATGTGTGTACGAACGGAGCAGTGATTGGGAAAATTACAAGCGGGTGCTTTAGCCCTACCCTAAACTATCCAATTGGGATGGCATATGTTGCTAGTGATTTTGATGGCGAGATCGTTGATATTGATTTTGGAAAACAGCAATTGCCCGCAACCATTGTCAATCTACCTTTTTACAAAAGATAAGTGCTCGCTTGCATTAATCGCGTAGCAAACGAATCTCGTCTCTAAGAATGGCAGCGAGTTCATAGTTTTCATTTTCTATTGCTGTTGCAAGACGTTCTTGTAAATCAGCTCGCTCGGAAGTTGGAAGTCTTGGAACAAGTGCTTCTTTCATTCCTTGAAGAAGTTGTGCTTCATTTGATTCATTCCAGTCATCTCCAAGAGCATCACGAAGTGCGTCCAATCCGTGATCTAATGCGGCCAATGCTTCAATAGTATTTTCTAATTCTATTGCCCATTCTGCTGCAGAACGTGTTCTGAGAGCGATTACTGGTGCTCTAAATTGTTCAAGCGCTACCCGATCTTGTTCTTCATTTGCATTCTGGTTGCACAAATCAAAGAGCTGAAGGTTCTGAGTGCAATCACGTATAACATCCTCCCAACGACCCATTGTAAAAAAAGCTGCAGCACGATGTGACCGTTGTACACCTTCTTCTCGAAGACGCCGGCACATTTCAGAATCTAGACCACCATGTGTTCCACGATCTTCAAATAAATCAAGAAGCGATTTGTATCCGTCTTGCAAAACTCCGTCTGGGCGACCGATCACTTCCATTTGCACAATCCCAAGTTCCACCCTCAATTGAAGCACCTCGCGGCCAGCCTCCGCTTCTGTAATTCTTACGTTCATTTTGCTCGAATCATAAGGCCACTCCTGCAAAATTCTGGATATATCGTTCGTCGTCATTATTGGATTATCTTTCCCATTGTGACATCGTACATTGAATTGCATTGTTTTCAATCGTAGGGTGGCGTTTTTCTTGAGGGCTAGCAAAGGCATTCCGATTATGAGGGTTCTGTAAGAGTTCTTTTGAATAGATTGCTTGATTTGAATCAAATTCATTCCGATGCTTGCGTAGGATTTGAAAAGCAACAGCAAACTAGGAGAAATGCGTGGATCTTGAACTCTATCTACAACAAATAAACGAAGTTCCTCTTCTTACACCAGAAGAAGAAAAAGAACTTGGCTGGCGAATCATCAATGATTGTGATCAAGCAGCTAAAGAACATATGATTCGAGCAAATCTACGCCTTGTAGTTTCAATAGGAAAGCGATATCTAGGTCGAGGACTCACACTCGCAGATCTTATCGAAGAAGGCAACATTGGCTTAATTCGAGCTGTCGAGGGTTTTGACCCCGCGCACGGTGCACGTTTTTCAACGTACGCATCGTGGTGGATTAAACAATCAATCAAACGAATGCTAATCCATGCCACGCAGCCAGTACACGTTCCTGCGTACATGGTTGACCTTATCAACAGATATCGTGAGGCTATGCGTACATTAACCAATGATTATGGCCATTCGCCTTCGAACAAAGATGTAGCTGCATATATGGAGCTTCCCGAGAAGAAACTTCGCGCTGTACGTAGAGCGATGCAAGCAGCGTCAGGTAGAAAACCAAGGACTTCAGGCGGTGAACTTATTTCATTATCTGATGTTTTTGAGGACCAAAGCAACAAACGCCCGGACGAGCAAGTCGAACAACGAGAAACGATAAAAGATATTCTTTGTTTCTTAGGTCAACTAGACCATCGAGATGCAAGAGTCCTACGGCTTAGATTCGGTCTTGAAGGGCAAGACCCACTTACATTGAAAGAAATTGGTGATGTGATTGGGTTAACTAGAGAACGTGTCAGGCAAATTGAAATTGATTCATTACGAAGATTGCGCGAGCGTATGCAAAACGGAACTCCAATTCATAGCCGAAGAGCGTCCTAATAAAGGACAGAATTAAATTCTGATAGAAAGAATTCGCCTCCAAGAGAGGCGTCTTTTTTTCGTAAACGATTCACCTTAGCAACTACTTCAGTAGCATTGCCACCATCATCGATATACCACTGCAACACCCTTAAATTTGACAGCCAAAACCAATATGATGATGCTTCATCGAATGATGTTGACGAAACAACTCGTCCCATAGCTTCTCGATCACCCGTGCAGTCTGCTAGCCCAGCAGTAGTTTGAACCGTATCCCCATTACGCTCGATTGCTTTTTTAAAAAGTGGAATTGCTTTATCACAGTTCCCAAGCAATCTATGCCCTTCCGCTAAAACAGATGGATTAACATCCCGAGAATGTTTAAGCAAAACAGCGAGAGCCGCTGCATTCCACTTAGTTATATTCTCGGAGTGGCAGAGATGAATACATTGGGTTAATAAATCTTGAATCACTTGTGGAGGATATTGCTCAAGCAGTTCTTCGGGCAATTCATCAACCGAAGTTGTACCAAATGCATGTTCCAAATTCGTAAATTCACTCCCGCTAATAATCTCTATGAAATCCAATGCTTTTGTTTTATATTCACCGTTGGTATTTGAGATTGGAATCAAGCGCTCAAGTGCTTGTTCCAATTCATGATTCTTATAATCAATCCGAGCAGCATAAAGTTGCCAATAATCCAGTGATGCGCGAACTCGTTCTGGATATGTAAACAGCAACGAAAGTGCTTCTTTTTCATATTTTGAATCGCCCTGTTCAAGCACTCGTTCCGCTGCGCGACCATCGCCAGCCCTAGCAAGAACCATTAATTGTTCTAAAGCAACTTCAATGTTATCTGAAAGTGCACTTGTTATCTCAAGCCGAGTTGCAAGTGAGGCGATTCTAGGATCTTCATTTTCTTTAGCAATTACTATCGGGGTGTTCAGCCGAGAAATCCAACGAACAAGTTGTTCGTCAACAACTGATTGCTCGTATCCGTAATCAACTAGCCAATCTGCTAATGAAAACCAACCATGCACCGCTTCAAAATGTGTTGTTGCTAGGCGAGCGTATGCATGGGCGAACGGTATTCTCAAGAATTGAGTGTTTTTGGAGACATACTCTAACGCTTGTTTATCGTAAATTGCTCTAGCACGCTCAACATTGCCAACCTTAAACTCTTGTTCAATATCAAACAATTTAAATACTGCAACATCAACGGGATGTTGGTGTTCAAGTGACCTAAATTCATCCCTTGCTCTATTCGCTGACTTCTCGTCACCCAAAATCACTGAAGCACGGTGTCGCATCCGCCATAATCGAGAGGCAGCAATTCCACCGAGTTCATCACCAAACACCGAGAGATGGTCTACACACTTTTGTGCAAATGAAGAATCAAATTCCATCGTAATGCCATCAACCATACCCAACAGAAACGGTACATCTATTTGTCGTTGTGTATAAGTAAGTTCGCCAGCAGTTGAAAACTCTATGTTCTGCCTAAGGAGCTCAATTTGTTTTTCTACAGCACTAATTTCGTTTTCATTAGGTAAACCGAAGGTAACATTCGGAATGCTTGATGTTGTAGTCCACTGTGTAAATAGTTTTTCCTTCACAGCATCCAGTTGTTGCGAAGATGCACACAGTAATATCGTAGCCAAAACCATCATAATGGTTCATCCAAAGAGATGTTTGTGTAATTCGCCCCCACAACAATATTGTACGTAGCAATAGCGTGTTCCCACCGAGTGTCACTAGTTGGCTTGATTCGTATTGGGTGGTTTTCGGTAAACAAACCACTGTTTCCAAATCCACCCGCTTTATTTGAGCGCAAAAATGTTGACAGGGCATTCAGTGAAGAGATGGGGTCCCAAGGACCTTCAAGTCGCAGTCGAATTTCTTTTTCCCCGACCCCAGAAGACTCAACAAGAATTACAAGTGGCTCATTATCAAGCGCCAGCGTCTGTCCATGATTCCGAATTGGCACATCCATAGGAAACGATTCTTCTGCTGTTTTAAATTCTGTTGCAACCATAAAATACACGAGTAATAGAAAAACAACATCAATCATTGAAGTCAAGTTCAACCCAATTGTGCCCGCTTTTCGTCGCCTTATGATCATCGATACTCACCATCAACAACTAGTTGCATTCTGGGTGATGTTCCAACAGCACGAATTGCTTCTATTGCTTGATGAATGTACAAATATTTTGTCGCTCGGTCAGCGCGTAAATGTACGTCAGTGGCACCACCTTGCAACCGGGTATTTACTATAGATGTTAACTCGTCCATTGCATCAACTGCAACCGTGTGCCCACCAACAACGATTCCTGAAATTTCCCCACCAGCAATAGGCACTAGGTTCACAGTAACATGTTCTGCGGAATCAGGAATACCTGAGGCTGCTTGAGTTGGCGCAGGCAAGTCCAGCGGAACCGCGTCTCTGTCAACAATTTGCGACACAACAACAAAGAACACAATAAGTAAAAATGTCACATCAATCATTGGTGTCATGTTTGCATTAATTGCAGATGATGGAATACCACGACGAGCCATTACGTTACTTCTATTGTTTGGGGTTGCTTAATAGATTCAATGGTTGAAACATTGTTATTTGGGCGAGTTGTTTTGGCAGCTTTTCTTGGTCTAAAATTATTCAATATTTCTTCACCAACAATAGTAGCTTCAACCGTAAGTTCATCAATTTTATTCCGAAGAATTGCGTATCCTGAAAGTGCTGGAATTGCCACGACGAGTCCCCAAAATGTCGTTGTTAAAGCTGTGCCAATTCCTCCTGCAAGTGCAACTGGGTCCGCGCTTCCTCCAGAAGCGACGATTGCTCCAAACGCCAAAATCATGCCGTACACTGTGCCGAACAACCCAATCATAGGGCTAACTTGCCCAACTACATTAAGCAGTTCGATTCGGCGCATTCGAGCTGTCGCAAGTTCATCTGCAGTCTGTTCAAGCGAACGCATCATTGCAGGAAAACCAAATTTTGCTTCAAGGAAAGATGCAACTAATATTTTTCCTAAATAACTGCTGTCCTTAGACGCAACATCAATTGCTGCTTGGAATTGTTTTTTCTTAAGATTCTGTCGGATCCTTTTTACAAGTTCATCAGGCAGTACGGTAGGACGACGATTTGCAAGGGCAAGGTGGATCATAAGACCAATGCTACACATCGACATAACAAGTAAAATCCACGTCACCGCACTTCCGAGCACTTCGATTGAACCATCACTGCTTCGTGAAACAAAAAAAGCTTCACCAAAACTGCTTTCCCCACTTTCAGCAAGCGCAGTAGTAGCTGTACTGGCAACCAAAACCATACCTATTTGAATCCATCTCCGTTTGGCGTCCATGCCAGTTCTCCTTACTTCCCTACTCTACCACGCTCAATAAATGTATATCCATCATTTCCCCCATGAATCTCTGCAATTTGTTGCATTAATTGGTCTTGTTTCTCTCCCCAGTACTGAATGCATTTGATTTTCACTTTTCGTAGCCCATTTCGGGTATCAATAGGATTTAATCTATCTAGTTCCTCAAGCAATGCAACAGCGTTTACAACATACTCACGTTTTCCTTCGATATCTTGGCTCAATAAATACACAACATCTGGGCTTACGTTAAATGCTGCCTTGAGGGCATTCAAGGGATCACTACTACTCGAGCCAACAAGTTCCTTGCATGATGCAATCCACTCCATCGCTTTTTCAATGTTGGAAGCAGTTGCAAATACAAGCGTACGTTTTGGCGGAACAATAACGGCCCGTCCGTTCTTGCAAAAAATGATTCCAAATGATTGTTTTGGGTGTAATGTTTTTAATGATCGTTCAACCTCGTCATACACTTCAGGAAGTCGCAACAACATTGAGCCAGAGGCATCAACAACATAGACAATTCGTTTTGCAGAAACAGCATCAAGCCCCATAAACTGCACTTCGGTCTCTGGTTCTCGTCTGGCAAATTCAGGTATTACTCCACTTGTTGCAATTTCATGAAGAACTGCAAACCCATCTTGCATATTTATTTCAGATTCTTGTGGAAGTGCCAACTCTGGCAATTCCATCTCACTTTTTGCAGCAGGTGGTAATACCATTGGCAGTTTTGCCTTTTCGTTTACCGGTTGTTCGTGCCAAACTGAGGTCACAACGCGTGGTGGATCTTCTTCGGTTCTGACAATTGACCATGTAGCTACAAAAGCGAGGAGTCCAATTCCTAGATGTACACCAATTGAAACAACCCACGCAATGGGCTTGCTTGTATCGACTTTTGAAGTTGTTGTGTCAGACATCATCGATTGCAATGCTACACCAATTTCTTGTAATTCAGCTAATCGTTGCTGTTTTTCGTAGACTTGCTTTTTTGGGAAGGGTCCACTTTTTTGTGCCGGTGGTCAATTGACAATCCGCCGGCTCCACCAACGAGTAAACCAAGAGAGAGTGTGAATAATCCTAATCCAGCATAGAGTTGAATGAAACGGTGAGAGTCCAGTGGCCAGTCAAATGGGTTCATTGAAAACATGCCATGAGCATTAATTGAGACAATATAGATAGCCATTCCCGTTGCAGTGCAGATAACTAGAGCTGCTAGGCGAGTAAAAAGCCCTACTAATAGCATCACTCCAGCGGCAAGTTGTGCCACCGCTGCAGACCACGCAATAAAAGTCCCCCACCCTCCTAAATCGGGCCATCTATCTTGAATGAGCCATACGATTCGATTTACACCGCGAGTTGTTGGTCTCGTGGCCACAGCTGCTGCGTCTTGTTGAGAAGTCTCGGAACTATCTTCACCTTCTGCAACCTCGTCTGTGATTGGTGGAGGTTCAGTTTCCAAAATCGAGTGATGGACTTTGATATCCATTGCACGAAGACCATCCGCTATTTCTGCTCGAATTTGAACTTGCCCAAAGCAGTTCAGCCAACCCGAAGTCAACATCGCCGAAGCAACAACGATTCTGGCAAGGAGAGGCATTAATGTAGAAGATGCAAAGTTCATTTGGAGTACTTAGTGTTGGTGAAACGCCTTTTCCCGTATCATATCCACTTCTGCACCACCCAGCGGGCGTGGCGAAATTGGCAGACGCGCCAGATTTAGGTTCTGGTGGGGTAACACCCGTGGAGGTTCGAGTCCTCTCGCCCGCATTTTTGAGCATGACAAACTGGTCACCAACATCATGGCAAAGCAAAACAACCGTTCAACAGCCACATTATGCCGATGAAGAGGCACTTTCAAGGACGGTTACGCAACTTTCCACGTGCCCTCCACTGGTTTCATCTTGGGAAATTGAGACCCTAAAATCACAACTCGCGGATGTGGCAAATGGAAAACGATTTTTGTTGCAGGCGGGCGATTGTGCCGAGCGCTTTGCAGATTGCACTCCTGAAAGGATTACAGGACAACTTAAGGTTCTCCTGCAAATGTCGCTTGTTTTGGTGCACTCAACGAAACGTCGCGTTATTCGAGTTGGTCGTCTTGCTGGTCAATACGCAAAGCCGCGATCAAGTGAAATGGAAACTATTGATGGTGTAACGCTTCCGAGTTATCGTGGAGATATCGTAAATGATATTGAATTTTCTGAAATTGCCCGAACGCCAAATCCAAATCGACTGCTCAGGGGTTTTGAACGAAGTGCAATGACGATTAATTTTGTACGAGCACTTATAGATGGTGGGTTTGCCGATTTGCACCATCCTGAATATTGGGATTTGGGCTTTGTTGAACATTCTCCAAAAGCAAGTGAATACCAAGCGATTGTTGCGTCGATTGCTGAAAGTTTAAGGTTCATGGAGACTCTCGCTGGTGAATCGGTTGGGGCAATAAATAGAGTTGAATTTTTTACAAGCCATGAGGGATTGCATTTACATTATGAACAGGCGCAAACTCGGCAAGTTCCAAGACGCGAGGGTTGGTATGACTTGTCGTGCCACTTCCCTTGGATTGGTGCAAGAACTACAGATCTTGATGGTGGGCACATCGAATTTTTCCGTGGGATTGCAAATCCTATTGGCATCAAACTTGGAACGCACGATGTGGAAATCGAAAAACTCCTTGATACATTGCATCCAAATAATGAACCGGGTCGGATCACATTGATTCACCGGTATGGTGCTGAGAAAATTGCAGATGAACTTCCAAAACTCATCGAGTCGGTCAAAGCAACTGGTAAACAAGTGATCTTTATTAGCGACCCGATGCACGGCAACACAAAAAAAACCGAGAGCGGAATCAAAACACGTAATTTCGATTCCATTCTTTCTGAATTAGAACAATCCATTGACATTCACAAGGAGATGGGTTCTTCGCTAGGCGGTGTACACGTTGAGGTTTGTGGACAAAACGTTACAGAGTGTACTGGCGGAGCTCGTGGTCTCGATGAAACTGGACTTGGCGATTCGTATGAAACACTCGTCGACCCACGATTGAATTACGAACAATCCATCGAACTTGCTATGCTTGTTGGCCAAAAACTCGGATAAAAACTATCCCGCAGGTCGTTTCTGCTTCGCAGTGAAAACACCATTTTTCTATGGGGACAGTCCCCTGGGGACTGTCCCCATAGAAATGTACTTGATGGCAACAAGAACCGCTCTTTTGCTTCTTTTTTTGGGGGACAGTCCCCTGGGGACTGTCCCCCAAAAACAATGCGGTACAATCCCCGCCTATGCCATCGAACGATGCACAAATTGTCATTTCAGGAGTGGGTGTCATAACCTGCTTTGGCGTTGGCATCGATTCTCTATGGGAGGCTATGCTTGAGGGAAGAACTGGGATTCACAAGATCGAGCGTTTTGACCCAAGCGGGTTCACTTCGCAGGTCGCTGGTGAACTTGCAGAAGACGCCTTCAAAGTGAAAAAAATCGTTCCAAAGAGCCACCGCAAAGCGACCAAAGTGATGTGCCGCGACACAGCATTAGCCGTAGGCGCCGCTGCGGATGCTATTGAAAATGCTCGCTTGCAAACTGCCGCGACAAGCGAGGACCCACCCACGATTTCTCCCGATCGAGTTGGTTGCCATATCGGTGCTGGGCTCATCTCTGCCGAAGTCAATGAACTTGGGGCTGCCCTTGTTACGAGCCAAAAAGAAGATGGAACGTTTGACCTCGCCCACTGGGGTGGTGAAGGCATGCAAAACTTAACACCTTTGTGGCTCTTGAAGTACTTACCAAACATGCTTGCGTGCCACGTCACTATTGTGCACGACTGCCAAGGACCTTCTAACACCATTACATGTTGCGAAGCGTCAAGTGGGTTATCCATTGCAGAATCCCGCAGGGTTATTCAGCGAGGTGATGCAGATGCTTGTCTTTCTGGTGGGGCTGAAGACAGAATCAACCCTCTTGCACTCTACCGGCAACATTGTACGTGTCGGCTCATCGATTCAGATGGATCGGAAGATATGACTACACTTATACAACCATTTTCAGATGACGCAAATGGAACGGTCATCGGTGAAGGTGGCGGCATCATGATTGTGGAGTCAAAGACATCTTGCGATGCAAGAAATGGCACACCGTGGTGCACCATTGATGGAATTGGTTGCAGACAATCGTTTGCTGACTCGCCACTCGAAGCAGATCCAAATGCAATCGAGTCAGCGATTAAGAAGGCACTTGCTGAAGCAAAGTGTGAGCCGAGTGATATTGATGTCATCGTGCCACTTGGTTCTGGTGTTAAACAGGTTGATGATGCAGAGCGCGAAGGACTCTCTGCAATTTTTGGGGATAATCTTTGTTCCATTCCAACTATCACGACTATTCCATATACGGGTAACTGCATGGCTGGCAACGGTGCAATTGCAATAAGTGTTGCTGCAAAGTCAATCAAAGAACAGATGATTCCTGCTCGCCTTGGTGCACCGAAAACTTCTGGAATAGATGCTGCTCGAAGTGATGCAAGACAACAAAAAATCGATAAAGTCCTTGTTGTCACTCCAAGTGAAGGCGGACAATGTGTTGCTATTATTCTTGGAGGGATTGAAGCATGACAAGAGTTGTCATCACAGGCATGGGCTGGATAACACCGCTGGGCAACGACCTCGAATCCGTTTGGAAACGAATGTGCAACAGTGAATCTGCAATTGCACCAATCGATCGTTTTGATGCGTCAAGTTTTCCAACAAAGTTTGCGGGGCAAGTCCGAGATTACGATTGGACGGCTCATGTTAAAGATGCTTCCATTCACCACGACCCAGCAATGAACTCGCAGTTTGCACTTGGCGCTGCTCGGCAAGCTTGGGATCAGTCTGGGCTTTGTGACTATGGCGAATTGAATCTTGACCGCGCTGGGATTTACCTTGGCGCTGGCGAAGGTGTCTTAGATTTTTCTGCACACTCTATGATTGACACGCATTCGTGGGATGTTGAAGATGGAAAAGTAGACGCAGTTGCTTGGGCGAAGTTTGCAAGAGAACAACTTGATGAATGGGGCGAAGTTGAACAAGAACCAAACATGCCGCTTTGGCATGTTGCAAAAGAATACGGTTTGCAAGGCCCAGCGTTTAATTGTTTAACTGCATGTGCTGCGAGCACGCAAGCAATTGGAGAAGCCGTAAGCGTTCTTAGGTCTGGCGATGCAGATGTTATGTTCAGCGGAGGAACGCACACTATGCTCCACGCGCTTGGCATCACTGGGTTCAATCGACTAACCGCTCTTTCCACATTTGATGGAGACCCCCGAAAGGCATCAAAACCGTTTTCAAAAGACCGAGGTGGCTTTGTCATGGGTGAGGGTTCTGGGATGCTTGTCCTTGAGACGCTAGAACATGCACAAAAACGTGGAGCAACACCGATTGCGGAAATAGTTGGCTTTGGTTCAAGTGCGGACGCATACCGTATTACGGATTTGCATCCTGAGGGTCGGGGACCTGCTGCCGCTATTCGTAGTGCACTCAACCAAGCGGGCATAAATCCAAACGAAACCAAAAACGGTAAACCGCTTGTTCAATACATTTCAGCGCACGGCACAAGTACGCAAGAAAACGACTCGATTGAAACCAAAGCAATCAAACTCGTTTTTGGAGAGAATGCAAAAGACGTTCCCGTAAGTTCAATTAAGTCGATGATGGGACACCTTATCGCGGCAGCTGGTTCAGTTGAACTAATCACGTGCGTCATGTCTATTCAGACAAATACTCTCGTACCAACGATAAATCTTGACAACCCAGATCCCGAGCTTGATTTGGATTATGTACCAAATGTTTCACGAAAAGCGCAAGTAGATTGTTGCCTAAGTAACTCGTTTGGTTTTGGTGGCCAGAACAACACGCTTGTCGTTAAGCGATTCGAATCGTAATTACAATTTCGTTTTTGTCGTAATTTCGGTCGCTGCAGACCTTAGCGTATCTGCGAAAACGCCTGCGAGCATTGCGAATAACCCGATACCAACGAACATGAGCAAAACGGCCATGAACCTTCCACCGACGGTTACTGGATAAAAATCACCGTACCCCACCGTGGACATCGTCACAACTGACCACCATAAAACATCCGCAGCACTCGTAATGTTAGCGGTAGGATCTTGTGATTCAAAATGCAAAACCGCAAAACAGCACCCAACAATTGTACTTTCAGCTATAACAATACCTGTTACCACCATAGCTGTTCGTTTGTTTTTTCTCACTGCATGCACGATAGCGTGTATCACTTTAATAGCACGGATGCCCTGCATAATTCTAAACAGATGAGGCCAGTGCAAAGTATGAATAATTCTTGTGTTGGCAAATTGTGCAGCCGGTACCGAAGCGAGTAAATCAATTGGACCCCAAGTAAGTAAGTATTTAATTTTTGACTTTGCAGTAAACAACTTACGTAAAAAGTCCCAAAAGAAAATTGCACAAATCCCAAGGTCGAACATATCAATCAATTCAACAGTGACACAGGTTGGATCTAAGAACAATCGCCAACTTAATAGTGATAATGCGATAATACCCGTGACTGCAACGAACAAATCAAAAGAATGTAGCTTTTCCTCAACGACTTCTTCTATAACTTGAGAACTAGCGTCACTCATGCATTGAAACTGCTGCCACAACCACACGTATTTGTTGCATTAGGATTATCAAAGACGAATCCCCTGCCCATCACTTCGTCTTTGAAATCAACGGTTGTACCATTAAGATAAAGATAACTTTTTGGGTCACAAATCACTTTCAAATCAAGTGGCGAGCCCTCTATTTCAAAAGAGTACTCCCATTGTTCATCCCCTTCTTTTTTGGTCTCGGTTAAGTCCAAAATGTAACTAAACCCAGAACAGCCTCCACCCTTCACGCCAACACGAAGATGCGTTTTTTCTAGATTTAACTCTTGTTGGGTCATAATGTTGCTGATTTCTCGTGCAGCTGTTTCTGTGATAATTACTGACATAACTGGATATCTCCTAAATATTGTTCCAATATCACATTATAGCAGGGTCTGGTACGGACCTGGTACACCTTCTCTTCCAGAAGGTGTACCAGGTCCGTACCAGACCCTAAACTGTATTAATGGAAGTAATCGCCAATGCAGATGAATTGATCCCCTTTCGGGGGTGTGCGTTTGTGCCGACCATGGGTGCGCTACACGATGGGCACCTTTCGTTGATACGTGAAGCAAAAAAGACAGGTAAACCAGTCGTTGTAAGCATTTTTGTGAATCCAGAACAATTTGCTCCAGAAGAGGATTTAGAAAAATACCCACGTAACTTGGAACAAGATTGCGAGTTTGCAAAAAGCGTTGGTGCGGATATTGTTTTTGCTCCATCAGTTGAAACAATGTATCCCTCTGCTCCAGAAAACATCTGTCTTCCAAAGTCAGCAACGCAACCACAACTTGAAGACGCTTGCAGGCCAACACATTTTCGTGGTGTCTGTGTTGCGGTTGCTCGGTTGTTTGACATCGTGCAACCAGTGGTTACTGTGTTTGGTCTCAAAGACTATCAACAATATCTTGTCATCAAACAACTCATTGCTCAAGAAGGCAAACGATGGGAAAACTTAAAAATCATTGGGGCAGAAATTATTCGAGACGCCGATGGGCTCGCAATGAGTAGCCGAAATGCATATCTAACAACTGATCAACGTTCCCAAGCACTTGGTTTACATAAAGCTTTGCATTGCACAAGTGAACAATCAATGTTAGAGATACTCGATGACCACGGGCTTGAGGTGGAGTACGCTGTTATCAGAGATGCACAGACTTTGCTCTCGCCTATTGATAACAAACCGACTCGCGCACTTGTCGCAGCTCGTCTGGGACACATTCGCCTAATTGACAACGCTGAGTTGCCAACATGACACGCACACTTTTATACGGCGGTTCGTTTGACCCTCCCCACATTGCACACGTTGAAATCCCTCGTGATGCAATGAACTTTCTTCAGTTTGATCACATTCTGTACGTTCCTGCTTCTAGGTCACCACTAAAAGATAACATGCCAACCTCCAACCACCACAGACTTGAGATGCTCAAACTTGCACTTGCTGATTGCCCTTGGGCATCCATTTCAACTATCGAACTCGATCGGAAAGGAACGAGTTACACCATTGAGACCATCGAAGCAATAAAGGACGAATACGACGAACTTCGACTGCTCATTGGCGCAGATCAATGGGAGCAATTTAATAAATGGCGACGTTGGGAAGATGTTATCAAGCTGGCAAACCCTGCCATTATGCCACGTGATAACCTTGAGGTTAGTGATGAACGTGTATTGCCGATACAACCAATTACCGCTGGCTCTACAGATATCCGCCGGCTTATACAAGATGGAAAATCTATTGAAGAACTTGTTCTGCCTACGGTTGCCCAATATATCGCAGAACACCAACTATACCTGTAAAATACGCAGTCCATGGCAATGATTACAAAAATCGGTTTTGTTTCACTCGGCTGTCCAAAGAATCTTGTTGACAGCGAGCAAATGCTTGCATCGTTAGTCGATGCTGGCTACGAACTCGTTGCAGATCACAACGAAGCGGACGCAATTGTCATTAACACGTGCGGTTTTGTTGAATCGGCCAAGGATGAATCTGTGGAGGTTATCAACGAAGCGGTCGCTCTGAAAGAAACAGCGAATGTAACACGTGTAATTGCTGCGGGCTGCTTGGTGCAAAGGCAACGTGCACATTTACTTGAGTTATGTCCCGGAATAGACGCAATGATTGGCGTGTTTGACCGAGACCATATTGTCGATGCTATGCAAGAACCACCAGAAAAAGAAAAAGTTCCACAATGGATCGAAGCAAATGCGGTCCTCGCAGCTCGTGCACGTGGGATGCAAGAGTCAAATGGTTATTTTGAAGATGATTCCAATCGCTTTCAATTAACGCCAAGGCATTGGGCATATTTGAGGGTGAGCGAAGGGTGCAATCAGAACTGTGCATTCTGCACCATTCCTTCCATTCGTGGAAAGATGCGGTCTAAGCCAGTAGAAATAATTGTCGAAGAGGCGAAGCAGTTACTTGCTTCTGGTGTTTTTGAATTTAATTTAATTGGACAAGACACGACGAGTTATGGCGAGGATATCGGATATGCACAGGGGCTTGTAGGTTTGCTCACTGCGCTCAACGATGCTGTTGCCAACTCCGGGGTCGGGGGCGGGGTCGGGGGCGGTGGATGGATTCGACTGATGTATGCGTATCCGAACAACTTTACGAACGAGACAATGGAAGCAATGGCGCAACTAGAGCATGTTGTTCCTTATATAGACATTCCATTGCAACATGCAAGTGATGCAATGCTTGAATCGATGCGTAGGAATGTCTCTGCCAAAGCACAATCAGATTTGCTCAACACCATTCGAAATACAATTCCCAATGTCGCAATCAGAACAACGATGATTACAGGTTTTCCTGGTGAAACCGAGGAAGATCACAAACAGTTACTTGATTTTATTCAGGAACACAAATTTGAAGCGTTAGGCGTGTTTCAATATTCAAAGGAAGATGGAACAGTAGCGGGTACTATGGAAGATAATGCCGCACTTCGTGTTTCTGATGATGTGAAACAACAAAGAGAAGAAGAGTTGATGCTCACCCAACAAGAGATTGCGTTTTCCAAAGCAGAGAAGGCAGCAACAGATGGTGAAAAACATGAAATATTGATTGATTCCTATCTTGGGGAAACTGGGGAGGGGGCATTGCACCTTTACCAATGCCGCACGAAACAGCAAGCCCCAGATGTTGATGCGTGCACGATTTTGATGTCGGAGAAAAAACAGACTATCGGCTCACTCGTTCGATGCACAATTACTGATTGTGATGGATATGACCTTATTGCACGACCTTCTGATGAATTAGAAAAGGTTGTCTCGCTCCCATTGCGTTAGACTGTACTGTTAATGCCAATTCGCAACTTTTCAATCATCGCACACATTGATCACGGCAAAAGTACATTGGCCGATCGGTTGTTGCAAGAAACAAAAGCCGTGAGCGAACGGGATGCAAAAGCTCAATTACTTGACTCGATGGACTTGGAGCGAGAACGCGGTATTACGATTAAGGCATCTTCTGTAACTGTTCACCATTCTTTCGGTGGTGAAGATTTTCAACTAAATTTTATTGACACCCCTGGTCATGTGGATTTTACATACGAAGTTTCACGCGCGCTTACTGCATGCGAGGGTGCGTTACTTGTAGTTGATTCGACACAAGGCGTAGAAGCGCAAACTGTTGCTAATGCATACTTAGCCATAGAAAATGAACTGGAATTGATTCCGGTCGTCAACAAAATCGATTTACCCTCTGCTGATCCAGAAAAAGTTGCTATGGAAATTGAACAAATTCTTGGTTTGCCTGCAGAAGATTGTATTTATTGTTCTGCAAAAACTGGCGAAGGTATTCCTGAATTGCTTGATGCTATTTGCGAAAAGTTACCTGAACCCAAACCCGCTGTCATGGAAGAGACCCGGGCATTAATTTTTGATTCGCACTACGATGACTATCGCGGTGTTATTGTTTACTTCCGAGTCTTTGATGGTTCACTTTCAAAGGGTGACAAGATTCGGATGATGGGAACTGAACGAACATTTACTATTACAGAACTTGGTAGATATACACCAAATCCCGAACAGGCAAAAACTATTGGCACCTCAGAGGTTGGTTACATGGTTGCGGCAATTAAGACATTGGATGATGTTCGAATTGGCGATACTATTACGATCGAATCTAATCCAGCACTAAAGCCACTTCCTGGATATGAAGAACCAAAACAGATGGTCTTTTGTGATTTCTATCCTGCTTCAAGTGAGAGTGGCAGTAAAAAAACCGAGTTTGAAACACTTCGAGAGGCAGTAGAGAAGTTGCGGTTAAATGATTCAAGTTTTACATATGAAACTCAGCACAGTGAAGCGCTCGGATTCGGATTCCGTTGTGGATTTCTTGGTTTGTTACATATGGAAATTGTGCAAGAGCGACTTGAGCGAGAAGGCGGTGCAGAAATTGTGCAAACTGCGCCAACTGTGAATTATCAAGTTGAGTTAACAGACGGGACTGTCCTTGACATTCATAATCCTGCTGACTTGCCAGACCCCTCACAAATAAAGAGTATTTGTGAGCCGATAGTCAAAGTCGAAATTATCTGTCCTGATGAATCAATCGGCGACTTGATGCGTCTGTGCGAGGGCCGTCGTGGTGTTTTCAAGGGGCAAAGATTTGTTTCTGAAGGCAGGCAAATGCTCGACTACGAGTTACCGCTTGCTGAGATTATTTATGATTTTTACGACAAACTAAAATCAATTACCCGTGGATACGGGACTATGGATTATGAAATCGTTGAGTTCCGAGCAGACCGACTCGTTAAGGTTTCCATTCTTGTCAACGGTACCCCAGTTGAAGCCTTGAGTATTATTTGCCACAAAGAAAAAGCGGAAGTTCGCACCCGTGCAATTTTGTTGAAATTACGCCGGCAAATTGATCGTCATCAGTTTGAAATTGCCCTCCAAGCAGCAATTGGTGGGAAAATCATTGCTCGCGAGACCGTCAAGGGATATCGAAAAAATGTTACTGCCAAGTGTTATGGTGGTGATATAACACGAAAAAGAAAATTACTTGAGAAACAAAAGAAGGGGAAGCGACGTATGAAGGCCATCGGCAACGTACACATCCCACAATCCGCATTTTTATCAATTTTAGAACAAGGTGATTAACACATCATGAGTTTTCAAACAAAACAATTTTACGGGCTAGTAGCAGTAATTCTACTCGCAGGCGTTATAACTTCAACTGTAATGAGCGGAGACGACCCTGGAAAACTTGGTCCCATAGATTCAATTACTCTCGCGGGCGAAAAAGATTTAACTATTAAAAATGAAGATGGGCGAATTTCCTGGGGCGAAAAGGAAACTAGCCGAGTGTGGTCAGTTGGTTTCATGGAAACAGGAAAGGCGTTGTCTCAACTCCTCAAAGCAGATCATTTTATTGAGGCACGAAAAGAACTTGATAACGAACTTTCTAAAGAGATGAAAGAGACACGTGCGGGACTAGAAGCCGTCACCGAAGAAGCAAAAAATCTCTTGCCAGATGACCCTGACGCTGCTGACGTTCGCCAACGATGGCAACAAATCTACGATAGGTTCCAACACCTTCAAAATATTGGTGCTGAGGCACGGGGCAAATTGTACTCCAAGCAGATGCAGGAGTCATACAACGAAGTTGTTGAAGCTGTAAATGTTGTCGCTGAACGATTAGATATTGACATTGTGCTTCGCTTCATCCCACCTGATGCGGAGTTTGAACAGGATAATCCTGACGCAACTATTATGCAGATTCGGCTACGCTCAGCACTAAGGCTTCCAGAAGGTATCGATATTACTGAAGAGGTTCTTTCTGAACTTGGGCTTGATTCGCAATAGCCACTGTAAACGTATTTGTTACAACATCTTTAACGTCTTCCATTGTCGGACACTGCTTGTCAATGATGAGTTGCATCGACGTTACACTTCTCCCTGCTAAACCACAAGGCACAATGAGATTGTAATGATCCATATTTGGTGCTACATTTAACGCAAACCCATGCATTGATACCCATCGTGAAATACGTACGCCCATCGCGCACACCTTTGCGTTTTCAACCCACACCCCAGTTGCACAATCATCGCGGTGTCCCTTGATTCCAAACGTGTCGAGCACTTTAATAATTGTGCTTTCTAAAAAACGCATGTATCCATGTAATCTCAAAGACAAAGCATTCAAGTCACAGATGAGATATCCAACAAGTTGCCCAGGTCCGTGATATGTAATATCACCACCCCTATCAGTTTGGCAAAGTTGCACTCCAGCATTTTGTAGTTGTTCTGTCGAGGCAAGAAGATGTTTTTTTACTTCAGGTCGTTTGCTAATTGTAATGACGGGTGGGTCATGTTCTACAAGGAGAAGGTGAAATGGAGATGTATTACTCCCTCCTCGACGCTCAATTACACCTTGTTGAACCACTCTTTGCAACTCAAGCACTGGTTCATAGGCCATTTTTCCAAGATCAGACGTTTCTAGTTGGCACAACATTACGATTCTTGGGATGATACGCGAGAGATGCCTGAAATACACCCTACTGCAATTCTAGACGGAAATATTACTCTTGCCGATGATGTCATTATTGGCCCACACTGCGTTTTGCAAGGTGAGATCTCAATTGGAAGCAAGACTCGACTCATTGGCAACTGCTATCTCACAGGAAAACTTGAGCTAGGCGAAAACAACACCATTTACCCATTTGTTACGATTGGATTCGCAGCACAAGATATTAATTTTCGTCATGACCAATATGAACCGGGAATTCTGATTGGCAATGACAATGTATTTCGTGAGGGTGTAACAGTACATCGTGCTACAAAAGATTTGCCAACAACTATTGGAAGCTGCAATATGTTTATGACAACTTCACACGTTGCGCACGATTGCCAAATAGGAGATAATTGCACAATTGTCACAGATGTTTCACTCGCGGGTCATGTGCATCTTCAAGACAATGTAATTCTTGGTGGAAGTGCGAACATTCACCAATTCGTAACCCTTGGAAAAGGTGTAATGATTATTGGATTAAGTTATGCTTCGTATGATGTTCCACCATATTTTATGATTACGGGTCCGAACATTGTTGGGTCGGTAAACATTATTGGCATGCGCCGAAGTGGCATGAACAAAGATGAAATTACGAGGCGAAAGGAAGTGTACAAGTTACTCTATAAAAGTGGCAACACAATAAACACTTCTCTAAAGGAATTACGTGAAGATGGCGATTCGATTGCACTCGAATATGCAGCATTTATCGACGCGTCACGAAGAGGCCTAGTGCCACCATTTCATGCAAAACGAAGTGAACGCAGGGGCTTTGTTGCAGCAAATGAATAAACTTGATTTTTTTGTCTTAGGCAGTGGCTCTTCGGGTAATTGCTCGCTTTTACGATTGCGCAACAACTGGGTAATGATTGATGCTGGTTTCTCGATGAAGCAAACCAAAGATCGTATGCGAACACACAACGTACAACTTGATGATGTGCAAGATGTAGTAGTAACACATTTTGACCGAGACCATTTCAACCCAGTCTGGTGTCGAACTTTTTTACATCGTGGCATTCGTGTACATTTACACGAACATCATGTAACTCGCGCAAAAAGAGCGGGTCTTGATGATTCTTGCATTGTTCCATTCAACAATCGGCTTGAGTTACATGGAATAGAGATTGAGGCCATTCGGTTTTCACATGATGCACTTGGAACAGTGGGATTTATTTTCGATACTGGAAGAGTTCGGCTTGGTTATGCGACAGATTTAGGTCGAGTTCCACAACAACTTCTTGATCGGTTCATAGACCTTGATGCCATAGCATTTGAGTCAAATTATGACCCCACGATGCAACGACAGAGCAACCGTCCAGAGTCACTTAAAAGTAGAATTATGGATGGAGATGGACACCTCTCCAACGAAGAGTCTATCGCAGCAATCTGCCACATTGCCTCAGAATCGACCCTGCAGCATATTGTCTTGCTCCACCTCTCTAGGCAATGCAATTCCCCACAAATCATCCGTGATTTGTATCTGGACAACCTTCCACATCTTCAAAAATATGTCACGATAACGAGCCAAGAACGTTGTTCTAGATTACTTTCTATCGAAAAAGAACCTATGCAAGCCACATAATCTGTTTGTTTGCAACACGTTGCAACTTTTACGACCGCGCCCAAATTTACGCATTTTTTCGCAGTCGAAGTGCTCACGTTGCCGATATGTAGGTTGCTATGGGAACTACCGCTGTACGTACGCGCAGAGCGTCTTCAAAACGCCCTTCTTCATTGACCACCGCCGCCCTATCCTCTCGGATTTTGTGGATATCTAGTGCAACAATCGCTCTTTTTGTTGCTGTAGCACTACTTTCATTCGATATTGGTGATGCCCCGAGTCACGTGGTTGCAGTACATAACGATCCAGTTTCAAACTGGTGTGGGATTGTTGGAGCTTGGATTGCATATTGGACATACCACGTACTTGGGTTCGGGGTTTGGGTTCTCATTTTTGGCGTCGGCACTTGGGTAACACTTGTGTTCCGTGGCAAGGAAATCTCCCACACTTCAGTCCGTGCTCTGGGCTTACTAATTATCGCACTTTCTATCTCATGTTTCCACGAATTGTTTTTGCCCGAAGTGGGGACATTAGCGGGCGCAAAAGCGGGTCTAATTGCAAAGACAATAGTAACCCAACTTACAACAAGTTTTAGTAACTTCGGAGCATTCCTCATCGTTCTTGCCGCTTTCGCTATTGGGCTTGTTGTAGCAGCAGAACAAATCGCGTTTGCGATTCCACACCTTTTACTCTCAGCTTTTTTACGTATCACACGATTCAAGGTTCCAAAAATTAACACCCGAGCGTTATCGAAGCTCCGATTACGACGAAGCACTGTTCTTGAAGTGGGCGAAGAAGTAGAAGAAGAATGGGACGATGAAGAGTATCTTGATAATGAATATTACGAGGAAGATGAGTATGAGAACGAAGAAGAAGAACCAAGAAAGAAATTGTCACCATCAGAATTAGTTAAGAAGATTGCAAAGTTACCTGTTCGTGTTGCGAGCAGCGGGAAGGCGGCGAAAGAATCTGATATTCAGCGCCCCGATAATTTTGAGGGGTACATCTTTCCGTCTCTCGATTTACTTGACGATCCAGAAGAAGGTTTTGGTGATTCCATAGAGGAACTTGTCAGGCAACAAGCGGTTGATCTTGAAGAAACCTTACAGATGTATGGCATTGATGGAGAAGTCTCCGGTATTGAAGCTGGTCCAACGATTACTTTGTACTCCATAGACCTTGCGCCGGGAACAAAGGTGTCGAGCATCAACGGTGTCGCTAGTGACATTGCAAGAAGTTTAGGTGCGCCAAATATTCGCATCGTTCCAAATACTGCCGGACGTAAAACTGTTGGTATCGAAGTACCAAATCCAGAACGCGAGACAGTTTGCATCAAAGAATTGATGAGCAGCAAGCGGGCAGAGAAAATGAAACTTCCAATGTTCCTTGGCAAAGACGCTTCGGGTGAACCAATGGTGGAAGACCTTACGAAAATGCCACACATGCTTGTCGCAGGAACTACTGGTTCGGGCAAGAGTGTTTGCATTAACTCCATCATTGCTGGATGGATGTACACGAAACGCCCTGACGAATTGAAACTTATTTTGGTTGATCCAAAAATGGTTGAGCTAAGTCAATTCTCTGACATTCCACATCTTGCATGTCCTGTTGTTACTGAGATGGGTCGTGCTGCGGCCATTTTGGAATGGGCCGTTGCTCGAATGGAAGAACGGTATCAAATTTTCCAAAAACTAGGAGTTCGCGATTTACTTGGATTCAACGAACTTACCGAAGATGAAATTTATAAAATTCTCGATCCACAAACCGAAGAAGCAAAAGCTCGCATTCCTGTAAAACTTCCGTATATAGTTTTCATTATTGACGAACTTGCTGACTTAATGATGACCGCGAAAGATGTTGAGCAAGCAATTGTACGAATTGCGCAAAAAGCACGTGCAGTTGGAATTCACTTGATACTTGCTACTCAGCGACCCGAAGCAAAAGTCGTCACCGGTTTAATTAAATCTAATATGCCATGTCGTGTTGCTTTTAAAGTAAGTAGTGGTATGGATAGCCGAATTGTTTTGGATACAAAGGGTGCAGAACTTTTACTAGGCAACGGGGACATGCTCTACATTTCTCCTGGCTCTACGACTGCGAATCGTTCACAGGGCACATTTGTATCTCCAAAAGAAATTCGATCTGTTGTAAAGCACCTCAAAGAAGTTGCTGCACCTAACTTTGAGCGTACTTTGGTACAAATCAAGCCCGGTGGAGGCTCTGGGAGCAATGGCTCTGATGATGTCCATGAACGTGACGATTTGTTCGATGAGAGTGTTCGTATCATGATTGAGAGTGGACGCGGTTCTGTTTCACTTCTGCAGCGAAGAATGGGTATTGGGTATGGACGAGCTTCGCGATTAGTTGATCAAATGGCCGTTGCTGGTATCGTCGGTGAACACAAAGGTTCGGTTGCACGTGAAATCCTCATATCACTTGAAGATTGGGATGAGATGCAGCAACTTGAGGCAGAAGAAGACTCTGACCTCGAATAGTTCTTCCAAAATAATATCTCGGGATATTTTGTGTGGCTCTGCGCAATTTATTTGCCGATAGAAATTAAGTACTTGTGGCAAGCCATTCTTGAACCTGGTCAAAAACCAGAATCCAAGATTAGGCGCCACGACGACCAAGGCAATGTGCCTTGGGCGGTGTGCCCTCCTGAAGTTGGAGGGGTAAATGGCTTGGCGGCGTCAAGTGGGACGCGACGGTTGGGCATGGCAGCGTTTCAAAGGAGGTGATCAGTGATCGAATTATGTGACTGTATAAGAGGGCTTCGCGTAACCTGAACCCGTAGACCCATCGGGTTTACAGGTGCGAAGCCCCTTTCAGGACTTTTGCTCGCCAATCAACAACGTTGATTGGCGAGTTTTTTGTAGAGATGCGGTATCCTGTGCAGTATGAGCGAACCGTCTATATTGAAACTAGCAACTGCAAAACTCATCGATACAGCAGCACAAATAAAACTCGGTGGTGGTGAACGAGGCATCGAGCGTCAACACCGTCATGGACGGCTCACTGCACGTGAACGAATTAACAAACTTGCAGACAAAGGCGCGCCACGGTTTGAGTGCGGTCTTTTCTTTGCACATAATATGTATAAGGAATACGGCGGAGCACCATCAGCTGGTGTTGTCACAACCGTTACACAGGTTGGTGGAAAACAATGCATGATTATTGCGAATGATGCTACGGTAAAAGCTGGGGCATTTTTTCCAATGACGTGCAAAAAAATAATACGGGCGCAAACCATTGCCGAACGAGCACGATTACCACTTCTCTATCTTGTTGACTCAGCGGGTGTTTTTCTTCCACTGCAAGAAGATGTCTTTCCTGATACCGATGACTTTGGACGCGTCTTCAGGAACAACGCAGTTATTTCTGCAGAAGGCATTACACAAATCGCTGCCATCATGGGAAACTGCGTTGCAGGTGGTGGGTATCTACCAGTACTTTGCGACACGCTTCTAATGACAGAGGGAAGCGGGCTCTACCTTGCTGGTCCAGCCCTAGTTAAGGCGGCGATTGGTCAAGAAGTTGGAAACGAAGATCTTGGTGGCGCAGAAATGCACGCTGAAATTTCTGGAACTATTGATTTTCAAGAACCAGATGATGAGGCATGTATCAAACGGATACAAGCCCTTGTACACAGTGATATGTCGGTTCACCCCGTACTCGATCCTCCATACGAAGTTGTTGCGTCGGCCAAAAAACCAGCAGACATAGACAGTATTTTCAAGGCGGCGTCCCATGAACAATACGATATGAACGAACTCTTAACTTGCATTGTCGACAATGAAAGTTACAACGAATACAAATCGGACTACGGTCGTTCTATGGTCTGTGGGTATGCACGAA
Source organism: Planctomycetota bacterium (assembly GCA_014381555.1). Taxonomy (GTDB): domain Bacteria; phylum Planctomycetota; class Phycisphaerae; order Phycisphaerales; family SM1A02. The sequence goes on along the minus strand of JACNLO010000058.1, from coordinate 27,918 downwards.
TCGGCGGATGGCCGTGTGGCATCGTTGCAAATCAAAGATGTTTAACTCAAAAGAAAATGGCTGGTGGCAAGGCTGGTCCCTCAACATCTGCAAACATGCCTGCCGTTATTTACACCGAAGCAGCTGATAAAGCAGCACGTTTCATCATGGACTGCAACCAAAAACGAATTCCTCTCATCTTTGTGAACGACACGACCGGCTTTATGGTTGGTCGCGACAGCGAACAAGCAGGAATCATTCGCTCTGGCGCAAAAATGGTAAATGCTATGAGTAACTCTATTGTGCCAAAAATAAGTTTGATTGTTGGCAGTAGTTACGGTGCTGGGCATTACGCCATGTGCGGTCGTGCGTTTGACCCTTTTCTTACACTTGCGTGGCCTACTGCAAAGTATGCAGTGATGGGTGGCTCATCCGCGGCAAACACGTTACTTCAAATTGACCTTGCCGCGCGTAAGCGAAGGGGCGAAGAAATCGATCCAGATGAAAGCAAACAATTACTCGCTGCGATAACGGCAAGTTACGATGAGCAGCAAGATATTTTCTACGGTGCCGCGCGTGGGTGGGTGGATAGAATGATTAACCCAGAAGAAACACGCCAAGAGTTAATCAACGCTCTTTCGATTGCATCAACTTTTGAAATAGTTGGTGAATACAAAACCGGCGTGCTACAAACATGAGCGTTTGCATTGAGGGGAAAACAATTCTCATTACAGGGGCAAGTAGTGGAATTGGCGAAGCAACTGCGCGAGCGTGTGTTTCCGCTGGGATGAGGTGCGTCATGACTGCAAGAAGAGAAGATAAATTACGCTCACTTGCAGACGAACTTGGTGATTGTTGTTCATTTGTTGTTGGTGATGTGACTGAAGCGGGCTTTAATGAATACTTGCTTAAACAATCTGGAGACCTCTACGCAGTTTTTGCAAACGCTGGCCATGGTTTAGACCAAAACATAGCAGACTACAACTCGGTTCAGTTTCAAGAGTTGTTTCAATTGAATGTATTTGCTGCAGTTGAACTTGCTTCTCTTGCTGCAAATGAAATGATGAAAAAAAAGCAAGGGCACATTTTGTTTTGTGCAAGTTGTCTATCTAAATTCGCAACACCAAGCCACGGTGCGTACTGTGCAAGTAAATCTGCTTTGGAGGCATTTGCAACATCCACTCGTATGGAACTTAAGCATAAAAACATTTTTGTCAGCACAGTGCATCCCATAGGCACTCGCACTGAATTTTTCGACGCCAGTGCAACGAGAAGTGGAAAAGGCGTTTCCACTTTTGAATCGCAAACACCCTCTTGGCTCATGCAACCACCAGAAAAAGTTGCCAATGCAATCGTGCGTTGTTTACGCAGGCCAAAACCAGAGATCTGGACAAATACCACCATGCGGCTGATAAGCACTGTTTTTACCGCATCACCTCGGCTCGCAAGCACTATTATTACTCGTTTTTCTTGACTTCAAGACCCTTTGCTATCACAATAATGAGATTATGCAGTCCATTATTGTTTCCGCTGTGGTAGTTATATTTTGTCTACACGGATATTCCGATGTGCCAACATCTGTAGGACTTGAAAACATGGCGCAGACATTGCGGGGTGACGTGCGCCTTATTGCAATGGGCGACTCATTTTCTTCCCCGTATTTTCATCGCGTAACGCTTGCTTCACTTAGAGTTTGGCCAATTCCAACAATTTCTGCAATTGGGTGTGGAGCGTCAACAGGTTCACACCTTTTCAGGTGCACCTCTGATTGTGCACCTGTTTCTGATATCCAATCTAGCGATGACTTAGGATATACAGTTGAGAGAGAAGGAGACGAAACATATTTTTCACTACCAACTCGGGGCTTACGCGAAATTTTTACTTCTAAAAAATTCGACGATCTAGGAGATGACACACTGTTTGAGTATAAGTGGAATTCAGTTGGAAAAGATTTTTTATCAAATGGTGTTCATGGTGACTTTACAGAAAGCGGAGACAACTTGGCTTTCAGGTTTCTATATCGTTGCCCGTCAAAGTTGTCCCAACAGGTTGAAGAACTAAAAATACTTGACAACGGTGCAGACGTCGGAACGTTAGATTTGCAAAATGGTGCTCGCCCATTTTGGCACCTTGGCGAAGATCCTACTGCTGGTGTAAGGCAGGCAATTCCAAGGCAAATAAATGCTGTAGCAACCGACTTCCCAGCAGTAAACAACCTTTCTGGTTTGTTAAGAATGGAACTAGAGCAACTTGAACCTCTCGCAGGGACAAACCAATACTTAGAACCCGCTGGATGTGTCTATTATCACAAAGACAAATCAGGTAATCGAGAAAATGGTTTCTATTACAGTTATATGGCAGATGATAGTTGGTCCTATTACGGTTTTGGGTGCGACATTGCAGGAAGCGACCATCATGACAAAAAGTTTTCATTAGAACAATTTACACATTGGCTTGATGTCACGACCCTTGACCGTGACCAGACTGTTGTTTTTATGTGGTACTTCGCTCCCGAAGCGCTTGGATACGACACTTCCTATGAACGCATGTTGGATATGATCGAGCAAGCAAACAGTTCTGCTTCTATGGTTGGGTTAACTTCTGTACAACACCTTATTGTGATTTCACATCTTTTAAACATGTCTGCTGATGATGAACAGACAAGGCAATATTTACAAAACCAACAAAATGCGGCTTTTGACATTGCCTCAGGTTTCGAAAATGTTGCAGCAGCTTCCATTTATGCAGCAACAGATGAAACATTGTTTACAGGTTCTTCAGCAATACCTTGGTTACTCTACAAAGGGTTCGACTCGTTTGAGTTTGGAAGCAACTCTATTAACTTAATTGAATTTTCAAATGGCGATTTTCTTGACTCTGGAAACGTACATCCAAAAAACGAGACTTCGGCAGCGTTTTTTGCCGCAATGCTTGGAGAAATTATTCGAGATGCTGGCTGCAAAGCGGACATTACTTCAGATGGTTATATAAACACAACGGATTTGCTCGAAGTCATAGGCAACATAGGCAATACGTATGTTGACGAAGATATCAATAACGACGGAATCGTAGATATCCAAGACGTTCTTCTAGTAGTTGATGGATGGGGGGAATGTTGGCCAGTCCAAGCGCCATTCAACACTCCTGCGTTTCGATCTATGCCGTCGGGGCGTATTCCTTTGAGTCGTGATTAACGGGACCGGAACGAATAACATTTGCCCGCAATTGCTGGCCAATAATTTCTTCGCCGCGCTTTCCATTTTCAATCATTGCATCGATATCGATTCCGGTTGAAACACCCATTTCTTCGAGCAAACAAATTAAATCTTCACTACACGTATTACCTGTAAAACCAAATTGATATTTGTTTGCACCAGTTGCTGGTTGCCCTCCAATTGCGCCAAGGGAAGTATCAACGTAATTCAAACCAAGTTCAAGCGCTGCTATCGAGTTAACAATTCCGTTTCCACGTGTGTCATGAAAGTGAGCGATAAACTCGGTCTCTGGAAACTCTTCAAGCAGAATCCCAATTCGTTCTCTAACTGAATTTGGATTCGCTGCGCCAGTTGTGTCACCAAGCATAATTGTTTGAGCGCCTTCCTCAACGTAAAAACGTGTCACACTCAACACATCCTCCATTGGAACATCGCCTTGGATTGCACACCCGTACACAGTGCCTGGGCAACCAATTATTTTGACGCCTAAATCGTGAGACCGTTTCATAATTGCAGCGTGTGCTTTCATCGCTGTTGGATGATCCATCCGGAAGTTCACTGTGTTGTGGGCAACGCTTGCTGAGATCATCAAAATAATCTCATCCGCACCATACCCATCCTTGACGCATTGTTCAAATCGATCAAACCCTTTTGAGTTTGGCATCAGGACAACGTATGACACGTCATCTTTGCGATTTATTTGTTGCAATATTTCTACACAATCCGCGAACTGTGGAAGCAACCCTGGATGAGAGAAACTTGTAACCTCAAGTTTCTTAACTCCAGATGCAATGATTCGATTTATCATCTCTACTTTTTCAGCAGTAGGAATAACCTTTGGAATCGATTGAAGCCCATCACGTGCCCAACACTCACAAACTTTGATTTCACTAGGTATTGACATCTTTTTTCTCCATTTTTCGACCAAAAATAAAGGTCATTCCATATTGTACTTGACATGAGCCGAAGAATACAGATAGTACCTGTTTGAATTGGAGATTCCTATGACTCAAGAGCCCAAGCAAAATGAAATATTATCCCTCATTGACCGAGCAAAATCGCACGATTTGGGTGTTGAGTTTCTCACCAATGGCGCTCTTGATGCGGTTGCTATGACGTTCGGAGTGCATGCCTTTGTTGTCGATGCAGCAAGAGATGAACTTGCAAGGCCAAGTGTCACAATCGAAAAACAAGAAACTCTGCGGGTTTAATCTACCCAAGGACGAATATCAATTGACCATTCTTTTGGGTCTGGCGGCAACACGCTAAGGAGAGAGGCTTCTTCCTTGCTTAATGCGTTTACTTTAATGTTTGTCAAACGACTCTCTCGTTTTGTTCCATCTAGTTCAACGGTGCAAACTCCAACAGGCAACCATGTCGAGGGATCATAAAACAAATCAATGTATTCCCATTCGTCTTTTGTTTTTGGAGTTAAGTGTAAACCGACCACAGTGTCATCCAATTTTGCCAAAGGACCAGTGTTTGGCTTAGAAACTCGTTCTACTTTAAATTTTAAAAGCACTTCTTCTTTTTTTTGTCCGATAGGCAATGGAATTGGTCCACTACCAAGTTCAAACGGATCAATATTTTTTTTGTCTGGTGCTATAAGTTCTCGTTTAATAAATTGTTTTTTTTCGCGATCAATTTCTACCATCCAGCGTCCCGAGAAGATGTAATGTTTTTGTTTTGTTTCTTTTCTACGACCAATGATTAGTGTGTCGAACATAATTGCTGCTTCACGCTTGTTGCCATCAAGAGTTCGAAAAAGAATTTTTCCTGTTCGAATTTCTTTACGGTTTAACATCGGATCTGTACGTGTATATGCCACATTTGCCGTGACTGATGCAACATTCGCAGTTTCAACATTGTCGAGAATTTCTTCAACAGTTAGCCCGCTTGATGTAAAACAAGACGTTAATGCTGCAATTAAGAAACCAATAGCAAATTGCACTAACATGCCGCACTCTCCTGTAGGAGTTCTTGAAGTTTTGCGTATGCATCCTGAAGTTGTGGATCATTTTTTGTTAATTCAAGTATTCGCGAGACCTTCTCTACGTAAGTCGCTCGCTTTTCTTTTGGTGAGTCACTGTAATTGTCATATACATCTGCAAGTTTAATGAGTCGACCTTTCCAAGGACCTTCAGCAAGTTGCCTGTCGTATGAGACCTCTCGAATTGGTTCTTCTAGACGCTTGTCTTTTGTCATCACTGCAACATAGTTTGCAACGTTGCGGCCAAACAGTTCTAGTATTTCATCATAATCAACTTCGCAATCTTCTATGGTGTCGTGCAATAGTGCACCCGCCAAAACTTCAGCATCATCAAACCCAAAAATAAGACTTATTGTCATAGCCACTCGGAAGCAATGTGATACATATGGACGTCCATCGTTCCGAACTTGATGCTTGTGAGCATTTGAGGCGAATGCAGCCGCTTCTTGCCAAAGTAAATTATTCATTCGTGAATTCCTCTTTGCACTAACGCTACAGCGTGCACTTCTATTACTTCAATATCAGCAGTACCCTCAAAGGTTTTTCCTTTAATGTTCACTGGTGCGCCAATGTGTTTTTGAAGTGAATTACATATTTGTTCTTTGTGCGTAACAATTTTGCACGCATCACAAAGCACGGTGATATCTATATTACAAATTGCCCAACCCTGTTCGCTTGCTCGAGTAACCGATTCGACAAGAAACTCCATTGAGTCTCTACATTCGTTTTCAGGGGCATTGTTTGGAAAAAGAGTTCCCAAATCTGGCTGGCCAGATGCTGCAAGAATTGCATCTGTCACGGCATGCGTTACAGCATCCCCATCACTGTGAGCAATGGGTCCAACTTGGCAATCGATTTTGACTCCCCCAATACACATCTGCCTGCCACCCCCCTCTGGTGAGGTTAGGCGGTGTGAATCAAAACCATGTCCAACTCGAATATCCATAGATGTACATTGTACCTCCCCAAAGCGAATTGCCGATGTAATAGCACCTATGCTCCATCGAACACTCATGTTATTCTTCGGCATTTCTGTCACAATCAGCGGGTGTCAAATGTACGTTCCGGGCGGAAACCCGTTTTTTAATGGTCCAGACAGTGCTGCTACTTGGCAATCAACTGAGGAATCTCCAAAAACTGTAACAATCATCGACACTCGCAGTGGCGAGCGAATTTTTGTGATGGAAATTCCAGTAGGGAAAAAACTTGTAATCGATTTTATTAAGGATTCGGGTGATAACAACGTTTTAACCCCAGATTTAATGATGTGGGAAGTATTTCCAAGCGGTGTTGGGTATGGCCCACTATCCAACTCGATGACCGTCCCAAATGGGTGGTCGAGAAGAATTGACATCACATTGAGAGATTCTGGCGAATACTCTAACCCCATAAGCGATCGCCCACTTAGAGTTGATGAGGTCAATGACCAACCAGATTGGTGGACGAGTGAGGGCGGCGAGTTCGACACATCGGATCCAGTTAACGGCTACGACCATTAACGACAATATTATTACCTCAGAGGTAGACACAGAGGTTACCTCAGAGGTAGACGCAGAGGTTACCTCAGAGGTAGACGCAGAGGTTACCTCAGAGGTAGACACAGAGGTTACCTCAGAGGTAGACACAGAGGTTACCTCAGAGGAAGACGCAGAGGTTACCTCAGAGGAAGAATGGCTATAATGGCATGATGGCCACAGCCCAACAACACGATGCAGATGCCGTATCGCTTTCGGGATATGTAATCAACCCACTTTACAATCCAAAAAACGGTGAAATAGACCCAAATATCGGTCTTCCTGGCCAGTTTCCCTACACCCGAGGCGTCCATGAATCAATGTACCGCTCTCGATTGTGGACAATGCGGCAATTCGCCGGCTTTGGGTCCGCAGATGATACGAATGCTCGTTTCAAATATCTCCTTGCAAATGCTAAGGGTGGAAAAACGAATACCGGTCTTTCTACAGCTTTCGACCTTCCAACATTGATGGGGAGAGACAGTAATGACCCTCTTTCGGTTGGTGAAGTGGGTCGCTGTGGGGTTGCCATCGACACCATCGATGATATGCACCGTTTGTATGCAGACATTCCAATCGGAGAGGTCACTGTTAGCCAAACTATCAACGGCCCAGCTTGTGTAATTTGGGCGATGTACCTCGCGATGGCAAAAGAACGCGATATAGATTGGAACTCTCTAGGTGGCACGTTGCAGAACGACATTCTTAAAGAATTCCACTCTCAAAACGAATTTATTTACCCACCAGAAGCATCCGTCAAACTCGTTGTAGACACAATTGAATTTGCTACCAACAACACCAAACGGTGGAACAGTGTTTCCATCAGTGGATACCACATCCGGGAAGCCGGCTCAACGGCTACTCAAGAACTCGCATTCACACTTCGTGATGGAATGGAATATGTCGAGGCATGCATAGAACGTGGTCTAGATGTAGACTCGTTTGCCCCGCGACTCTCATTCTTCTTCAACAGCCACAATGAGTTCTTCGAAGAAATTTGTAAACTCCGCGCTGCTCGAAGAATTTGGGCTCACGCAATGAGGGATCGCTTCGGTGCAAAAAATGAACGATCTTGGTTATTGCGAACTCATGTCCAAACGGCTGGATGTTCTCTCACTGAGCAACAACCACTGAACAATATCGTGCGTGTTGCATACCAAGCGATGGCTGGCGTTCTGGGTGGTTGCCAAAGTTTACACACGGACTCGATGGACGAAACACTTGGGCTTCCAACCGAAACTGCTGTTCGTGTTGCACTTCGAACACAACAAGTACTAGCACATGAAACTGGAGTACATCGAACGGTCGATCCACTCGCTGGAAGTTACTTTGTCGAATCACTTACTGATCAAATGGAAAGTGATGCCAACTCCATCATCGAAGAAATAGATGATTTGGGTGGAGTTGTTCAAGGTATTCACAAAGGTTATTTCAGACGGTCAATAGCCGAAGCTTCATACCGTTTTGGTCAGGAAATGGAAGCAGGCGACCGAGTTATTGTTGGTGTTAACGCGTACCCTGATGGCAACGAGGAAGCTCAAGTAGAACTCCTACAGATTCCTCACTCCGTTGAAACAAATCAATGTGAGCGACTTGATGCATTCTTAAAATCGCGAGATGAAGACAAAGCAATGTCCGCACTTGACGCAATTAGAGAAGCCGCACGTAATGATGAAAACGTTATGAGCAGTTTGATCGAAGCATCTCTCTCACGTTGTACACTTGGTGAAATGGTTCAAGCCATGGGCGATGTCTTTGGTCGCTACAGTGGCGGACCCGAGTGGTAAACAGTGACACACCAAGCACCAAAAGGTACACGAGACTTCTTTCCACCAGACCTTGCTGTACTTCGTCACATTGAAACCGCTTGGCGAGACGCTTCTATAGATGCTGGTTTTGATGAAATTGAAGGTCCGACTTTTGAACACCTTGATTTATACACGGTAAAAAGTGGCGAAGGGATTGTCAACGATCTTTTTAGTTTCAAACGTTCTGGTGGTGATGTTGATTACGCTCTGCGTCCAGAGTTTACACCGACCCTCGCACGTATGGCTGCTGCAAAAGGTCGTTCGCTACCTTTACCGACAAAGTGGTTTGGCATACCGGGTCACTTTCGAGCAGAGAGACCACAACGCGGTAGACTCCGTGAATTTAAACAGTGGAATGTGGATTTGCTTGGCATCGACAATCCATCTGCTGATTCGGAGGTAATTGCCACTGCAATTCAAGCGCTTGCTACTCTGGGTTTAACTCACAAGGATGTAGTTGTTCGCATTAGTCACCGCGATGTTGTAACAAAAATGCTACTCAATAGCGGCATTCCAAAAGATAAACTTCAAGTTGCTCTTACGCTTCTTGATAAACGTGAAAAAATGTCTGCGGAGGTTTTCGAAGAAAAAACAAAAGAACATGGGTTCGAAACCAAATCGTTTACACAATTTGACTGCGATGTTTCAATTGAACATGAAGAGTTAACCTCATTACAAGAAGAACTCGTCGCGTGGGGTATTCAGGAGTGGTGTACATTCGACTTTAATATCGTTCGTGGGATTGCTTACTACACCGGCATCGTTTTTGAAATACACGAACGCTCTGGTGCTGAACGCGCTATAGCTGGTGGTGGCAGGTATGATAATTTAATTGAAATGTTTGGTGGGCCTTCCGTTCCAGCAGTTGGATTTGGTATGGGCGATGTTGTGCTCTCACTTGTTCTGAAGGATAAGGGGCTACTTAAAGATGGAGCGCACTACATGCCAACTCCAGACGTCTTTGTTGTGAGCGCGTGTGATGAAGGTGATGAAGTACTTTCTTCGACAATTGCAATGTTGAGAGAAAATGGATTGCACGCTCGACGGTCCTACAAAACAACCCGCAATGTTGGCAAGTTACTCACCGAAGCTGCAAAGACCCAAGCTGCATTTGCTGTTATTCTCGGGAAAGAACTTGAACAAAACATGTTTGCAGTCAAAGATATGAAAAGTGGCGAGCAAGTTGACATACCGATTGATCATCTTCTTTCACACCTTACTTCGTAATGGCACGCAGAATTCTTATCGTAACTGCTGTCCAAGCAGAGTCCGACGTGATTGGAAGACCACAAGGAACTTTTGTTGTCGCTGGTGGAATTGGGCGAACAAACGCTGCAGCGGCAACCACCGCGGCTATTCTTTCGGATGGTCCATTCAAGTGGGTGATTAATGCTGGGGTTGCAGGCGCTCTTCCAGAAAGCAAACTGTCGTTAGGCGATGTCGTCGTTGCAGATTCATGTGTGTATGCAGAAGAAGGGTTGATGACTCCATCTGGTTTCCAAGATATGGAACAAATGGGTTTTTCGCTTGGTAATTTTGAAGGTAACGAAGTACCTGTTGATACATGGATGCTTGAACGGCTTTCTCCACTTGGTAGTGTTGGCACGATTGCGACCGTTGCGACGTGTAGTGGCAGTGATGCGCAGGCGACGCTTGTTGCTTCACGCACTGGTGCAATCTGCGAAGCAATGGAGGGTGCGGCTGTTGTACATGCTGCACATAGAGTAAGTGCGCCAGCTATTGAGATTCGTTCAATATCAAACACGACTGGGAACAGAGAAACTCAAGAGTGGAATTTGAACCTTGCACTAGCCAACCTTGGCGAAGCGGTGAACGATTCTATTACCGCCCTTTGGGGCGACTAAGTTTTTTTCTCAAAAGCAATGGCAATGTCTTTGCCTCTTGCAAATTGGTGTTGAATTGTTTGAGTTTCCAATTGTTATCAAACGGGTTTTCTGGAACGCCCATCCTGTCAACAAAAAGACCCCATGCATCGCACACTCCCTCGTCTTCCCGCAACTTCATTGTCTCTGCCATGACGTATCCTATTGAAGGATTCCACGGTTTTTCAATACATAAAAACTTGGCGAGCCGTCTTGTATCACTTTCTGCTGATGCAAGAACCATAAACGCGTCAGCAGTTGGGATACTACGTGTCGATTTTAAAAGCTGCTCTCGCTCTTGGGTTATCATTTGATCTGGTAAAGAATCCACCACTGTTCGCACAATACATGCTGCGGCAAGAGAGGATGCAATCCTATCTTGTTGACTCATGTGCCCTGCCACTTGCAGGGCAAGAGCCATGTCTTCGATATTGCCATGCCCAAGCATGTCCAATGTTAGAGAAAGAAGCGAAGGAATCCAAAGTGGTGTGGCTGGAGTTTCTGCAAGTGTAATTTTTGCTGGCTCCATTTCAACCGCTCTACTGAGTAGCTCGACTGGCACATTCAGAACTGACCAGTCACCTTCTGTTAGTGCTTTGACCCGTTCTTCAGGGTCAAGTTCGTTGTACACTTTGACTGCTTTCAAAAAATATGTTGCTGAATTGGGATTACGAAGCATCTCGATTCTTTGCTCAAGCAACGCTTTAAAAACTTCCACGTTACTCGTTACAGTAAATGCCGTGTCAAGAAGTGGACTCGCTGAAAAAGAAAGAAGTTCAGTCAAATTTCCAAGTTCTTTCGTTTCTTGCTCCAACGCAACTGTCGCTTTCATCGCTTCTTCTTTGTTCGGCATTTGGAAGATTACTTCCATTTTTTTCATCGTCTTGGAATAATTTTCAATTTCTTGTTTCATGTCCCATCCAGATTTATCAACATCTGCTTGATTTAGAACCGAAGTAATTATAGAAAAATCTGGATTTTCGGTCACCTGCAACCAGTCCAACACGTTCTTACGCTCCTCACCAACACTCGCACGAATGCCAAATGGGTCGAAGGAGTCAAATGAATTTATTTTTTCCAACATAGAGTCGAGTTGGGCGAGGTCATTTGTTGCATCAATCAAGTCTTCATGTTGCGAGGCCATTGAAAATGAACTTGCTGCAACAAGTGAACCAATCGTTAATGATGTGGTGTTTTGGTGCTTGGTGATATCGAGCATTGAATTCAATTGTTCTATTGCAGAAGAAGTTTTGCCGTTGCGAATGTCTCCATCCATAGAAAAACCAAGAAGTAACTGTGCATTCCGGAGTTGAGAGAGGTGTGGAACAAGTAAATCGAGACCTTTGGAGTAATCAAGTTCCCAGTCACAATGTTCGATTGCTGAAATTTCTTGAATCTGCTGAAAAACTGGGGATAACTCTTCATACCGAGCTTGAATTTCATCAGTCCATTCAGAATCGTAATCATAGGGGTACTCCACATCTTCAATCTCTTGAAAGAGTTCATTCCATGCATCGGCAGCATTGGGTTCATCAACCAACCCAATGACAAGTGAACACGCAATGGTTGTTGCTAGTACCATGCATGACATGATGGCAGATAGAACCCCAATAAGCAAGTAAGGAAACGATGGACTGGATTTCTATTGTAATACTGGTGATTTTTGCCCTTTACGCTTCAATTTGCGTACTTATTACCCTTGTGGGTTTACCTGGAACATGGTTGATGGTCGCTGGTGCACTTGCCATTACATTGTGTAATCCGCTATGGAGTGATTCGCCGATTTGGAGTTGGGTAACAATCGGCATAGTCCTTGGGCTTGCAGTTTGTGGTGAAATCATAGAGACCGCTGCAGCTGGACTCGGTGCAAAGGCTGGTGGCGGAACAAAACGCGGGATGGTTGGCGCAATATTGGGAAGCATGATTGGCGCCTTCATTGGCACGTTTGTTATTCCGATTCCACTTGCTGGAACTTTAATTGGGGCAATCGCTGGCGCATTTCTTGGAGCATTGCTCGGAGAACTAAGTCACAAAGAAATTGCACCAGCAGGTGAACTTGCAAAGTCAGCAACCGGAGCAGCCATCGGTAGAGTCATGGGCATCATTGGCAAAACTGGCATCGCAGCAATTTGTTGGTGCGTCTTACTTATTTCTCCCGTCTTGTTTTGGGGACAGTCCCCAGAGCACGCAACGGGGGACAGACCCCACAAAACAATGGCTGTTATCGCTATTGATATTGGGGACAGTCCCCAGGGGACTGTCCCCACAAAAAAGAAAGATTATCGCTTTTTTTGAAACGTAAACAAAGAAAACATGGGGACAGGCACCATGTGATACGGTTGGGGACAGACCCCACAAAACAATGGCTGTTATCGCTATTGATATTGGGGACAGTCCCCTGGGGACTGTCCCCAATACCGACTGTCCCCAATACCATATGCGTGTCTGTAATGGGTGGGAGTCTGTGGATTTGCCGACTACTGCTGAAATTAAGCGGTCAATCGCAAAATTTCGTCTACTGTTGTTAAGCCATCAGCAACTTTTGCAAAACCATCGTGTCGAAGGGTTTGCATGCCGCGATTTAGGGCGAGTTTCCTAAACGAAGTTATCGTAGGATTCCCAGCAATGGAATCTCGGAGCTCGTCATCCATTATGAGCAACTCATACACTCCGAGTCGTCCAGAATAGCCACTACCACGACAGGATGAACAGCCAACAGCATGAGGAATTTGTTCACAGTTAAATCCTTCAAGAAGTTTTGATTCTCTCTTGTTTGGATTCTTCATTTGCACGCATTTTTGGCAAACTCTACGCGCAAGCCGCTGTGCAAGAACCCCATTCACCGCTGATGCAACCAGAAATGGCTCTATGCCAATATTAATAAGACGAGTTAATGAACTTGGCGCATCGTTTGTGTGCAAGGTTGACAAAACTAAGTGCCCTGTCATCGCTGCTTGAATTGCAACGCTTGCGGTTTCCATGTCGCGTATTTCACCTAACAAAACTACATCTGGATCTTGCCGAAGCAAGGCTCGAAGTGCACGTGAAAATGTCATGTCTATTTTTTCATGTACTTGAATTTGAGTGATACCAGAGAGTTCGTACTCCACCGGATCTTCAACGGTTGAAATGTTCAATCTCTCACGATCCATTTCTTGCAAGGAAGAATATAGAGTTGTAGTTTTTCCACAACCCGTTGGACCTGTTACCAAAATTATTCCGTGCGGAGAACTGATTTCGTGTTTCCATGCTGAGAGAGATTCTTTGCAAAAACCAAGTTCATCAAGACCTATGCGGATATTTCTGTCATCAAGGAGACGCAACACCACCTTTTCGCCTTTTGGGGTTGGAACGGTTGAAACACGAAGATCAATTGAACGTCCAAATACTGTTGCCCTAATTCTTCCATCCTGCGGTATTCGACGCTCAGCAATATCTAAGTTTGCTAAAATTTTTATGCGACTCACAATTGCGCTGTGCATATTTTTTTCACACTGTTTAAAGTCATGAAGAATGCCGTCAATTCGTAATCGGATGTGAGAGCAATCGGTCCCTGGTTCGAAATGGATGTCTGAAGCGTCCTCTCTAACTGCAGAAGTAATCATTTCTCCAACAATCCTTACTACTGGGGATGATTCTGCATGGTTGGCTTCTTCTTGTAAGTCTACAGAAGTACTGTTTTCTTCTTCATAAAACTCCGCCCCATCTTTAGTATCATCATCTTTCTCAACTGTTTTGTCTGCTTGAGCTAATTGCCCAAGAATACCCTGAATGTCGCAATGTGTTGAAAGCATTTGTCCGACCGACTCTGAAAATTTGTTGCGTATATCATCAGTCAGAAAGAGTTCGTCGACTGTGGAGGATGCAATAAAAGCATTTCCTTTGAACCGAACTGGTATTACGCCGTGCTCTGTGCACCAACCTATCCCAAGTTTTGTTACCAGATCATCCGCCACATTTTCGATTGTTAGTTTAGAAAAGTGCAGCCCTGAAACTTCTGCCACTGCTTTTTGTAGGTGTTCCTCTTCAACTCCCACGTCTTGAAGTATTAACGATAATGAGCGTCCGTGGCTTTGCTTTTGTAACCTGTCAACTAATTTTAAGTCTTCTTCATTTATACAATCCCAATCCTGAAGAAGACCTAAGAGTTTTTCGGAGTACGACCTGCTTTTTTTTGCCTTTACTTTTGTCTCTAGTGATTTCATGGCTCAAATCCTCCACCAACCATTTTTTGGCTATCTGCTAAATAGATAGTTCGCTTCGTGTCTCCGCCTTGATCATATTTGTCAAGTTGAACAACGGCATATGTTGACCCAAGTTCAACGATACGAAGCATAATTTCTCCTCCACGAATCGAGATTATGTCACCAACTCGATATATGTTCCCATTAATATTTGCCAGCGTAGTACGACCGGTCATTACTGATTGAAGGGACAGGTTGTTTTCCGCATAATTCGCTGCAAATATAAATTCACTACGTGAATTACTTTTCGAGATAAACTCTTCTGCGTTCTTTTGTCCAAACGCATGCGTCGTAACGAGTTTTTTTTGCCACTTGACTGGGTCGCTCGATAACCTAGTTGAAAGGACCTGTACTTGTTGATTCCACTCTTCTATCTCCGAAGCAGTTTCTGTTAATTTCTCGCTCGTGCACATTTGTTCCATAAGGATTTCGCTTCCTATTTCTTCAGCACCTACAGAAGTGGGAACAAAAACTCGCATCAAGGAAAGTTTAACAATTACAACAAGTGTCGCAACAAATATAAAAATTGTTGCTGCGTCATATTTTTGTGTTGCTCTATTGAAGGCCTGCATTATGAATTACCGCCTATTGAAAATATCAGGTGGACTACAATTCTGGCTTCTACAACATCATCTTCTACTAGATGAATTCCCATTCGATCTATTCTTGAAATATAATCCATCCGTTCAAAATGTTGTAACAAACGGTACACGCCATCAAGTGTCCCTTGAACACTTATGTCTACTGGTAGGACACCAAATTCTCCCTCAACCCGTTCGCCTGATGTCGTAACCGACTTGACAACCATGTCCAATTCAAGTGCTGCATCAGATGCCGATTCGAGCCATTGGTCTGCACCGTGTTCTTGTGGAATACGTGAATAAGCTTCGGCAGTTGAATCTTTTAAGGTTCTAGTTAGATATTTTAATTGTCTATAATGAGAGTTAATCTCATCAAAGTGTGAATAAGATGTTGTTCTGGTGCGTATTTCTTCTGCTACACAATTCAATGCTTTGTTCATAGGTCTGTAAATGATTGCCCACGCAGAAACGGGAATCAACACCAGCAATCCAACCAACATGAGATATCGAGATTGACTAATCATTGCTCTTCCACCATTACAAGTGTTGCCATAGGATCAACTGCTAGATGAATTGAAAAATTACGTTTTGTTGTGGTTCCCACCTGTTGTGCATACATCAATGAAACAGCGGTGAAATATGATGATGTTGATAGCGCCTCAATGTATGAAGAAATAGTAGCATCGTTTGGCGCGATTCCCAACAAGGTAATTTGCTGTGTGCGGGCTACCTTATCTTTCTCAATTGTTCTCGAACGGGTTTCAAGACGAATATCATTTAGATTTGAATCGTCTGGAAGCCCTTTCGTTAATTCAAAAAGAATAATTGAACGCGGGACACTATCGATGACTCGATCTATTTCTTCTGCAGAGTCCATTGCGACTTGCATTTCTTTCTGCGCTTTTACAAATGCAACCATTCGTTGGTTTGCATCGTCCCAACGAATTGCAACACTACTTCTACTTTCTAGTAAACCTCGCCAGCCATTGAGCGTTGTCGCAAAGGCAACCGCTGTTGCAATAGAAACCGTTGCAACCAATATAACACCGACACGAACAATACGATGTGCCTCCCGACGGGCGTGCAAAGAAGGTGGTAAAAAATCGTCAAATGGGTGCTTCATGCTGCCATCTCCGCATACCGTAAACACAATCCTGCTGTTGTAGTCCAAGATGGACCGCCTGCAATTTCAGCTGCACCAGTAATCCACGCGGACGGATCTGCTATGTAGCCAGAAATTCCAAACTCCGAAGCAATTGATGCACATTTTTGCGTGTCAAGAGCTCCATATCCTGTGAAGATAATTCGGTCGATTGTTCTATCTGGAAACAACGTGTCATGATGTCGCAAACATCGTTTAAGTTCTTCTACGAACTTCGATTCTTCCACTGCACTACCTCCATGGATACCTCGTAGCCCCATCGGGTCATCTTCAAGGTGACGTCCGTCTTCATGCCTCTCAGAATTTGAAATAGGCAACAGAGAGGGTTCCTTTCTTTGTTCTGGTTCCCACATTTCTTCTGTCTTTGATGTACACGATTTAACACTATGCGCAAACACACAATTTGCACCATGCGAAATCATAACCATAGACATTCGTTCATCCATATCTATGAGCATAGAAGTAATAATTTCATCGCCATCACGTCGATACAATGAATCAAAAGCCCGTATTGAAGCATAAACTGGAACAGTGACTGCAATAACTCGAGCACCTGCCGCCTCTAACGTACTCATAACACGAGCAGAAAGTGCTCGATCAACACCAACACATAATAATTCTTGCCCTACGCTGATTCCTGACCCAGTTGTTTTCACGCAAACATAACGTATTTCTGCGTTTCCCCACCTTCCATCATGTTCAATAAGTCGGTCACGAATATGTTCCTCTTCTTCGTTTAATTCTGTACGAATATGTTGAACAAGTGCATCTTTTGGAGATAAGCACACTACACATCGACTTCCTTTAAATGAAGTTAATGCTTCTGAAATTCCAGCAGAATCATCTGGCGCTACTTCAACCGCGCCTTGGATGATACGGTTCTTTTTATTTTTTATTTGCATGAACCGTACAACATCGCTTCCATAATGAACAGCGATGGGTTGAGGTGAAATTCGTCGTGTCAACCATGCAAACAATCCCATGTGACTTCCCTCGGCTCTACGGTTGTCGCTCTCTACGAAGTGTTGGGAAGAAGATTGGAATGTTCCACTTAGATTGGTAAAACACCCGCGTAATTGAATTACCTGATAAAACGGAACCGATTAAACTCTGGAATAATCGGAGGGGGAAGCCAATACACACCCCACGCTTTCCCTATAAGCAGGTCTCGGTGAACAATGAACGGTGAATCATCTATCTGAGCTGCAACAAATTCATCAGGATTGCCCCAGAGACGACCATCTAGCGAGTGTGTACTGTTATCACCAGCCATCATAAACTGATCATCCGTTAAAACAGCCAATTTATCTGGATGGGTTCCAAATGCTGGAGATCCATACCGAACCAATTCTTCGTTACCCTTTTTTGTGGGATTCTTCGTTGCTCGTTCTGTCAAGCCCCTGTGATTATAGTTGTAATACAAGTCGTGACCAACTTGAAGTTTTGTAATAGTCAATGGAGAACCATCGAATTGCCACTGCAGAGATGGTGGTTTCCCACCACTTCCTGCAATTTCTTCAATAGGAACCGATGGGTCCGCATTAGATGCGAAGCGTATTCTTTCTTCGGGTAAAAAATCATACAACAACTCTGCAACCCTTGCTCCGTTGAGATAGAGCACCATCATTTGGTCAACGTGCCAGCACTCTAAACGAATGGGCTTACTTATACCTGAAACTATTTTAGGAAACACATCGACATCAACTTCTACCTTTTTGACGACATCGCCATCAAGAGTTGACATTGAAAGAACTGCTTGACCAGAAGAAATCATCCAAACAAAACGGTGTTGTACTGCTTCAAGTGAAAAACTTGCATTGAGGGTTTCCTTTTCAGGAGTTAGTGTCGCAGATACACGGACATCTGATAAAGGTTGGTTGCGCCGATTAGAATTTAACATGTTATATGGAAGCCAATCATCAATGAGAATCAGATTGTGGTCCCAAGTAAGAGTTGAAGGGGATGCGGTTGTACAAACCAAAGTACGATCATTGAGTTTCCACGCTCCATCTGGACTACCACGCCATGGTGATCCGCGCCATGGCCGCGATAGCGCAAGTGTATCTGTGGGTATAGCATCGCTATCAGAAATTGTTCTCCATAACGATTGCTGAATATGTTCTGGTTTTCTCTGAATCTCAAACTCTGAATCAGGCACGCTGTCTTGCCTTACAAAAATATCGCCGTCTGCAATCCAAAGTGTTTCATTAGGGAGACCTATTAACCGTTTAATGTAATTTGAAGTCGTCCCTTGGGTGTCTGTTGGGTTCTTAAACACAACCACATCAAATCGTTCTGGTTCAAAAAAAGGATACAAGGTTTTGAGCACTAACACTCTGTCCCCACGCCTTGGCTCTAGTTTCTTTGCTTCTGCCATTGAAAGAGGTACATTTCTCCCAAGCAAAGGATCGGTAGAACGTTCTGGAGAAACCGAAATCCCTTGATCAAAACCTACAGTAAAATCTTGACCCGTCTGGTCACTGTGTTTTAAAAAATGTTGGCCAAGAAGTGTTGGAGCCATAGAACCAGTTGGTATTACAAAACCCTCAACAACAAAGCCGCGAAAGACCATAGCTAAAACAAATGCCACAACTAATGACTGCAGTGTTTCTATGATGCTTGTTTTTTTCTTTGCCTTTTGTTCCATACTTTAATTCTTATCGGAATCCTTGTTGGATTTTCTTTTTCTTCTTCGGCGCCCGCGACGCTTTTTCTTGGTTGAATTGTTGGCCAACTTAGGTTCTTCTTTGGAACCTCCCTCTTGTGAGGGTTTCTTTTTCTTTCTACGTTTTCGTTTGCCCTTTGGTTTTTGTTCCTCAACTATTTCTTTAACTTCCCACGGTCTTGGGCATGTTTCTGGATCGCTTAATTCTTCAATAGGAAATGCAACTCGACGTTTATCGTGTTCAAGTTCTACTAATACAAGTTGTGTCAGAATTTTACCGTCCTGAACAATTGCAGGACCTTCTGGAGTACCAACTCGCGTCTTTTTGTGAGGAAGATTCTTTTTAAGTTCGCGATATGTTTGATCTTCATACCTCAAACAACACATTAATCGACCACAACGACCAGAGATTTTTTTAGGATCGAGTGTTTGTTTTTGTTGCTTTGCTGCACGCATTGAAACTGGCGACAGAACCTTTAAAAAACTTTTGCAACAACAATGCTGACCACAACGTTCGTAATCTGCGACCAACCTCGCCTCGTCACGAGATCCAACTTGACGCATCTCAATTCTTGTGGAATATTTTGATGCCAATTCAGAAACAAGTTTTCGAAAATCTACTTTGTCTTCACTGATAAAATAGAAGGTTAACAATTCTTCTCCAAGAATCGGCTCAACCTCCACAATTTTCATTGCTAGCCGATGTTCTTCAACAAGTTTTCTTGCGTTTTTTAGTTGCTCTGAGATACGGCTTTTCAACTCGTTCATTCGCCCAAGATCATCACTTGTTGCAATTCGGATTACTCGACCGTTTGTGTGGAAAGGAAAGTTTTTGCCTCCAGAATCTTCAATATACTCTAACATTTCTGAACGACTAATCGATTTTGAACATCCCGAGTTTGAACAGGTAGTTGTTAATAAATCAACCAATTCCGTACCCCTATGTGTGCGTGCAACAAGTTTTGAGCCACACCCAGCTTTAATTCCGCCAGCCTGTTTGTATTCACCTATCAGTTGGAGAGATCCAAAACGTACAACCAAAGTTTCTGGTTCTTCTATCTGCTCGAGTTGTTCCTCAAGCGTAAGTGAGTCTCGTTTTGATGGATCTGCGTCTTCTTCAAAGACTGGGAGCGGAACTATTTGCATAACTTTACTTCTATCGCGGCACGAATGACAATCACCCTATTATTGGGTGGAGTCATCAACTATTTTTATGTCGTCAGGTTGGGTTTCGGCTCCCTCTTTCGCCTGACCAATAGAGGGGTTTGTACGCGTTAGTTCTGAGATTGTATCTTCTTTTTCCCCGTGCTTGAGATCATGAAGTGATTTTCGTCGTCTCTTTGTAAATAAAAGTCGAATAGGTATTTCACTAAATGGTAGTTCTTCTCGCAAGCGATTCATGAGATATCGCTCGTATTGTCCCTCAAACATTGATGGCTCATTAACTACCATTGCAATTGTTGGTGGTTTTGTTGCAATTTGAGAAACATACAATAATTTAGCAATCGTACCGAGTCGTGACGAAGGACCGCGATCTTTCAAAATTGATTTCACGACTGCGTTCAATTTTCCTGTTGTCTCGCGGTGTTCAGACTGTTCCTTCAAGTTAAATGCCATCGATACTGCGTCGTTGATTCCATTACTTTCAACCGCGCTAACAAAGACAATTGGAGCAAAATCTAGACCCCTTAATTCTTTCGTGATGTACTCCAGATAATCCTCTGGAGAAATCGACTCGTCCACAAGATCCCATTTATTGACAACAATCACAGTCGGCTTAAACTGCCTCTGTAATTCCATTGCAAGTTTTTTGTCTACCTGAGAAATTCTGTCGGTTGCATCAATAAGCAGCATTGTGACATCGGCACGCCGTATCGATTGGAGCATTCTTCGATACGCGTAATATTCAATATCATCAGCAAAACTTTTTTGTTTGCGAACTCCCGCAGTATCAATTGCTGTAAATGATTTTCCTTCAATCTTAAACTTAACATCTATTGAATCTCGGGTTGTTCCGGCAATTTCTGAAACAATTACACGATTTTCACCTGCTAGTGCATTTGTCAGAGATGACTTTCCAGCATTGCGCTTCCCAATTATTGCGAGTTTCATATCGGGGTTTTCGTCACGGTGACCCGTCACACCTTCGAGACGTTCCCAAATTCGATCTGTAAGAAACTTTATTCCGTGTCCACTTGTAGATGAAACGCAAATTGCTTCGCCGAGACCAAGAGCAGCTGCTTCGTGGCCGTGTGGTTCCCATGCTCGTGAATCTACTTTACTTGCAACAACAAGAATCCGATCACCTGCACCTGATCGACGTAACATTTCTGCCACCGTCTCATCAAGAGGAGTGATGCCGATTTGCGCATCAATGATGTAGATTATTAGATCCGAAGTGTTCATCGCTTCCTTGATTTGGAATTCGATGTCGGATGTAAGATCTCGCAAATCCTTCCCGGCGTCATCAATGTGCTCTCCTTCGACAACATAGACTCCCCACCCGCCCGTATCGTGAATCTCGGCTAGTCTAGATTCTGTTCCCTTCGAAGTTTTTGATGGTGGGTCAATCTCTAAAACAACGCTCACTCGGTCTCGAGTCACACCTGGAGTTGGGTCGACAATTGACACCCTACGCCGAGCGAGCCGGTTTAACAGGCTTGACTTTCCAACATTAGGTCTGCCAACAATAGCGATTCTGGGTAGGGACATTCCGACTATTGTACCACTACAACACCTATGGGGGTCTGGCCACTGCTAAGACCCCATGCCTGACCTTGGGTCAGACCCAAGATTGATATGCGATACAATTATCAAATGCCCGAGCAAGAACAAGGAATACTGGTTGTTATTTCAGGACCCTCTGGGGTCGGAAAAACAACCATCGTGCACAAGGTTCGAGATGCATTCGATGCGGTGTTTAGCGTCTCGGCAACGACTCGTCCACAAAGTTCTTCCGAAATCGATGGGCAAGATTACTTCTTTATCACCCCCGAAGAATTCAACACAAAAATCAAAAACGGCGAGTTTTTAGAACATGCCGAGGTCTTTGGGTGTCATCAATATGGCACGCTAAAGAAATCTGTAGCAGAAGTTCTCTCTAGTGGAAGAATTATGTTGCTCGATATCGATGTTCAAGGTGGAATTCAAATTCAGACCAATATGCCTGAGTCTGTCAGGATTTTCATCCTTCCTCCAAATGAAGATGAATTGCTTCATCGACTTAAAACAAGGGGAAGAGATGACGTTGATTCAATCGAACGAAGGTTTCGAGAAGCAAAAAGCGAAATTAAATTGGCAAAAGAGAGTGGCGCATACGAATATTTCATTGTTAATGATAATCTTGAACTTGCAATTGCTGAAACAATCGCAATTATTCAAAAAGTTCGTAGCAAAACTGCAACTACTCCATGAAATTTTTACTGGCGTTTATTTTATCCATCGCTACTCAAAGCGTCTTTGCTGTTCCAATTGAAAGCATAGAATCAAAACAAACAAGCCCTCTTGCACCAAGAGGGGGCGTACTCATGGTCCAACTTATTACAGAATCAAATGGAAAACATTGGCCATTTGAAATTGATGTTGTTTTTGAGGGTGGAGTACATCGAACTGGTGTTGTGGGGTGGATAGAAGCCAATCCAAATACTTCTTTGTGGACAAGTAACCCATTTACTGTTCGCCCAGTAACTCACAATGATGATTCGCTCTTAATCAATCCAAAAGATAACTCCACCGGACCAGTACTTCTTGTCGAACTTCCTGAAGAAGGATATGGAACCATAAAATTCGGTGGTATGACTCTCATGCCAAAGTGGATTAACTTGCCACCATCGCTACCCAACATTAATCTTTCAAGTTACAGAAAGAAAACTGAACTTCGTGCTGAATCACCATACAATCTTCCTGAATGGAATCCTCTTGAATATTGGCGGTGGACACTTCTTGCATCACGTTTAGACGCAATTACTCCAGAACCACCAAACTTAAGCGAAGTCGAAAGACTAGTTGCTTTAAGGGAATCGCAGTTATGGCGTCTCGGTTTCAATCGGCTTGCTCGCAGTAGCAGAGGTGTTGCAGCGGCTTGCAGAGATTTGCTGACTAACACCGCATACGATGCTGAATACTTATACGCTTGCTGGGTAGTTAATCCAGACTCACTTCGGCGTTTATTATCAATCATGCTCGATATGACCACAACATCAAGGCAACTTGCAACAAGGGCTTTGCGTTGGGTTGAAGACCAAAGACCATATGTTCAGTGGCTTGAACAGGTGTATGGAGAAAATATAACAATAGCAATCGCTAACCCTACTCTTGAACCTGTTGTTGCATCAATTAAATGGCAAGATGAAGGCGATATTCCCATTGCGGTTGAGGTTGCAGCTTCGCACACATTTCGAGCACATGCAACACGACCACCACTTGTTGATCTTTCAATATTCGGACCAGTAACTGTTGAATCTCAATTACAGTGGCTCAACCTTCAAATAGGCAAACAGTCATACTCTCTTCCTATTGTCCCACCAGCCATTTCAATCACTCCACCAAGCATTCAGTTTCAAGTTTTACACCCTCTATGGAATCTTCAAAGCCTACAGCTTGGAAAACCAATTGTGGTTGACAAGGATAATGCTACAACTGTGCAACTGAGAAAAATACTCGGTGTGTGGGAATTATTTATTAGTTGCAAGGGTAATTCCAACAACTGTAACCTACCTGAAACTATTTCGACAATTGAACAACTTCGTGGAATCGAAACCGTTTCAATACTACATCCTGACACAAACACAATTGCCACTATCTCACCTGCTCAGGAACGCGTTCCAAATGGAATGACTGTTTCAAAAGTTATTAAAGAACACAACTGGTCCGTTCGAATCGAACTACCAAATTCTTGGACAGAACAAGATAGTCTTTCCTTCGCGGTCGCGAGAACTCATGGCGATTCCAAAAAAGTCGAAACAGGTCCACTCCCATGCGTGCCATGGAAAATACACCCCACACCTATTGTCGTTGATCTTTCTGATTGGAATAACATTGAGCGATTCCCCGATTTTTAGCTACACAATGAACCACGAACCCAAAAACCCAAAAACCCCAGAACCCCCGAACCCCACAAAAAGGCCGTTTTGTTATTTCATAACACTACACCATTCAAAACCGCAATTGACCAAAAATACCAATCACACCGGAATTTTCATAATCTGTTGATCGAATAAGTTGCCGTGATTGATCTGTTACCTCGAGGTTCCCACCAAAAACAATGCCTCCCAAAAATGTAATGTCACAGCTTGAAGATGCTTTGTGCGTTGCCCTCAAAATTAGTGGATATGAGGTTGTTTCACCCGCACCGTTTGGAGCAATCCCACTGTCGTCCAATTTGAATCTGTTGTACTCATAAGATAAACCAACTCCATACGTCCAAGAATCTTGGGGAGTCCAAACGAGTTCAAGACCCCTCCTGCCCGCAAATCTAGCAGCCATTGCACTCCTAATCCGTAGCGTGTCAGTAAGTTTCCACTCAACGACAAATAACGGGAACACGAGTGGATCTGCCTGAACTTCGCCAATAACACCAACGCCAAGCCCAAGGGTGAGGTCTGATGAAAAAGAATGAATAAGGCCAAAAGAACCACCTGCCTTTGTATCAGTTGAAGCACTATCTTCATAACTTGCCCGGACGAACCCCGCAGCAAACCACTGCGATTTATCAGTGTATTTGTGTGTCCATTGAACAACAAATTCAATCGTATTCACTGTTCCCCATGGATCATCTCCACCTAATCCTGTTGTTCCACCAAAATTCCAATCTGTTTTCTGAAATTGAAAATCAAACAAAAGATTATCATCGTTTGTAACTTGTGAATCTAATCGAAGCGACGTTCCACTAGAAGAAACCTCAACATTGCCACCAGTTGTAACAGAAGATTCAAACTGATTGAAATAATAAAAATCGAGTTTTGTATCAAATGTTTGAGCTTCTTCGCTCGACTGCGATAACATCAAACATGCAACTATTGCAATATCAATCATAAAAAGTCTCTCAAGTTATTGAAACTGGCAATGTTTCGATTAGGTTTGCCAAAATATCATCGCAAGAAATTCCCTCTGCATCTGCTTCAAAATTCAAAATGCAACGGTGACGAAGTGCGGGAAGTGCGACGTCTTTAATATCATCTGTGTGTACTTTTGTGCGACCTGCAAGCAACGCACGAACCTTCGCTCCAAGAACTAGTGTTTGGGCTGCTCGTGGAGATGCGCCAAATCTGAAAAATGTTTTTACTTTTGGAGTAGCAATTGTCTCGTCAGGGTGCGTCGCCAACACAATTCGCACAGCATAGTCTTGCACATCATTAGAAATACTAACTTCACGTACTGTTTGTTGATATGAAAGAATTGTGTGTGTATCAAGCACACGCTGTACGTCTGCAGAAATTCCGCTTGTCGTACGATCTATAATTTCCATCAACTCTTCACGCCCGGAATATCCAACATGTAGTTTGAAGAAAAATCTATCAAGTTGTGCTTCTGGAAGTGGGTAGGTTCCCTCTTGTTCAATCGGGTTCTGGGTCGCCATCACAAAGAATGGTTTTTCAAGTTGGTGTGTTTCTCCACCAACAGTGACTGTTCGCTCTTGCATTGCTTCAAGCAACGCTGACTGTGTTTTTGGGGTTGCTCGATTGATTTCATCCGCAAGAACCATTTGTGCAAAGAGTGGTCCCCTGCGGAACTCAAAATCTCGAGCGCCGTCTGTCTCCACAACAACGGTTGTGCCAGTAATATCAGCCGGCATTAAGTCTGGCGTAAATTGTATTCGAGCAAATTGTAGGTGTAGAGCTTCACTCAACGTTCTAATCAACAATGTTTTGCCAAGACCAGGCACTCCCTCTAGAAGTGCGTGTCCACCAGCAAATAGACATATTAAAACGCCTTCAACTATTTCATCGTGCCCAACAACTGCTTTTGCAATTTCAGCCCGAAGTTTTGCGTAATCTTCAAAAAATGTTTTCGCCGCATCTTCAAGTGAAATTGTTCCTGTTTCCATGTGTGCACGATACCAAAAATGGGACTGTCCCCAAACGGTTGACGCAAATATTCATTCAACGAAAATAGCACTTTTGTACTAGAGCTTGTTTTTCGTCAAATAGGGACTGTCCCCTTTTCCGGGACTGTCCATAAACTATGGACGTGAAAAGTCATTCAACGAAAATAGCACTTTTGTACTAGAGTTTGTTTTGCGTCAAATAGGGACTGTCCCCTTTTCCGGGACTGTCCATAAACTGTGGACGTGAAAAGTCATTCAACGAAAATAGCACTTTTGTACTAGAGCTTGTTTTTCGTCAAATAGGGACTGTCCCCTTTTCCGGGACTGTCCATAAACTATGGACGTGAAAAGTCATTCAACGAAAATAGCACTTTTGTACTAGAGTTTGTTTTGCGTCAAATAGGGACTGTCCCCTTTTCCGGGACTGTCCATAAACTGTGGACGTGAAAAGTCATTCAACGAAAATAGCACTTTTGTACTAGAGCTTGTTTTGCGTCAAATAGGGACTGTCCCCTTTTCCGGGACTGTCGTTTCTTGCATCTACAGTATGGGAAAGGCATCTGAGTGTTGCTTTGCAACACTTGTGCCAGTCCAATTCGTTATTCAGCTTTTTCGATCATCCAGTATTCAATATCGATTTGTGTTTGACGACCAAAGACCGTTGCGAGTACTCGAACGACACCCTTCTCTGGGAAAATATCATCAACAGTACCTTCGTAGCCCATGAATGGACCATCTTTTACATTCACATGATCGCCCTTGGCAAACTCAAGTTTGACTTCTGTAACCTCTTCGGGCGCTTGCGAGTCGAACAACATTTTGTCAACTTCGTCTGTAGACATTGGGGTTGGCTTACCTGCAGTGCCCACAAAGTCTCCTACTCCTGTTGTTTCTTTAATCAAGAAAAAGACATCTTGAGAAATTCGAGCATCAACAAGTCTCATTTCTACAAAGATATATCCTGGATACAACTTCGTTTCAGTAATTTTTGTTTTGCCTGTTTTTGTCAGCGTTTTTGTTTTCTCGGTCGGAACCATAATCCGCCCAACTAGATGCTGTACCCCTTCTATTTGCACTTTCTTGTCAAGTGCATTTCGAACGAAGTCTTCTTTGTTTGAAGCGACACGAAGCACAAACCAATTCATGCCCTCTTGTGTGCGTGGTTCTTCACTTGCAGGAATCTCTTCTGTAACTTCAACTGGTGCAGTTTCTGCTACAACATCATCTGTAACTTCTGGAGTCTCGCAAGCCACTTCTGGAGTTGGGGTTGATTCTATGTTTTGTTCTGTATCTGTCATCGTGATCCCTTGCACTTTTAAGATGATTGCAACACACCTGCCCATTGGAAAAACGCTGAAAATGCCAAATCTGCAATTTGGCAGAAAACAGCAATAAAGAGCGTGAGCATAATTACAAGGATGGTCGAACCAACGATTTCTCGTTTTGTTGACCAATTCACCTTTCTCATTTCGCCCTCTGTTGCAATCATAAAATCAACGAATTTCGCTTTTCTTCCTATTAAATGAAACCCAATTATGCCGCAAATAACAACGATGATGACAGAAAAGCCACCCTGCACATACACAGATTCTAGGTCTGCTATTTGTACGCCACTGAGTTGGTCCCAAATCCAAATCACACCCATCATGACCAAAAGGCCAAAACCGATGGCGGACATCAATCGCACCCAGTATCCCTGACCTTGTTTGTAAATTGTTGTGCTCATGTTGTTCTCATGTTTCTGTGTTTCTAACCAAACACGCCGGGAGTGACTCGAACACTCAACCTGCGGATTTGGAATCCGCTGCTCTGCCAATTGAGCTACCGGCGTC